>JAIBBD010000089.1 GCA_019694855.1 Dehalococcoidia bacterium
CGCACCCGCATCGACTGCACCCGCTCCCGGTCCCGCAGCTCGATCTCCGAGTGCTCCCGCAGGTTGTGCACCCACACCGGGTCCTTCGGCGCCCCGCCCATCGACCCCACGAGGACGTACCGCTCCCCGTCCACCACCCGCATCAGCGGCGTCTTTCGGATCGCCCCGCTCTTGCGCCCCCGGTGCGTCACGAGGATCACCGGCCGCCCGCGCAGATCCGTCCCCTCCTTGCCGCCCGACCGCTCGTACAGCTCCACCTGCTCCCGCACCCACTCCCGAGGGCTCGGCACATACCCGACCATGGCGCACCACCTTCCGCCTCACGGCTGCTCCATCCCGAGTGTCGCACGCCGCCGCACCCGCGACGTGGCAGAGCCGCGCCCGGATGAGCACGTCCGAGGAGTGATCGGCAACGAGGAAAAAAAACGCAGGACGAGGACGAGGATGTGGTGGAGGTGAGGGGATTCGAACCCCTGGCCTCTGCGATGCGAACGCAGCGCTCTCCCAGCTGAGCTACACCCCCACAGAGGCAGACACCGAGTATATGGAGCGCCCCCGCCGAGCGGCAAACGCGCCCGCTACGGCAGGATCGCGAACACCCGCGCCGGGAACCCCGACCCCCCGGCCGGCTTCGGGAACGACACCACCACCAGCGCACCGGACTCCGGCACCGCGTCGAGGTTCGCCAGCAGCTCGATCTGGTAATGGTTCAGCCCTAGGATGTACGCCTCGAGGGAATAGTCGTCCCGGCTCGTCGCTAGCCCGGGGTCCGTGTCCGTCGTCTCGTGCCCGGACGCCGTGATGCCCCGCTCCTCGTACAGGTATGTCAGCACCTCGCGGCTCCAGCCCGGATAGTGCGCGACTCCCGAGGCGTCCCGGTTCGCCATCGCCACCGGGTCCGGCCATCGCGAGGACCAGCCCGTCCGCATGGCAACGAACGCCCCTTTCGGCACCTTCCCGTGCCGCGACTCCCACGCTCGCACGTCGTCCATCCTCAGCGTGTAGTCGGCGTTCGCCTCGACCTGCCGCGTCACATCGATCACGACCAGCGGCAGGATCATCTCCTGCAATGGGATCTGGTCGACCGTCCGCAACCCTTCGACGAAGTGCGCCGGCGGGTCCACGTGCGTCCCCCACTGCCCTACGTGCGTGAACTGCTCAGCAAAGAACCCCGTCCCGAGGGCGCCCGGCCCCGGCGGCTGGTCGTCGTACCAGTACAGCAGTTCCCGCCGCTCCTCGGGAAACCCCGGCCAGTGCGGTATCCCCGGTCCGAACGCGTGCGTCAGGTCCACGAACTCGTGCCCCTGCAGTTGCTGCAGCATGTGCGACAGGTCGTCATCTCCGTCCGACCCGCCACACCCGAGGAATAACACCGCCGAGCACAGCGCGACGAGGGATAAGACCACCGAAGCGAACGCGGTTCCTGCCAGGCTGGAATGACGTCGCACCATCGCACTCCCCCGCCCGCCGCCGAAGTCGCGCCTGGCCACGCGAACGGGCTAGTCCAGCAGCCCCGCCATCGGCTCAATCGTCATCCGCCGTGCCTCGAGGTCCACCGACAGCACGACGTCCGCGATCGCCGGGATCAGCGCGTCGGCCTTCCCCGGCCGCGCGATCACGTACACGTCGTTCGCCCCGGTCGTCAGCACTTCCTTGAGCCGTCCGATGTGCTCCCCGCCCGCCGTCACCACCTCGAGCCCTTCGAGGTCGTGCAGGTAATACTCCCCCTCCGGCAGCGCCGGCAGGTCCGTCGCGTCGATCTCGATCAGCGCGCCGCGTAGCGCCTCCGCGGCCGTCCGGTCCTCGAACCCCTCGAAGCGCATGCACGGGTACCCCTGCGGGTACCGCACATCGAGGACGCGGCGAGGCTCACCGCGCACGTACAGCACGGCTCCGGTCACGAGTCGCTCCGGGTTCGAGGTGAGCGGCGTCACCTTCACGTGCCCGCGCACGCCCCACACGCCGTTGATGCGGCCGACCGCCACTCGGTCCGCCGTCACGAGGCCATCCCTGCTCCGAGGTCGCTTATTCGATGTCGAGGGTCGCGCGCACCCCGGCGCGCGTTGCCGCCACGTACAGCAGCGACCGGATCGCGTTCGCGATCCGCCCCTCGCGGCCGATGATGCGGCCCTTGTCCTCGTCCGCCACCGTCAGTCGCAGCACGATCCGGTCGCCGAAGCGCTCCTCCTCGACCACCACCTGGTCGGGGTGGCGCGCCAGCGCCCGCGCGAGGTACTCCACGAGTGCCTTCATCGTGACTCCTCGCCGGCCCCGCTACTCGGAGGCCGCCTCTTCGCCCGTGCCTTCCGAGGCAGCCGCCGCGGCAGCTTCAGCCGCCGCCGCTGCTTCAGCGGCGGCCGCTTCGGCCGCAGCCTTCGCAGCTGCTTCTTCCGCGGCCTTCGCCGCGGCAGCCTCCTCGGCCGCCTTCTGCGCCGCCACCTCGGCGTTCGAGGGCTTCGTCGCCCGCTTCGGCGGCTCCACCGTCGTCAGCCCCTGCTTGAACAGCAGCCGGTGCACCGTCTCCGAGGGCGTAGCGCCCTGCCCGAGCCAGTGTCGGACGCGGTCCTCTTTCAGCTCGATCGTGCTCGGCTTCGTCCGCGGGTTGTAGTGACCCACTACTTCCACGAAGTCCCCGTCGCGCTTCGCGCGCGCGTCCGCCACCACCACGCGGTAGCTTGGCTGCTTCGTCTTCCCCGTGCGGCGGAGCCGGATCTTGAGCATAGGTCGTCGAGCCTCGTTCCTCGCCACCCGGGCGCCTGCCGAGGTGTGCGGTCAATCCCTGCGATGTTCGGTAGGTCGTGTGGCCCCGCCCGCGGGCGCGGCAGACACGCAAGTATAAACCGCCTCGCGCTAGAGAACACCGCCCGAGGTCTGAGGCCCCGCCCCGCCCCGCGCCTCCGCCAGCGCCCGCGCGATCCACGGCCCCTTGGCGTCGGTATACCCGACCCGGTCGTGCGGCAAATACCGCGCACCGAGGTCCGACTTCAGCCGCGCGTACTCCGCCGCCCGCTCCGGCCGCGCCCGCAGATAGTCCCGCAGGTCGACGTGGTCGCGATGCGGCTTGCTCCCCGCCACGACCACGTAGGGGTGATGCTCGACCTCCGTCGCCTCAGCCGAGGGCGCCTCGAACGCCTCCCGCTCCGGCACCCCCTGGTCTCCGCGATGCCGGTACCCCAGCCCCTCGAGGATCGCAATCGCCCGTGCGACGTCATCCTTACGTCGCACGACGACATCGACATCGATGATCGGCTTCGCCACGAGGCCCACCACCGAGGTGCTTCCCACGTGCTCCACCACCGCCCCGACCTCCCCCACCGCCGGCCCGATCATCGCCCGCAACCCCTCGACTGCCTCCGGCCATCGTGCGTCGTACTCCACCACCTCAACCACGTCACGCCCCTGTCCCCGACGCCACCCTCCGAGGTCGCTTTGCCACCTCGAGACCTCGCGACCGCTGGAGTCCCCGCCCTCTGCCGACGAATCTCGCGAAACGGGGGACGCAAGGGGGCGAAGCCCCTTGAGGGTGGGCGGGCCTCCTCGAGAAACGAGTCCCTGGAACGAACCCCGACCTCGCCACCCGGCGCAACCCCGCAACCGCCCGAACTCCGAAGACTTCCCGACTCCACCGACGAGCCCCGCCCGCGGCCGCCACCGCGCCGCGCACTCCGAGCACCATCGGGCCTCTAGCGACGCTCCGGCCGCCGGATGCAACGTGGCTCCACCTGAGGTGGGCGCCGCAGGCAGGGTCGCGCCGCGTAAGGCGGCCCGGCCGCGGACGCGGCGCCCACAATTCAGAAGCCGAGGAGGCGGCGCAGGCCGCCCGCTCCCCCGCTCCCCTTACCCCCGGTCATCGCCTGCATCAGCTTCTTCGCCTGGTTGAACTGATTCAGCATCCGGTTCACATCCGCCGGCGTCGTCCCCGAGCCGTGCGCGATCCGGCGTCGACGCGACCCATTGAGGATGTCCGGCCGCCGCCGCTCCTCCATCGTCATCGACTGAATGATCGCCGTCGTCTGCTTGAAATAATCCTCATCGAGGGATGCGCCGCCCATCTGCGCCTTCAGCCCGCCCATCCCCGGCATCATGTCCAGGAGCCCCGACAGCGGCCCCATCTTCTTCACCTGCTCCATCTGCTGCAGGAAGTCCTCAAGGTCGAACTCGCCGCGCTGCATCCGGCGCGCGACATCCTTCACATCGCGCTCGCCGATCGTCTCGCGGGCCTTCTCCACCAGCGACACCACGTCGCCCATCCCGAGGACGCGCGACGCGAACCGGTCCGGGTAGAACGACTCCAGCGCCTCCAGCCGCTCGCCCGTCGTGATGAACTTCACCGGCAGGCCCGTCACCTGTCGCACCGACAGCACCGCGCCGCCGCGGGCGTCCGAGTCCACCTTCGTCACCACGATGCCCGTGCCCTCGACCGCCTCGTCGAACTCCTTCGCGAGGTTCACCGCCTCCTGGCCCGTCATCGAGTCCACGACGATCAACACCTCGGTCGGGTCGATCTCGTCCGCCAGTGCCGCCAGCTCGTCCGCAAAGTCGTCGTCGAGGGCCACCGCCCCCCGCGTGTCCACGATCACCGCGTTCGCGTTCAGCCGCTCGGCCTCGCGCAGCGCGCGCTTCCCGACGGCCGGCGCCGGCGCCTCGCGCTCCTCGGCATACACCGGCACGCCGATCTGCTGGCCGAGCACCTGCAGCTGCTCCGTCGCCGCCACCCGCTCGAAGTCTGTTGCCACGAGGAGCGGGCGCATCCCCTGCGACTTCAAGTGCAGGCCGAGGCGCGCCGTCAGCGTCGTCTTCCCCGACCCCTTCACGCCGCACACCAGGATCTTCGTCGGCCCCTGCGAGGCGCGCTTCAGCGGCTCCTGGTTCCCGCCCAGGATCTCCACCAGCTGCTCATTCACGATCCCGATCACCTGCTGCGCCGGCGTGATCGACTGCATCACGTCCTGGCCCAGCGCCTTCTCGCGCACCGCCGCGATGAAGTCCCGCACCACCTTGAAGTTCACGTCCGCCTCAAGCAGCGCCACGCGCACCTCGCGCAGCGCCACATCGAGGTCAGCCTCCGTGATCTTCCCGTGCGACCCCAGCCGCTTGAAGGTCCCCTGCAGTCGTTCCGAAAGTGCGTCCAGCATAGGAGGAGTGTAGAGGTGCCTCCGAGGTGGACGCTAGGCCGCGAGCTTCTCCCAGACATATAGGGATCGGCCCGTCGGGGCGTCCTCGACCAACCATATCTCGTCCTCACCGTCAACATCGTGTACGCCACGGTCGAGGTGACGGGAACGCACTCCGGCACGTTCCATGGCCCCGGCGGCATCGCGCTACCGCCGACCAGCCGAGCGCTTCGAAATCCCGTCGAGCGGATCGCGATCACGGTTCGCGGTGGTCAGGCCGTGCGCTGGGAAGTCGAGCACGTGCCCGGCGGAGGTTTGGCAGGCGTCCTCGGACAGCTCTCTCGTAGAGGCCACGGCAGCAGTCGTACGGGCAGGTGATGTGTGGCGCCGGCGCCGGCGCTACACATCACCTGCATCACGTCACGCTGCCCTCGGCCGCGATCGGGTGATAGTGCGCCGGCATAGGATGCCACTAGAAGCCGGCGTGGCGACGTCCCAGGAGGGGTTCCAACAGGAAGGTCTCCCGGGGCCGCACTTGTCTTGCTAGCCTTCGGCGATCTGGTCCCCCCGCAGGTGGTAGGAGTTGCCGCCGAGGACGGTGCCGAAACGGATGGCGTGCAGTCACGGCTGGCTCATTTCGAATGTCATCCCTCGTGCCGTCACCGGCCCGTAGACGCGATCGCCCCTTCGGCCAGCAGCAACCGAACGAGGGTGGCCGCATACCAACGGGCAAACTCATCGGGCGAGTGGCCGCGATCGACCGTCATCAGCCGGTACACCTCGGGGCTGCCGAGCGCGAAGAGGACGTCCGCCGCCTCGTCGACGGTCATTCCCTGACGGAACGCCCCGCCGGCGCCGAGCAGGCTCGCGAGGTAGCGCTGGCCCTCGTAACGCTGCGCCTTGTACCGCTCCCAGCTCTTGGCGACTTCGCGATCGGCTGTGGCCGCGCCTTGCCAAGCATCGTAGAGCGAGGTGATGCGATCGAGGATGAGTGCTCCGTGTTCGGCCAAGATGGCGATCCGGCGTCGTGGGTCGGGCTCGCCGCGGAGCTGCTCGACCCATGCGCGCTCGAGAAGCGGGACGTGCTTGTCATCGCCGACGATGGTGATGTCGATGAGGGCCTGTATGACGGCCCGCTTCGACCCGAACGACGCGTACACGGACTCGGGTGACACGCCCGCGCGGTCCGCGATCGCCTCGATGGTCGTGGCGGTAAACCCGCGCTGCGTGAACAGCTTGCGTGCCGCCTCGAGGATGGCAGCGCGTGTTGCTCGAGCCTGAGCCTGGCGCTGCGGCGAGACATAGCGTCGTCGCGGCTTGACGGATTCACTCATTTGAATACAGTATCCCTGTATCAGATGCAGTGTCACTGTATGGAAATGAGGAGATGCATGGTCGTCCTGCGTATCGAGCACGCGACCGCCGACTTTGACAGCTGGAAGCAAGCCTTCGACAGCGACCCCGTTGGACGGGCGCGCTGCGGAGTACGGAGCTATCAGATCCTCCGCGGGGTCGACCGGCCGAACGAAGTGATGATCGACCTCGAGTTCGAGACTGCCGAGGCCGCGGAAGCGCTCTTGCTCGCGATGCGCGGCGTGTGGGAGCGCGTACAGGGGGGGCTCATCGAGGAGCCTCACGTGCGCATCACGGAGCGCATCGAGTCCGTGGAGCTGCCCTCGGCGCCACGGTAGCGCGATCCTGCCCCTCCGCCGGTGGGGTCGGCTACTGCTCGCCGATTAGGACGAAGCGGGGG
>JAIBBD010000022.1 GCA_019694855.1 Dehalococcoidia bacterium
TCTCGAGGATTTCTTCCCGCATGAGGCCGTTGTTGAGGGCGACCTGGACGTGGATGCGGAGTTCGTGCGGGCGGTTGAGGGCCGTGAGCATCGAGAGGGTAGCGATGCTGCGGTCGCGCCGCGAGATCACGTCGCGGGCCCAGATGGTGCCCCAGACGAAGTCGAGGGCGGCATCCGAGAAGGCGGCAGCCGTGTCGTCAGCGGGTGGGTTGGCGGGGACGCTCGTGCCGAGGACGGCGCGTCGGACCTCGGTGGCTCGTTCTCGGCGGTCGGCGGTCATGCGCGTCTCCTCGAAATCGCGGCCTCCGTGCTGGTGCTCGAGGGTTAGCTCGAGCACCAGCACGCGGGAGCGCGGGTCAGGCGGGCTCGAACTTATACATCGTGAGGTCTTCCGAAGGTGGATCCCAGACGAGTTTCACGGGCATGCCGATGTGCACCTGTTCAGCGTCGCAGTTGACCATGTCGGACATGACGCGGACGCCCTCGTCCAGCTCGACGAGGACGATGGCGTAAGGGACGTCGTTGGCGAAGGCGGGGACGCCGGCGCGGTACTGGACCGTGAAGGTGTAGACGGTGCCGGTGCCAGCCGCCGGCACCTCCCGGCAGTCGGTGGACCAGCAGTTGGAGCAGACCGGCTTCGGCGGGAAGCGCGGGGTGTCGCAGTTTGAGCAGCGCTGGATGAGGAACTCGCCTCGCTTCGTGCCGTCCCAGAAGGACTGCGTCCACGAGGTGCGGAAGGGGAGTGGCTTGTCGGGGATCGCGGTGGTCACGGGATGTCCCTTCCCAGGACTGCGGTGTAGGAAGCCTGCATGGCGCCGCCCGTGCCGCGAAGCATGGCGAAGGTGGCGTCCTGCACCTGGCGCGCGCCGGCCTCGCGGCGGAGCTGGGTGACGGCCTCGATGACGGTGAAGACACCGCAGCCCCCGGCGTGGCTGTGCGAGAGGTAGCCACCATCGGTGTTGGTGGGGAGGCGTCCGCCGATTTGCAGCGCGCCCCCTTCGACGAACGAGCCGCCCTCGCCTTTCTTGCAGAAGCCGGCATCCTCGAGCTCGATGAGGACGTTGATCGTGAAGTGGTCACTGACGCCGGCGAGGTCGATGTCGTCGTGCGTGAGGTTGGCCTGGCTGAGCGCCTGGCCAGCGGAGTTGTGCGTGTCAAAGCCGCTGAGGCTTCTGGCGTAGTGACGGTCGTTGAAGGGGTAGTTTTCGCCGAAGCCGAGCAGGAACACCGGGTCATGTCGCAGGCTGCGGGCGCGAGCCTCGCTGGTCACGACGTAGGCACCACCGCCGTTATTGATCAGGCAGCAGTCGAGGAGGTGCAGGGGGCTGGCGATCATCCTCGAGGCGAGGACGTCATCGATGGTGATGGGGCCACGCGGACCCATGACGGCTTCCGGGGTGAGGGTCGCATGGTAGCGAGCGGCGACGGCGACCTCGGCGAGCTGCTCGGGCTTCGTGCCGTATTCGTACATGTGGCGCTGGGCGTACATGGCGTAGTCAGCGATGCGGGTGGTGCCCCAGGGGTACTCGAATTCGCTGCCCAGCATGGACATTCTCGCCACGGCGGAGTCGCGGTCGGCGCCGAGGCCGCCGGCGTGGGCCATGTCGGGCGCGCCAGCGGCGTTGGCGACGAGCACGACCTCGGCACGGCCTTCGCGGATGGCGGATGCAGCGAGGGCGATGGCGGCACCGGGGGAGCCGGCACCGACTTTGGCCTCGGCGTAGAAGCGCAGAGGCGTGCCGAAGAGGTCGACGTAGACGCCGTGGGGGTTCCAGAGCGCGGGGTTGCCGGGACCGGCGCCCACGAGGCCATCGACGTCGCCGGGGGAGAGCCCGGCATCGGCGAGGGCGCCGAGGACCGACTCGACATAAATACTCGAGGTAGTGCGGCCCTCGAGGGGTCCCTGTTCGGTGACGTAGGTGCCGACGACCGCGGGCGTGCCTGACGCTGTGATCGCCATCGCTCCCTCCTTTCATTGGAGGCGGACCGAATGTCCTCGGAGCGTGGGGCGGGCGTCCTCGGAGCGGGCGTCATCACGTCCGAGTGTGTGGATGGCGGCATTGTAGTACCGGGGGTCGCGGGCGTGTGGGCGGCGCGCCGCCGTTCAACACGCCGAGGGATTTCGGATATGATGCGCGCGCCCGTGGGAGCCGGGGCAGCGCTCCCACGAGGAAGGGGCGTGAGATGGTCGAGAAGCCGACGGATACGGGCGGGTCGCAGGCGGGTCAAACGCAAGCCAGCGGCGGCCTCGGCTACGCCGGGCCGGGCGGTGAGGGCGGCGCGCTCGCCGGGACGAGCGGGGTCAACCCCGCAACGAGTCCGAATCCGCACCCGCAGCCGACCGCGCCGCCGCCGCAGCAACCGGGCAGCCAGGGTGGCCAGGGCGGACAGGCGACCGGGTAGCGGCAGCCTGCTGACGTACGACGAGCGTCGCCGGTATGCGCGATGGCTCGTCGCAATGCGGGCCGAGAGCGGGGGTGCATGGTGGTTGAGAAGCCGACCGCGAGCACGACCGACGTGTTCCCGGGCGATGTAGTGCCGGTCTCGCTGTCCGATCCGGGCCTGCATCTCACGCCAGAGGAGCAGCGGACGATCCGGAAGTGGCTGGGATACCTCCGAGGCGAGGCGGGGCTGTCCGACGAGCAGGTCGCGGAGATGAACCGGGATCACGACGGGTTAAGTGAAAGCGCGCGACAGGTGTGGGACGCGGTCTTTGCCGACGAACTGAAGATCAAGGACTAGCGTCGGCACCGCACACTGAACGAGTCGCGGCAAACCTGCGTTGACCGTCGCCGCTGCCGCGCCGCGCTACATCAATGGCGAGCTGCAGCGACTCCTCGGCAGCAGTGAACGAGGCTCCGAGGCGGGGAGTCTGCTCGGGATTGAGCACGAGTTCTACCTCGTTCGCGGTGGACAGCCGCTCGACTTTCGCCCACTGATCCACACGCTGCCGATTCGCGGCGGGCGCCTGGACCCGGGCGACACGAACTCGTACCGGTGCGCGTCAGGCATCTCGATCACCTGCGATGAGGCGGAGGCCGAGTTCGCCTCGCCGCCCATCGAGGTGCGACCCGGGTTCATATCGGAGCTCGACCGCTGGGTGCGCCTCGGGCGTGCCGAGTTGCGGGCGGCGCTGCCCGCGGACGTTGAGATGGTGGGCGCATCGACGCACCTCAGCGTCGCGGTGCCGGACGCGCTCGGTGACCTCGTGTGTTTCATCCTCGCGCGGGCGTTCGCGCCGGCGCTGATGATGGTGCTCGACCGGCGCGACTCGTTCGGCATCGACCTGCGGCCGCGGGCGGGCCGGGTCGAGCTGTGCGGGGAGTTCGCGGATGGCCCACGGCTTGGCGCAGCGGCCGCGCTGCTTGCCGGGAGCGTGCGCGCGTGCGTGGCGGCCCTCGAGGGGGCCGCGGCCCCGCTGCCGCCGTTGCTCCGCGTGCGGGTCGATGAGGCCACCGAGCGCTACGGGTTTCGCGTGCTGCGCCGCGCGTTCGGCGGCGACCTGTACGAGGAGGGGCGGGCGGCACGCCTCGTGCAGTCCGACGGTGGCGAGCTGACCGCGCAGGGGCATCTCGAACGAGTGTGGGCAGTGGCGCGGGCTGCGCCCGGCAATGCGCTGTCAGAGGAGGACGGTGCAGCCGTCGAGGCGATCGTCACGGGACGGCGGTCGCTCGGCATCGAGGAGCACGCTGTCGAGGGCGTCCCCGACGCCGTCATCGACGACCTCGTGGCGCCCGGGTCCGTGTTCTCGTCGGTCGTTGTCCCGCGCGAGCGGCCCGGATTCGAGGTGCGTCCGCGGATCGTGACGTGGGCGTTCGCGGTGCTCGAAGTGCGGGGCGCGGCGAGGACGGTGTTCCTGTGCGCGCCGCGCCCCGCACTTCCGCCGCTCCTCGCAGCACTGGACCGGGGAGCACTCGACGAGATCGTCGGGCTGTATCTGACGTCACCCCCGCCAGGCCGCCGGCTCGTGTCGGCGGCGGAAACGCACCGAGCGGCGTTGTGGGACGAGATCGGAAGCCCGGCGGGGCTGCTCGCGGAGGAGTACGAGCTCGACCAGCTTCGCACGGGTGCGGTCGGCCGCGCGCTCGCCCTCGGGAGGCTGTACCCGCCGCGACGGGAGGCGCTGCCCACGACCGTAACGGCGGCCGCGGAGTCACCCCTCGAACTCGCGACGCATTCCGTCACAGATCGGGCCGCGCCTTCCGACGAGGGCACGCTTCAGCACGTCGAAACGGCGCCCGAGGCATCATCGTCGCTTCTCGAATCCCGGATCGAGCGAGGGGTGGTCGCCGCGCGTCCCTCAGCTGTGCGGCGAGGGAAGTTCGTACCCGTCGCGACATCGGCGCGAGAGGAGGCGACGGAGCACCGGCGACCGTGGTTGCTGCTCTTCGTGGGGCTCGGGCTGTTGCTCCTCGTGGCGACCGTGGCCTGGTTGCTGACACGACCGGAGGAGGCCCCGGCGCCGCGCATCGAGGAGACGCCGGCCGGCATTGCGACAGCGGTCGTCACGCCCTCGGCGGTCGTCAGCACTCCAACCGCGACCGTCACGGAGACCGCGCCGACGCCGGCGGCACCCGTCCTCAGCGGGGACTACGACGTCCGGTTGGTGGTGGAGAGCAACCCGGGAGGCCACCCCGCGGACCTCATCGACGTGTCCTCGATCAACCTGCTCGTTGGACGGGACCGGTCGGTCGAGCCCAACCCCGTGCGCATTGAACTGCGGATTGGGGACGTGACGCTCGTGGGCGCGACTCAAATCGGGCCATCGTTCGGGGCGGGAGGTGGCTCGTTTACCGCGTCGGGTGTCGCGCCGTACCGGGGGTTCTCGACGAGCTGGACGTTCGAGGGGAACGTGACCGCAGGACGCGGCCTGAGCGGCACGCTCACTATTGGCGGCGACGGGCGGTTGCCCGGCGGCCGGGCGATCGCGTATCGCCTCGACGGGACCAGGCGATAGGGACAAGCGCCTCCGAACGTCTCTGGCGTTCGATGGCAGCCCGGTGATGGCGAGCGCTCACCGCAGGCGGCGGAGCCCGCCGTATGGCGGGCTCCAGGCTGGTGACGGACAGCGGCGTGAGGGGCTACTTATCGAGCCAGGCGCCAGCGCCGACGATGGCACCGTCGTCGTAGGAGAGCGAGTTGCCCCAGTTGCCGCCGCGCACGCCTCGGACCCAGGGCTGCAGCGGGGTGAAGCCGTAGCCGACGGGGGTCGAGAGGCGGTACTGCTTCTCGTTGTGGTAGTCCCAGAGCTTGCGGTGGATCTCGCGGCGCTTCGCGGGGTCGAGCTCGACCTGCTGCTGCTCCGCCCAGGTGTCGCTCTGGGCGTCCTTGATGCGCCAGCGGTTGCCCGGCGACTTCGAGTGGATCTGGTTGTAGAACCAGTTGTCGGCGTCGAAGCCGGCGGTTCCCCAGCCGCTGGTGGTGGCGTCCGCGATCTTGGCTCCGACCCACTGCGAGTTGAACTCGGTGTAGTCGGCCTGCTGGTTCTTCAGGGTGACGCCGACGGCTCGCAGCTGGTCGACCAGGAGGTCGGAGACGCGGCTGTTGGTCGACGTGTACTGGTAGTAGTTGGAGTTGATCTCGAGGCCGGCCGCACCAGCGGCGTCGAGGAGCCGCTTGCCCTCGGCAGGGTCGAACTTCATGAAGCGGCCGAGCTGGTCGCCGGTGGGGAGCTTGTCGAAGACGAAGGGCCAGGGGATCGCAGGGAGGGCGAGGCCGAGCTTGTCGAGCACGACGTTGATGATCGTGTTGTGGTCGACGGCGAGGGCGAGGCCCTGGCGGACGCGGTCGTCCTTGTACTTCGGGAGGTCGAGGTTGAAGGCGACCGTGAAGGTGGTGTTCAGGGGAGCGGACATGAAGAAGCGGACGTCGGGCGTCGTCTTCTCCAGGTTCTTCGCATCGGTGATGTTGTCGACGAAGGGGTAGCCGTAGTCGATCTGGCGGGAGCGGAAGGCGGCGAGGCGCGCCGCGGGGTCGGGGATGATCTTGTACTCGAAGGCGTCGAGCAGGACGGGGCGCTGGAAGTACTCGGGATTGCGCTCGAAGTAGGCGCGCTGGCCGTCGATGGCTTCCTTGAGGAGCATCGGGCCGGTGCCGATGGCCTTCTTCTCGATGCTGCCGTCGTCGACGAGCTCCTTCGGGATGATGGGGATGTAGCGTCCTGCGAGGGGCATGATGAAGTCGGCGACGGGGCGCTTCATCGTGATCTTGAGGGTGGTGGGGTTCACGGCGTCGACCGAGGCGACGTTCGCGAAGTAGGACTGCTGGGGGCCGCCCGCGGCGTAGCGGTCATAGGAGAACTTGACGTCGTCGGCGACGAGGGTGCGGCCGTTGACGGGCGCAACGTTATGGAACTTCGCGTTCGAGACGAGCTTGAAGGTGTAGGTGAGTCCGTCCGGGGTGCGCTCCCAGCTCGAGGCGAGCTCTGGGATGAGGTCGAGACGGAAGGGGTCCATGTCGACGCCGCGCTTGAAACCAAGGAGGCGGTTGTAGACAAAGTTGGTGACCATCAGGGTGCCGCCGGCGGACGTCTTCGCAGGGTCGAAGATCGAGATGGCGTAGGTCGTTCCATAGCGCATCGTGCCGCCGGTCTTGGGCGCGCCGGCCGGGTCGGGGGCCTGGAAGGGGTAGGGGAGATTGGGGTCGCGGATGACTCCCGGCTCCGCGGTGGCCGCGGCGGTCGCGCTGCTCGAGGCGGCGGGGGAGCCCTCGTCATCACTGCCGCAGCCGAGCAGCGCGGCGGCGAGGAGGCCTGCTCCTCCGAGGGCGCCGGTGCGCAGCAGCGTCTTGCGGCTGATGAGCTGGTTGTCGGTCACGTTTACCACCTTCGTCGTTCGGTCATCGTGGGGGCGGGCCAAGCCTATTACGAACGATTAAGTGGGGCAATGCTTTACCAGGCCCCCTGGGCGCCCGACCGACTGAGCGCCGGTGCCGCGGAGCCGATCACTCGTCGGGGGGAGCCGGGTGTCCGGCAAGGAAGCTGGATCGCGCGGGCCACGGAGACGAGAACGGGCCTCGCCCACGTCTCCCCCATGTCCGCAGGTCATGGCGGACTGGCGGTTCGCTCAGTCTCAGCGCGTGCGCGTGGCACCGGCATATGCGAGGCGCTCCTGTTGAGCGCGTGCAACCTCTCGCACGGACGATCGCCGAGGGGCGGCAAGAGGAGCACCTCGATGCGACTCTTTGGCAAGAAGCAGCATTCGGCGGCGGTGCAGGCTCCACTGTGCTTGCACCTCGCGATGACGGCGCGCTGGGATAGCGTGGCGGACATGGGCGACGAGTCGAACGTGACTTCGTTCGTGCGCGCGACGTGAGGCGCGGAGTTCGCTCCAGCGGAGGCCGCTCGAATCCGGGACGCGCAGGCCGAACAGATTCGACGCGACCTCGCCTAGCGTGAAGGGGCCGCGACTCGCGGCCCCTTCACGCTGCAGCTGCAGGCCGACGGCGATCAGGCCTCGGCGGCGCGCTTGAAGCCCTGGTTCTCCTTCGTGATGGCGTTCAGGATGGGTCGACGGAGGAGGACGCCGAGGACGGGGGCGAACGGGCCCTCGATGTCCACCGTCAGGCGGTTCGTCGTGCCCGTGGCGCCCTGGGACAGGTGGTGGCCGCCGGTCATGCGGCTGCCCATAACCTTCGTGGACCAGACAAAGTGGCGTTTTGGCTCGAGGTCGGTGACGGTCCAGACGCGGGTGCCCTGGGCCGGCTGCTTGATGCGGGCCTGTGAGCCGACGGCCATCGGGCCGCCGTCGAGGCGTTTGACACTGGTGATGGTGGGCGTCAGCTCGGGCCACTTCTCGACATCGAGGGTGAGCTCCCAGACGCGGTCGGCAGGCGCGGCGATTTCGATTGTGTGTTCGATCCTCATGGCGTTCCTCCTCTCGGGTGGCGGGTGTGCGACGACTGTACCAAATGGTACACTCAGCGCGCAAGGGAGGCCCTGATGGATGAGGCGCGGGCACAACTGCTGGAGCGGGTGATCGCGGAGGTGAGCGCTAACGGGCTGGCGGACCGCAGCCTGCGAGAGATTGCCGCGGCTGTGGGCTCGAGTCACCGGATGCTGCACTACCATTTCGGGTCGCGTGCGGGCCTCGTCGCGGCGGTGGTCGAGGCGGTGGAGGGGGCGCAACGCGAGTTGTTGGTTGAGCTGTCGCGGGAGATCACTGACCCGGTGGAGTTGTCACGCGAGTTGTGGCTACGGACCTCGACGCCCGAGCTCTTGCCCTTCGTGCGGTTGTTTTTCGAGTGCGTGGGGCTGACGGGCGGGCAGGGGCTCACCGACCCGTGGTTGATGCTGGGACAGGAGATCGGCGAACGAATCGGCGTGGCGGTGGATGTGGACGAGTTTCGCCTCGGTGTGGCGGTGACGCGGGGACTGCTGATCGACGTACTGGCGGCTGGCGACGCAACTGAGGCGACGCGGTCGTTTGAGCGGTTCCTCGAATTGTGGGCGGCATCGCGGATCGACGCGGAGGCGTAACGCCGCCCCGTGTCCCTCGGGGCACTTGTTCTGGAAGTTGTGTGACCTCGGACCGGGCGGCACCGGCGCACGGGCTCGTTGGCGAGGATCGGGGCGTCCGACCCGAGCCAGGCGCGGTCGTCGGCCGAGATACGGGGACAGGCGCCGGAGGGATCCAAGGAGAGAGTGAGAGGAGGGACGCCCGATCGGGCGTCCCTCCTCTCGGTGTGCGTTGGCGGACCTACTTCACCGTCACCGCGATGGTGAGCGAGTTGTTCGCAGGCTTGGTGTCGACCTCGGCCAGCGAGACGGTGGCGGTGTTAGTCACCGGACCGGGAGCAGCCGGGGCCTGCACCGTGACGACGACGGTCTGCTGTCCGCCGACCGCGAGCGAGCCGAGGTTACAGGCGACCTGCACGCCGGCCGCCGAGCAGACGCCGCCGGTCGTCGTCACGCCGACCACGGTGACGTCGGTGGGCAGGCTGTCCTCGAGCAGGACCGAGGTGGCCGTCGATCCGCTGTTGTTCTTGACCTGGTAGGTGTAGCGGTACTGTGCACCCGGGGCCGGAGAGCCGGTGCTGGCGGAGCCGGTGATCTGGACGTCAGGGCCACTGGTGGTCGCGCCACCCCGGTTCCGCTTCTGGTTGTCCGGCGTGGGCGTGCCGCCGGGGACTCCGCCGCCACCACCAGCCGTGACGTTCAGCGTGAGCGCGACGTGTCCGACGTCGAGGCCGTCCGCGAGTGCGACGAGGTCGTAGGTGTAGGTGCCGGCCGCCGCTCCGGACGGGACGTTCACATTCACCGTCGAGGTGACCGAAGCCGGAAGCGGGAGCGGGCCGAACGACGACGGTGAGGTCGAGACCCACGAAGCAGCGCCGGGATCCGGGGAAGCGGACGCAACAGCCAGCCGCAGGTTTGCGACCTCGGAGGTGGTGCCGGTGATCAGCGGCACGAGCTGCGCCGCGAGGCTGGAGCCGCCGGTGAAGCCTCGTGAGGCCGGGCTGACCTGCAGGGCGAGGAACTGATAGCAGTCGAGCGAGGCACTGATCGCACCGGGCTCGAGCACCATAAAGAGGGTGCGCGAGGCGGCCGCGAGCGCCGCCAGCGAGGACTTTGTGTTCAGCCCGAAGGGGTCGGAGGAGACGTCCGTACAGCCGGTGACACCGGCCGCGCCGGCGCCGTGCGGCTGTGCGTCACTGAGGACGATTACGAACTTCGCGGCGGTGGGACTCCAGCCGATCGCGCCCAGCGAGCCGACGTCCTGGGCGGCCTGCGTGTAGACGAGGTTGTGCGCCTCGGGCGCGTCGCCGCCGCCGCCGGCGGTGAGCCTGCCGAGCGCGGCGGAGACGAGCGATGCGTCGGTCGTGAGAGACTGCTCGACGCGGTATTCCGGGGCGTCGAGGCGGTCGCGGAACTGGACGACGGAGAAGCGGGCGTTCGGGATCTGAGCCTGGACGCCGGCGACGAGAGCCGCAGCGTCAGCCTTGGCCTGGGCGATGCCGGAGAACATGGACCCGGTGGTGTCGATCGCGATCTCGATGTCTGCCTCGGTGAGGGGGGACGACGCCGGCCCGGCCGGAACGTCGATCTGCACCGTGGTGGAGCCGGACGAGCCGGCGGCGACCGTGAGGCTCGTCGCGGCGGGCGTGACGGCCGCCGAGGCGGTCACGATCGAAGCGAGCGCGACGATGAGCATCGTGACGCCCGCAGCAAGCCATCTGGGTCTCGTTCCCATTCGTACCTCCTGTGTGTCCGCGACCCTGAGGCGCTCGCGGCTGCGAAATGGATGCCGTTGATGGAACGGCGAGCGCGGGAGGGCATTCAATCCGACAATGGTCCTAGGACTCCCCAACCGGGCGGCCCTCGATGGCGGATTGCTGCGCAGGACAGGCCGACCGTTGCCGATGGGCGTTCGCGAATGACATCGGAACGGCGCTATCAGGAATGCCGTGCGCGGCGTCCTGCGTCGGCATGTGGTCCGCGCCGATGAGCCGCCTTCGCCCGGGGCGGACAGGCGGCGAGGATCCCGTGTCGGTGCGCCGGGCGCTGACCGTGTTTGCCGCGTCCGGTCTCCTCGTGCTCGCGGTCGTGGGCGCCGGCGGCGTGATCCTCGCCCGCCGGACCGCGACGGAGGAGGCGGTGCGGGACGCGCTGATCCTCACGGAAGTCGTCGGGGATTCGCTGATCGAGCCGGCCATCCGCGAGGACCTCGATGCAGGCGACCCGGGGGCGATCAGCGCCGTCGATGACGTCGTCCGGGCACACGTGCTGGGCGACTCGATCGTGCGGACCAAGATCTGGTCGCGGGACGGACGGGTGTTGTATTCGGACGAACCGCGGGCGATCGGTCAGCGGTTCGAGCTTGGGGAGGATGAGGCGTCACTCTTCGACGGTTCGAGCGCGGATGCGGGCGTGACGGACCTGGGCCGGCCGGAGAACGCGTATGAGCGGCACTACGGGAAGCTGCTGGAGGTGTACTACCCGGTGAGTACCCCGTCCGGCAGCCGACTCCTGTTTGAGGCGTATCTGCCGTACGCGACGGTGGCTGGCAACGGCGCACAGATCTGGGGACGCTTTGCCCCGACGATGTTCGTCGGCCTCGTGACACTCGAGCTGGTGCAGCTGCCGCTGGCGTGGTCGCTCGCGCGGGCGCTGCGGCATCGGCAGGATGAACGGGAATCGTTGCTGCGCCGCGCCGTAACGGCTTCGGAGCGGGAACGGCGAACGATCGCAGGCGAGTTGCACGATGGGCCGGTGCAGGACCTGCTGGGGCAGTCGTACGCGTTGATTGCGACGGCCGACCGACACTCGGACCGTGTTCCTGACCTCGTGGTGCGCGACTTGCACGAGATGGCGGCACGCACGCGCTCAACGGTGCAGGCTCTACGTTCCCTCCTGATCGACCTGTACCCGCCAAACCTGCACAGCGAAGGCCTGGGGGCGGCGATCGACGACCTCGCTGGCCCGTTGCGGGCGCGGGGAGTCACGACGGTGGTGGACGTGGAACCGAGCGCGCCGATCCCGGAACACCTCGAGGCTCTGCTGTACCGCGTGAGTCGCGAGGCGCTGCGGAATGCCCAGCAACACGCCGACGCGTCGCGCGTGGACGTGACGTTGCGGACGGAGGGCGCCCGCGTTCTGCTCGTCGTCACCGATGACGGCGTAGGATTGCTGCCTGAGGTCCGCGCTGAACAGCGGGCGGGGGGGCACCTCGGCCTGGAGTTGATCGAGAGCCTCGTCCGGGATGCGGGTGGATCCGCCTCGATCGGGGCGGTGGAAGGGGGCGGGACGCGCGTGGTCGTCGAGGTGCCGCTCGCGTGACCGACGTTCCGATCCGAGTTGTCATCGTCGATGACCACGAGCTGGTGCGGATTGGCATCAGCCAATTTCTGAGCGGCCAGGCAAACATCGAAGTGGTCGGAACGGCCGGCGATGGCGAGAGCGCGGTGCGGCTGGCCGGTGAGCTGCAACCGGCGGTGGTGCTCATGGATCTCGCCATGCCGGGCGTCGATGGCGTCGAGGCGACTCGCCGTCTGCAGGAGACAGCACCAAGCGCGCGGGTGATCGTGCTGACGTCGTTTTCGGACCGCAGTCGTATCCTCGACGCGCTCGACGCGGGGGCAGTGGGCTACCTGCTCAAAGACGCCGAGCCGGCTGAGCTGATCCGGGGGGTCGAGGCGGCAGCGCGAGGCGAGTCACCGCTCTCGCCGAAGGTGGCGAACGCGCTGCTCGAGGAGCGCCGGGTGCGAGAGGCCGGGCGGCAGCTCACGCCACGCGAACGCGAGGTGCTGGTGCTGCTCGCCCGCGGCCTGCTGAATAAGCAGATCGCGCGTGAGCTCGGGATCAGCGAAAAGACGGTCAAGGCCCACCTCGTGAACGTGTTCGACCGCATCGGCGTGTCCGACCGGACTCAGGCGGCGTTGTGGGCGGAGCGACGAGGGCTGGTGCGGTGAGTCGGGACCGGAGCCGAGGGCGGGCGCCGGGCTCGGCGCGCTGACGGACGCTCAGCTTACCGAGCCGTCCGTTTCGAGGATGGCAAGGACGCGCTCGACGGAGCGCAGGTCGCGAGGACGCCAGCCGCTGCGCAGGGCTGCGAAGGCGTCGCGGACGTCCTCGACCGTTTCGCAGCCTGCGAGCAGCACCCGGAGCTGGCGGGCGGCCCGCCAGCGTTCCGCGGGTGGGGCTTCCGCGCGGTAGGCGCGGGCGGCGGCCTCGATGCTCCCATGCTCGGCGATGACGTCCTGGTGGAAGTAGCCGCGCAGCATCTGGCGCAGGCTGTCGGTCCCGGGTGGGCCGCCGCTAGTCATCGGGGTAGCTCGTGAGGACGAACCAGCTCGAGCCATCGGCGCGCAGGACGACCGTGGCGGCGGTGACGGTGTGGGCGACCGTCTTGCCGCGGGGGATGGAACGGCCGATGACCTCGCCGGCTTCGTAGTCGAGCGCCAGGTTGGCGCGGGTGCGCCCTTGCTTCACCCAGTCGGCGATCTTCGCCTGGTTGCGCTGCAGGGCCGCGCCTACCACTCGTTCGGCGGTTTCACGGTCGGTATAGGTGGAGGCGGCGGAAATGTCGGGTTCGTCGCGCAAGCGCTGGCGGAGTTGTTCATCGGTGCGTCCGACATGGCGCTCGAGGGTATGCCCGCCGGCGGCTTCGTCGGCCGCGAGGTCGCGCCTCGGAGCCTGCGAACTGGCGGAGCCGGTGGACGCCGTAGGAGTGCGCGTGGACTGCCGTGTCGCGGTGGCCGTCGTCGCGGCGGGGGTCGCGTCGGTGCCGGCGCCGCCGGACGAATTCGCGAAGAGCAGTCCGGCGAGCACGACCACGAGCGCGATCGCGACGGGGAGCCAGAGCCTGAGGCGCTTCATCACTCGTCCTCTGTCTGCGATCGGCTGCGTCGGCGTCGAGGCCGTACGGTAGCAGTTGCTCCCGGGTGAGTTCGAATCGCCGGGCCTGGCGAGGGGCCACGGCCCCGTTTCGTGGCTGCGATACTGAGCGGACGAGCGTGTGGCCCTGGTGGCCTGATGTGAGGGGGCGTGGCTGATGCGGGTACGCGTGGATCTGAACATCTCGCTGGACGGCTTCGCGACGACGACGGACGGCACGCCGGAGGATCCATTCGGGAAGGACTGGTTCCGCCTCGTGGATGCCTACACGGCGACGCGGACATTCCGATCGCGGGTACTGGGGGACACGTCGGGGGCGGGTACGGCTGGCGTCGACGACGACTACGCAGCGGCGTACTTCGAGGAGGTCGGCGCCGAGATCATGGGCGCCGGCATGTTCGGGCTACATCTGTACGGCGACGACCCGGCCTGGCGCGGGTGGTGGGGCGACAACCCGCCGTTCCACGTGCCGGTGTTCGTGCTCACGCACCAGCCCCGCGCGAGCATCGAGATGGAGGGTGGGACGGTCTTTCACTTCCTGTCCGCGTCGCCGCAGGAGGCGCTGGAGCGAGCTGTGGCGGCCGCGGGCGGCCTCGATGTGCGCATCGGCGGCGGACCGACGGTGGTGCAGGCGTTCCTCGAGGCGGGGCTGGTCGACCAGCTGCACGTGGCGATTGCCCCGATCCTCCTCGGCGACGGGATTCGGTTGTGGGACGGACTGCGGGGGTTGGAGCAGGGCTACGAAGTCAGAGCCGTGGCGGCGGATAGCGGGACGTTGCATGTGACGTTCACTCGCGCACCGGCGGCCAGCCAGGCCACGGGCGCGCCCTGGCGACCGGAAGGCAACACCCTCTGAGCCGTCCTCGCGGGCGTGTTCCGTGGTCGCGATGACGTCGGTCGGCGGCGCGCGGCGCTACCCGGACGGCGGTGAGGGACGGAGCCGAGGGAGGAAGCGCGGCGTGCGGCGCGCGTAGGCGGGGTACGCGGCGAAGCGACGCGTGAGCTGGCGCTCCTCGTACGGGGCCTTGAGCGCGAGGACGGCCGCGAGCCCGGCGAAGGCGGTGAGGGCGCGGGCGGTGCCGCCGATGAGCGCAGCGCCGGCGGCCCAGAGCAGGAGGCCGGTATAGAGCGGGTGGCGGACGTGACGATAGAGGCCGTCTGTCCGCAGCTCGGCCGCGGCCGTCGGCGTGGGATGGGGGTGGAGCGAACGACCAAGTTGTCGGGCGGCCGTAGCCATCAAGGCGACGCCGCCCACCGAGAGCAGTCCGCCGGCGCGTCGGCGCAGGGGGCGGGCTCGCCAAACGCGTCGCAACTCGCCAATCAGGATTGCGACGAGGATGAGCTGGACAGCGACGAGCAGCCACCCGACGAGGGAGGCGCGCGGTGCGGGCTCGGTCATGTCGTTCGTCACTTTGCCCATCGGCCGGGTCGCGTTCAACTGTGGGTTGGCGTCGAAGGACTAGGCCCGAGCGGCGGCCAGTGCCTGAAATAGGGTGCGGTCGAAGTCGGACGTGTTCTCGGATTCTTCCTTCGCGGCGATCCCCTGGCGAGTCACGACCGTGTCGTAGCCCGGGAAGACGTAGATCTTCTGATCCATCGCCCCGAGCGCGGCCACCCAGTCATCGGGGGCATTGCGGATGTCACGGCGCCCCATTAGCCACCAGAGCAGTCCGTAGTCCGCCTTGAGCCGCGATGGCTTCCATGCCTCATCGTACCAGGCAGCCTGGACGATCCGTCTGTCGATCCAGCTACCTCGATGTAGCGACACGATGCCAAACCTGGCCATGTCCCGGGCCGTCAGTGCGAGACCCCAGATCGCTGCGCCCGTCGCGTCCTGGTCGGCGGTCGGCCGAGGCGCCCACTTCGCCGCCGTGGACACACCGATGGTGTCGAAGATCCAGCGGCGCGAGAGGGTGTTGATGTCGGTGGCAGTGGCTTGTTCGAGAAGCGGCCTCGTCTTCTGGTAGGCATCCGTGTTGTAGTCGTAGACCGTACCGGGGTCGGCGACCTTCTGCAGTGTTCGGGGACTCAATCCGCTGGAATGCGTCATGAGGTGGCGGATGGTAATCCTCGCCTCGTCAGCGGTGGAGGCGTTCGACCAGCCGGGGGCGAGGTACTTCGAGACGGGGTCGTCGATCTTGAGCAGGCCCTTGTCCTGCGCGATCCCCAGCAGAGTGGATGCCACACTCTTCTGGACGGACGCGACGTCGTGCGGCGTCCCGGGGGAGACATCCGCGAACAACTCGACGCCGGGGAAGTAGTTCTCGGTGACGATGCGACCGCCCGTCACGACCATGAAGGTCGCCGTCTTGTTCTCCTTGACGAACGAGACCAAGCGGTCGATTCCCGCGGCTGACCAGCCCGCCGCCTTGAGGTCGGTGTGTTCCCAGTCTCCGGTGGGCGGTGGGAAGTAGTCAGCGTTCGCCGAAGGCGTCGCACGCGAGGAGCTGGTGGAGGTTGAGGCAGCAGTTGCCGTCGAAGCCAAGCCAGGAGTGGCCTCACGGTCCTTACCGTCGGCTTCCCTGGCTCCGCAGGCGAGGAGCGCCGCCGCAGGCAGGACAGCGAGGTTGGTGAGAAACGCGCGCCTTCCTCGAGTCCGAGTCGCGGTCGGATCGATAGCCATCGCGTGTCCTCCAGGCGAGCACCACTCAACTCACGATGAGATTCATAACACCGGGAGGACACAGCGTGCGTGCTGCAACGACACGATCGTGTCGAGGCCAGTCCCACGGCTCGACGTCGCGGAAGTTGCCGTAACCCTCGGAACCTCAGCGCCTGTTTTTCTCGGGGTCGGCGACGATGCGATGCGGACATCGGCACGATCGCGATGATGACTGGGTCACGGCGCACCCGCGTCCGGCCTCACCCCCGGTATCCAGTTCGACGCTTTGCCGATGTCCGCTAGGTGCTGGCGAGTTCGGTGACCGTCAGTTGCTGCCGCAGGAACGCGCCGGCGCGGTCGATCGCCTCCTGGCCCTCGGGGATGACGGGGGCGTAGGCCTGGAAGACATGGATCATCTCGGGCCACACCTCGAGGGTCACGTCGACGCCGGCCTGCCGTGCGCGGCTGGCGAGCACGGTCGAATCGTCGAGGAAGGCCTCGGCCTCGCCGACCTGGATCATGAGCGGGGGGAGCCCGGCGAGGCCGGCGTAGACGGGCGACGCGAGCGGATGGCGCGGGTCGGCGCCCGCGAGATAGGCGTCGGCCATCGTATGGATGTTGCCGGCGCCAAAGCGGACGTACGACTCACCGGAAGCGAGCATGTCCGCCCAGGGGGACATGAGGAGACCGGCCCGCGGCAGCGGCAGGCCACGGTCTCGGACGTTGATCAGTGTGGCGAGCGCCAGCCCGCCGCCAGCTGAGTCACCCGCGATCGCCATCGACGAAGCGACCGAGGTGCCCTCGGGGCCGTGGTCGCGCATCCACGCCAGGGCGTGGACGGCGTCGTCGACCGCGGCGGGGAAGGGCGCCTCGGGCGCGAGGCGGTAGTCGAGGACGAGCACGGCGCAGCCGGAGGCGCGGGACAGGCGGCCGGCCAGCTCGCGATGTGTTGCTGGCGAACCCATGACATAACCGCCGCCGTGGAGGAGCAGCAGGCGCCGGCTGGTATCCGCGCCGGGCCAGCAGACCCATTCGCCTCGGACGCCGTCGACCTCGACCGGGTGTACGTCGGTGCCAGGGCTGACCGGGAACGCCCGGCCCTCCATCGCGGTGCGCATGGCGCCGAAGTCGGGTGGATCGCCGAGGGGCGGGGCAGCGGCCTGGGCCGCCTCGAGCCGGACGAGCAGTTGCTTGAATTCCTCGGACGCCATGGGTGAGTTCCTCCCGTACTGCGGGGGATGTTGTACCTCGGGCGGGGGCATTTCAAGCGTGGACGCCGTGAGGAGGGCGTCGCGGCCAATGGCCGTGGTGTACGGAGGGGCTTACTCGATGCGTCTGGCCTGCACGACGTCGCGGTCGAGGTATTCACCGAAGCGGGAACCCGGTGCATAGACGATGCGACCGCCGCAGGTGATGAGGGTGATCCATTCCTCGTTCCGGGGGCGGGCGCTGGGCCAGATGACTTCGCCCATAGGAATGGTGGCGTCGTCGTAGCGGACGTTCGTCATGACCTCGTATTTGTACTGGATGCCGTTGTCCATCGTGACGACGATGAGGTCGCCGGGTACGGCGAGGTGCAGCGCGTAGAAGGGGCCGTGGTTGAGGTTCCAGGTTTCGTGCGCCGAGAAGACCGAATTGGCTCCCCAGCCGGGCTTGGGGTAGTCGTAGTACCAGCCGATGGCGTAGACGCCGTCGGTGGGCGTCTGCATCTGCCCCCCGATCACGGCGATCGGCTCGACGTAGTTGTTGATGCCGAGTCGTGGCATTGAAAGGCGGGCGACGGCGCCATCATAGGGCGGGGGCGTGGGCTCGGGGGTTGGCTCTGGAGTCGGCGACGGGGTCGGGGGCGGGGTGGGGTTGGGGGTCGGCGCGGCGGTGGGTGTGGAGGCGGGCGTCGCGATGTTCTGCACCCGCGGGTCGGACTCGCCCCCACTCGAGATCGCGAATACGAGCCCCGCGGATGCCAGCAGCACGATGAGGGCGACCGCGGCGGCGATGGCCTGGTTTCGACGGGTGGCGAGGAGGTGTGGGAGGCGATCCAACGTTCTTGCCTCGTGCCGTGGTCGGTTTGGGGGAGCGTGCCTTCCAAGCTAACGCGGCGTTCAAGCGGATGTGTGATCGGCAGCGGCATGTGCGCGCGGGTGAGGGATCGTTTCGTGCCCGGAGGCCTGCGGGAGCTATCCCGTTGTGAAGCAGCAAACGCGCGGCCAAGCTGCCTCCCTGAATCCTTCCTCCACGCCGCAGGTAGGGGGGCAGTCAGGGACGTCTCGGCACGAGTGAGTTTCAAGGGTCAAGTCACGATTCCGCGACCGGTGTGTGACGAACTGACCATCAGGGCCGCAGGCCACCGCTGCGATGGCCTGCAAACGCCCGACAGCGGGCGAATGCCTAGTTATTCGGCCCGGCGGAATCAGGAGTCATCGACGGTACGAACACGCCGAAGGTGTTGGGGTTCTGCGAGCCACCCGGCACGAAGAATCCGATGGTGTTCGAATTCGGGTCACCGACGTGAGTCACGTGGCAATTGCTGGCGGCACACGCCGATGCACTGCCGGGCATGAATGACAGCGCCGACACGAGGACCACGGCTGCTCCCACGAACTTCTTCAGGTCATACCGCCCTTCTCAGGCACTGGTGAGGACGAAAGCTCTAGCACAGGGTCCTTTGTAGCCGCCTCAGGAGTTGGCAGGCCGGCTCAGTCGCAAGCGGTGGCTGCATCTGAGGATTCCCGGCGCGGGGAACATCAAGGAAGCCCGCCAGGAGGCGGGCTTCCGAAGCAGGTCTGGTGGAGACGGGGGAGAATTGAACTCCCCGTCCAGTGAACCTTCGTCGAGGATCTACTACGGGTGTAGCCAGCGGTTGGTCTTGCTGCGCGTCCTCCACTGGCCAGGGGCCACGCAGCCAGTCTCAGTGGTCTTAGCCGTCGAGGCCTGAGGCGCACCTCGACAGAGCGGCCCGGCTAGTCGTCGCCTCGTCCCGGCCCGTCGGGCTGAGGCCGGATGAGACGTCGCCGCTTAGTTAGGCAGCGAGGGCGAGCTTGTTTTCGCCAGTTACTTTTTGCCACCTGATTAGCGAGGGTGATGGCACCTCGACCCGCAATCCGCGTCCGTCAGTCCCTGTCGAGTCCTTTCGTCCCCAGGTTGGTGTTGCCTCGAGCACTGCTCGACGCCCACGTTGTCAGCGCTGGGCGTGGCGCAGCGCGCGCTGCATGGAGCGTTCGGACTCGCGCTTGGCGATGGCCTGGCGCTTGTCGTAGCTCTTTCGCCCTCGGACCAGGCCGAGTTCCACTTTGGCGAGGCCTTCATGCAGGTAGAGCCGAAGGGGGACGATGGTCGTCCGCGGCTGTTCCCGCATTTCTTGCTCCAGCCGGTCGAGTTCGCGTCGATGGAGGAGCAGACGCCGAGGCCTCAGCGGCTCGTGGTTCTCGCGTGCCGGGAGGTAGGGGGCGATGTGCACATTATACAGCCAGAGGTCGCCGTCTCGGAATCGGGCGTAGCCCTCGGCGATGTTGGCCTTGCCCTCGCGGATCGACTTGATCTCGGAGCCGACGAGGGAGATGCCGGCCTCGAGCTCGTCGAGGACGTCGTACTCGAACCGCGCGCGACGGTTGGCGGCGACGGTGGTGCCTCGGGGCTCGCGCTTGGGCACGGGCGTCCTTTCGGTCGGGCAGGCGGTGGGGCGGGCAGGGGAGCCCGCCCTCTACGTTACATAATTATCTAGTAGCCTGCGGGGTGGGGTTGCGCAGCGCGTCGATAGCGCGGAAGACCGCGATGTCGCGCTGCTGGTCGATGTCGTCGGGCGTGAGGGTGACCAGGATGTTGGGGTTCACGCCGGCGCCTTCGATCTGGTTGCGGTTGGGGGTGAGCCAGCGCGCGATCGAGACGTAGACGGCGCCGCCGTTCTTGAGTTCGCGGACGTGGTTGACCGTGCCCTTGCCGAAGGAGCGGGAGCCGACGACGGTGGCGCGGCCGTTCTCCTGGAGGGCGGCGGCGAGGACCTCGGAGCCGGAGGCGGAGAATTCGTCCTGCACGATGGCGATGGGCAGGTTGGTCAGCGTGCCGGCGCGGGCGTCGAAGCGCTGCTCCTTGCCGTCCTTGTCGACCTGGGTCAGCATCGCGCCCTTGTCGAGGAACATGTCGGCGATCTGGAGGGTCTCGTTGAGGAGCCCCCCGGGGTTCCCTCGGACGTCGATGATGAAGCCCTTCACGTTGCGGTTGAGGGCGTTGCGGATCTCGGTCTGGAGCTCGTTGGGGGTGCGCGAGGTGAACGAGCTGATGCGGATGTAGGCGATATCGCCGGCCTCGGCGCCGGAGGCGTCCTTGAGCGTGCCGCCGGGCGGGCGGGTATCGACGGAGGCGACGAGGACATCGTCACGAGTCAGCTTGTAGGTCTGCTGCGAGCCGTCGGCGTGCTGGAGCTTGAGCTCGACCGTGGAGCCCTTGGGGCCACGGATCTTGAGGACGGCCTTCTCGACGCTCCAGCCGGTGGCGTCCTCGCCATTCACGGCGAGGACGCGGTCGCCGCCCTGGATGCCGGCGCGGGCAGCAGGGGTGTCGGCGAGCGGTCGAACGATGACGACATAATCGCCTTCCTTGGCAACGGTGGCGCCGATGCCCTGGAAGGCTCCGGAGAAGTCGTCCTTGGAGAGGGCGTAGGTCTTCGGGTCAATGTACGTGGAGTGGGGGTCGTTGAGCTGGGTGAAGATCCCCTGGATGGCGCCCTGGTAGAGCAGGTTGGGGTCGGCGACTCGGGATTGGTCGACGAAGTCCTGCTGGAGGATGGCGATGATGTCCTGAAGGACGCTGGGATCGACGTCGCCAGTCTCGAGCGTCTTTGCGCTCGAGGTGGAGGCCGGCGTGGAGTCGTTGTGGTCGGGCTCGACGACGACGCGGGTGAGGAAACCGACGGCGAAGAGCATCGAGGCGATGAGGACGGAGACGACCGCCAGCAGCACATTACGGAGGCCGTTTTGGCCCATGGGGGTCTCCTTCGGTGAGCGCGCGTGCTGGTGGGGTGCGGTCAGACGAGTCTATACCGCTTTCGGAGGGCGTTGGGAGAGACACCAGCCACATGGGGCATTGCGCACTATCTCGGTTATGTACTGCTGAACCAACGCTAGATTGAATGTCGGCCAAGGGATGGTGATTCGGCGAGTCCAGGGGACGAGCCGCATCAGAGCCGTGCGCAGCACCGTGAGGCCGGCGGACGCGATGGACCAACTGTGGCGATTGAGGTTCATGGCGTTGCTCCGCGCGCCTCGACGGCCCCCCTCGCCGCAGCTGCTCGTCTCGGTGGGCGCGCTCCCCTTTCCTGATCAGGTACGCACCTAGGATTGCTCGCGGTTTGCACTCCCCGACTCATGACGTCGAGGGGTTGACCGGGTACCCGGTACGGGTATAATACGGGGCATACCTATACGGGGTATCGGGTAGGTATGGACGATGGACGGGAGGAAACCACGATGTGGACGTTGCGAGGTGAACTGCGGTGCCTCGCCTGCGGCCGGTACCTGGGGGACTTCGAGTCGCACCCGGAGCGGCACGGCAAGGATGACCTGCATGTCGTGGAGCCGGCGTTCGGTGCGCTGCGCGACCACGCGGTCAAGACGACACACGGGCTGCAGTGCTCGCACTGTGGCGGGCGCGTCCTGACTGAGCTGCAGGAGCGCATCGCGGCGTAGGCTATACACCCGCGGTCTGATGAGGTGGACGCCGGCGCAACTGCGCCGGCGTTTCGTTTGTCCTCAATTGTCCTCGATCGACTGGCGCTCTCCGACGGTCGTCAGCCGGACTGAAGCGCGGCGAGGACCGCCTCGCCATGGCCCTCGGCGCGGGCGCGTTTCCAGACCTTCGTGAGGACGCCGTCGGGGCCGATGATGAACGTCGATCGGGTCATGCCGATGGACTTGCGGCCGTAGAGGACCTTCTCTCCCCAGGCGCCGTAGGACGTGGAGACCTCGGCATTGGCGTCGACGAGGAGCGGGAATGGCAGGTCGTGCTTCGCGCGGAAGCGCTGGTGGGAGGCGGCGGAGTCTGCGGAGACGCCGAGGATTTGCGCGCCGGCGGCACGGATCGCCAGTTCATTGTCGCGGAACGAGCAGGCCTCCTTCGTGCAGCCCGGGGTGTCGTCCTTCGGGTAGAAGTAGAGGACGACGGTCTGGCCTCGGTAGTCGCTGAGGCGGTGACGGACGCCGTCCTGGTCGGGGAGGTCGAAGTCGGGGGCGGAGTCGCCTGCCTCGAGGGTGACGGGCATGGGGTACTCGCTACTCGTTGGGAAAGGCGACGAGGGACGTGGTCGACTGGATGCCGTCCACCGTGCGAATGCGGTCGGAGAGGATGGGCGGGATGTCGGTGAGGGTGTCGGTGACCAGCTCCACGACGATGTCGTAGGGGCCCATCACCTCGTGGACTGACTGGACATTCGGGATGCCGCGGAGGTGGTCGAGGACGGTACGGGTGGACCCGGGGTTGGTGACGATCAGGACATAGGCTTTGACCATGGAGTCCTCCCGGCCGGAGTAGGTCGAGGGCGATCGGGGCGGTGCTATCATAGCCGCGGACTATGCCGTTCGGCATGTTGAACGTAATCTGCCACGCGTTTGATACTGGCGGAGTTTGGGGGGAGCCTCGAAGCTCCGCGGCGTGTAAATGTTGGTCAGCCGAATCAGCGGCCCTCGGGCCGTGCGGTTCGTGCTGGCCATGTGTTGCGATAGCCGGTCCCGAGGCGCGTTTCGGGCATTCAGGTAAGGTCAGAGGGATCCATGGGTACAGACCTCGTAGTCCGATTCGCCGGTGAAGGCGGACAGGGACAGGTGACCGCGGCGGAGGGCCTTGCGCAGGCAGCGGCGCGCGTGGGGTACCACGTCCAGACGTTCGCGACCTACCCCTCGCAGATCGAGGGGGGCCCCGTATGGGCTCAGACGCGGGTCTCGACCAACAAGATCCTCACCCAGGGCGACCAGCTGGACGTCCTCGTGGCGCTGAACCGGCAGGCGTACGAGACGCACATCGGTGACCTGCGCGACGGCGGGGTGCTCATCTACAACTCGCGCGACATCGTCGAGGAGCCGCCGGGGAACGTGATCGGCCTGGACGCCGAGGCGCTGGCCCGCGACACCGGCAACCCGCGCGCGGCCAACATCATCATGATCGGCGCGGTGGCCGAGCTGGCCTCGATGCCGTCGGAATACTTCGAGGAGTGGATCAAGGAGCGCTTCACCCGCGGGCGGCCGAACGACGCCGAGATCATCGGCGGTAACGTGAAGGCGCTCGAGGTGGGGATCCAGGCCGCCCGTGCGAGCGGCTACTCCGTCGAGTCGCTGGACGAGCCGCCCGCGATCGAGCGGCAGCGGATCCTCGTGAACGGGAACAACTTCCTCGCGCTGGGTGCGCTGGCGGCGGGCCTCGAGACGTTCTACGGGTATCCGATCTCGCCGGCGACGACGATCCTCGTGTACATGGAGAGCAACCTGAACGGGGCCGACAACTTCGTCGGGCAGGCGAGCTCTGAAATCGAGTCGATCGCGGCCATCGTGGGCGCGGGGTATGCGGGCCGGAAGGTGATGACCTCGACCGCCGGTCCGGGACTCAGCCTGATGGGCGAGGGCCTGGGCCTGGCGTGGATGGCCGAGATCCCATGCGTGGTGGTGGATGTGCAGCGCGGCGGTCCGGCGACGGGCCTGCCGACGAAGACGGAGCAGTCCGACCTCTTCGCCGCGTTGAACCCCGGCCACGGCGACATGCGGGTGCCGGTGATTGCCCCCGGATCCGTGGCGGAGTGCTTCCAGGCCGGCGTCGATGCCCTCAACTGGGCGGAGCGCTACCAGGGCCCGGTCATCCTGCTAACGGAGATGTCGATCGCCGAGCGCAATGAGGACGTCGACCGGCCAGACCTCAGCCAGGTCAAGGTCGAGCGGCGCCTCGTGTCGGACGGGTCGATGGGTAACCGGCGCTACGAAGGCGCCGGGCTGACGCCGTTCCCGGTGCCGGGCAACCCTGGTGCTTATGTCGCGAACGCGAGTGAGCACGACGAGCAGGGCGACACGACGCACCAGCCCTACGTACACATCAACATGACCGAGCGTCGCTTCAGCAAGCTGAAGCTGCTCGAGGACGGCACGTACGAGTCGGAGAACACGTCCGCGAGCGTGGCGATCATGCCGTGGGGCGGCTCGAAGGGGCCGGCCCGCGCGGCGTTTAACCGGCTGTCCGAGGCCGGCGAGGAGGTCGGGTGGTACTACACGATGTACCTGAACCCGCTGCCTCCGGCGCTGGTCGAGGAGCTGAAGCAGAAAGAGCTGGTGATCGTCCCGGAACTCAACTACCTGGGGCAGTTCTCGAGTATCCTGCGATCGATGGGGATTAACGCAGTATCCATTACGCAATATACGGGTCTCCCCTTCAAGGAGCAGTTCCTCGTAGAGCGCGTGCGTGAACACCTGCGGAGCGGAAGGCTGGCTGCTGTATGAGCAAGCGCAATCCTGAGTACGACTTCAAGTGGTGCCCGGGCTGCGGCGACTTCGGTGTCGTGCGCGGCATCGAGCTGGCGCTGGCGGACCGGGTCAACCGGCTCAAGGAGCCGATCGAGAACACGGTGCTCGTCTCGGGCATCGGGTGCTCGGGGAACCTGGTGCACCTGCAGGAAGGGCCACAGCCGTACGGATTCCACGGGATCCACGGCCGGACGCTGCCGATCGCGTGGGGCGTGAAGACCTCGCGGCCGGAGTTGAACGTGCTGATCGCGGCCGGAGACGGCGACTTCCTGAGCATCGGTGGTGAGCACATCGGGCCGCAGGCGAAGCGCAACCTCGACGTCACCGTGGTGGTGATGGACAACGGCATCTACGGGCTCACGAAGGGCCAGGCATCGCCGACCACGGGGTTCGGTGTGATTACGCCGACGACGCCCTACGGCAAGCTGGAAGAGCCGATGCGGCCGCTGGAGCTGTACCTCGCGCTGGGGGTCTCGTTCGTGGCGTCCGCCGTGTCGTCGCGACCGAAGGAGCTGGCGCAGTTCATCGCGCAGGGCATGGACCACCGCGGCTTCTCCATCGTGCACGTGCAATCGCCGTGCACGACGTACAACGACACGTACGAGGCGCTGAAGGGCAACCCGGCCAAGGGCATTGAGCCGGCGGCCTACCCGGTGCCGGACGGTCATGACGCGTCCGACCTCGACGCGGCGACGCGGCTGGTGCGCCAGAAGGGCGTACCGGTCGGCATCGTCTACCGGAACCCGGACAGCGTGCCGCTGCAGGACCGGCTGACCGAGGCGCGGGAGCGCACGAAGGTGCGCACGCGCGACGTGGACGCGCTGCTGACGGGCCTGCACATCTAACCCGTCCCTCCTCGACCGCTGTATCGCCCATTCACGAGGGCAGCTCTCACGAGCTGCCCTCGTGCCGTCTGCAGCGGCAACGCGCGTCAGAGGGGGAGAGTGGCACGCAGGAAGGCAGGGCAGATGAACGAGCTCCAGGGCATCGTGCGGTTCAGGTTCCACGAGGACCAGGTCGAGGAGTTCAAGCGACTCTCGAGGCAGGCGATGGAGATCGTCCGGGCGCAAGATACCGGCACCCTGCAGTACGAGACGTACTTCAATGCGGACGAGTCGGAGGCGTTGGTCCTCGAGCGATTTCGGGACTCGGACGCACTGATCGAGCACGGGGAGCATATGGCGGCACTGATGGAGCCGATCCTGGCCACGGGGACGGTCTCAGGTGAGCTCTGCGGGGAGTTGAGCCCGGCGCTGCGCGCGCTGATGACCGGAGACAACCCGCAGCTGTTCACGACGCTCTTCATGTCGCTCTAGGAAGGGCGGTGGCCATGACCTCGGAACATCATGTGACGGTGGAGGGGGTGCGGCTGCGGTTCGCGGCCGCGCACATGGCGACGCTCGGCGATGAGCTGGAGCCGCTGCACGGGCACAACTACGAAGTGCGCTGTCGCGTTGAGGGTGGGCTCACCTCGGACCGCTGGGTGATCGACTTCAGCGTGCTCAAGCGCCTCGTACGCGAGGCGTGCGAGGCGCTCGACCACCGGTTCCTCCTGCAGCGCGATTCGCGGCTGCTGGCGATTGAGGAGCGCGAGGAGGGCTGGACGGTGCGCTTCGGAGGGCGGGTGTACTCGTTTCCCGCCTCGGACGTGGTGGCGCTGCCGATCGAGAACACGACGGCAGAGCTGCTCGCGCGGTGGATCTGGGAGCGGGTGGCGGCTGGCCTCAGGGCGGCCGCGGGGCACGAGCACATCGTGGCGCTGGCTGTGGACGTGGAGGAGATGCCGGGGCAGTCCGCGGGATATCGAGGGGCGCTGGGCGCGGATTGACACGATTCAGGCCCGCCGTAGGATCGGTGAAACGGGCTGAGGGAGCCGAGGATGCAAATCAACTGGGAAGAAGCGATCAATCGGATCTTCGCCGATCACCTCGTGTGCCCTCGATGCGAGCAGACGTTCGAGACGCTCGTCGTGGGGTACTCGCGCAAGCCGTCGTTGAATGCGTTTGCGCCGCGGCATCGCAACTGCCCTCGCGGCGAGGAGTGCGAGGCGCGGAAGCTGATCACGTTATGTGCCGAGTGCGCCCGCCTCGAGCGGCTGCGCGGGACGCCGGTCGATGCCTCGCAGGCCCTCGAGACGTACATGCTGGACTGCCGCCGGGACCTCGAGGAGTCGCTCGACTACCTGGCGGAGTACTGGCGTGACGAGGTGGAGCTGGCGGACGAGGATCTCGACCGGCCGCTGGAGGACGTCGACCCCGAGGCATTCCGCGAAGAGAGCGAGTGGCGGCACCGGCTCGAGGAGGAGTACCTGATGTACCACCACGAGTTCCGTGAGCGCAGCCGACGCATCCCCTCGCCGGGCTGGCGCTCGGAATACGTGGAGGAGATCCGTGACCTGGGGTACGACACGCTGCTGGGTGACTAGCCGAGCGCGTGCCTTGACGGGCCGCTCCCCTGCTGGAGTACGTGAGCGACGGGCCGCGGCGATGCGGCCCGTTACGTTATGTCATCCTCCACCAATGGCGGGGAGGATCTGGACTTCGGCTTCCTCGGCGACTTTGGCCATGAGGCCAGTCGTGGCGACCTCGCCGTTAATGGCGAGGGCCAGGCCGGGGCGGACGCGGCCGTCCTGGACGATCAGGTCCTTGATGCCGGGGTAGCGCGCGTCGAGGTTGTCGACCACCTGACGGAGCGTGCTGCCCTCGATGGGCACGCGGTCCTGATTCTCCGTCATGTTGCGCATCAGGGATGGGATGAAGACGAGTGGCATAGCCTCAGTCTACCTCTCGCACGCGAGACCGTGGAGATGACGCGAGGGGCACGGCGGATAGCCATGCCCCTCGCGAGTGCGTTCCTGCGGAACGACAGCGGCCGACTAGGCCTCCGGCGGCAGCATCTCCTCGAGGAGGTTGCGCGGGTTCGCCGGGAGCTTGCGGACGCGGACGCCGGTGGCGTTGTAGATCGCGTTGGCGACCGCGGCCAGCGGCGGGATGATCGGCACTTCGCCGACGCCACGGACACCGTAGGGGTGGCCGGGGTTCGGGACCTCGACGAGGATCGTGTCGATCATCGGGAGGTCGAGCGTCGTGGGCATGCGGTAGTCGAGGAAGCTCGAGTTCCGCATGACGCCGTTCTCGTCGTAGAAGTACTCCTCGCTGAGCGCCATGCCGATGCCCTGCGAGGCGCCACCCTGGATCTGGCCCTCGACGTACGAGGGGTGCACCGCGGTCCCGACGTCCTGGACGGCGGTGTAGCGGAGGATGGTGACCTTGCCGGTGTCGGGGTCGACCTCGACGTCGCAGATGTGGCCGGCGAAGGCCGCACCGACGGTGGTCGGGTTGACGTCGGCGTGGCCGGAGATGGTGCCCCCGGTGTGCGGCAACTGGGCGGCGAGCTCCTTGAAGGAGAAGACCTTGCCGTCCGGGCCGTGCACGGCGCCGTTGTCGTAGTGGACCTGGTCGCGGTCGACTTCCCAGATCTTGGCGGCACGCTCTTCCATCTGGACACGGATGTCCATGGCCGCCTCGTAGACGGCCCAGCCACCCGCGAAGGTGGTGCGGCTCCCGCCGGTGACGCCGGTCCAGCCGATGGAGTCAGTGTCGACCACGTGCGGCTTCACGTCGTCGTACGGGATGCCGAGGGTCTCAGCGAGCTGCATGGCGTGGCTGGCGCGGGTGCCACCGATGTCGGTGGCGCCGGTGACCAGGGCGACAGTGCCGTCGGAGACGACGGTCGCGTAGGCCGCGGACTCCATGCCGGCGTTGAACCAGAAGCCCATGGCGACACCACGGCCGCGGTTCTCACCCTCGAGCTCCGACTTGTAGTGCGGGCTGTCCTTGATGGCTTCCATGACCTGGACGTTGCCGATGACGCCCATGGTGGCGCCGTCCGGGCGACGGGTGCCCTCGACGGCAGCGTTCTTGAGCCGCATGTCCATCGGGTCCATGCCGATGCGCTCGGCGATTTCGTCGATGACCGATTCGACGGCGTACTCGGACGCCGGCGCGCCGGGACCGCGGTAGGCGGCGACCTTCGGCCGGTTCACGACCACGTCGAACCCCTCGACGAAGGCGTTCGGGATCGAGTAGGGGCCGAGGGCGCACATGGCGCCGGCGCCGACCGGGGAGCCCGGGAAGCCGCCCGCCTCGAAGGCGAGGTGGACGTTGGCGGCCATGAGGGTGCCGTCGTTCTTGGCGCCGATCTTGACGCGGCTATAGGTGCCGGAGGTCGGGCCGGTGGCCTCGAGGACTTCCTCGCGGGTCATCCACATCTTGACCGGGACGCCGCCGAGCTTCTTCGAGAGGAGCGCCGCGTGCGGCTCGAGGTAGACCGGGATCTTGCCGCCGAAGCCGCCACCGATCTCCATCGGGACGACTTTGATGGACGACACAGGAACCCCGAGGATCATGGCGCTGGCCGTGCGCACCGAGAACGTGCCCTGGGTGCTGGTCCAGATGGTGATGTCGCCGTCTTTGTTCCAGAGGGCGGTGGCGTTGTGCGGCTCGATGTAGCCCTGGTGGTACATCGCGGTCTCGAACTCGCGCTCGATGACGATGTCGGACTGAGCGAAGCCGGCGTCGACGTCGCCCATCTCGAACTCGACGCGGTTGGCGATGTTCGAGGGGCGCTTACCCATGTCAGCGGCGGTGAGGCCACCGGTGAGCTCGTTGCCGTGGATGAGCGGCGCGGACTCGAGCATCGCGTCGCGGACGTTCATGACCGGGGGGAGCACCTCGTACTCAACCTCGATGAGGTTGAGGGCGTCCTCGGCGGTGTGGAGGTCGGTGGCCGCGACGGACGCTACCGCGTGGCCCTTGTAGACGACCTTGTCGCCAGCGCAGACGTTGTCGAGCATGAACTTGAGGTTGACCGGGGGGCCCTCACCGATGTCGATGAGTCCGGGGCCAGCCTCGCGGAAGTCGGCGCGGGTGACGACGGCCTTGACGCCCGGGAGGGCGAGGGCCTTGGAGGCGTCGATCTTCTTGATGATGGCGTGGGCATGCGGGCTGCGCTTGACGCGCGCGTAGAGCATGCCAGGGAGCTTGATGTCAGAGCCGTAGGCGGCACGTCCGGTGACCTTGTCCACCCCATCGGGGCGGACGGGGCGGGTGCCGACAATCTTGTATGGCTCAGTCGCGACCATGCAGGAGTCTCCTAACGTCGAAGTGAGCGACTGCCGGGTGGTTGGCCGACATTCTACTGGATACGGTGCGTTTATTCGACGCACCGTATCCAGCGAACCACGTATGTATATGCGCGGCTAGGCGGAGCGCTCCGCGGCGTGCTGGACGGCGCGGATGATCTTGTCGTAGCCGGTGCAGCGGCAGAGGTTGCCGGCGAGCCAGTAGCGGATCTCGTGCTCGCTGGGGTGGGGGTTCTGCTCGAGGAGCGCGGTGGCGGCGACGAGGAAGCCGGGAGTGCAGATACCGCACTGGAGGGCGGCATCCTCGAGGAAGGTCTGCTGCAGGGGGGTGAGCTCACCACCCTTTGCGAGGCCCTCGACGGTGGTGATGTTGGCGCCCTCGGTCTCGGCGGCGAGGACGAGGCAGGAGTTGACCAGGCGCCCGTCCATGATCACGGCGCAGGCGCCGCAGTTGCCGTTGTTGCATCCCTCTTTGACGCCGGTGAGTCCGATGCGCTCACGCAGCGCCTCGAGGAGGCTGTCGCGCTCGTCAGCGAGGAACTCGGTCGGCTCCCCGTTGATGACGGTGTTGATGATGATGCGGTTGCTCAAGGCTTAGTGCTCCAACGCTTCGCCACGAGCGCGGTGAGCCGCGTCGCGGATGGTCCGCTCGGTGAGGACGTACGAGAGGTGCTTGCGCTGCCGGACGGAACCGCGCATGTCGTCGATGGGCGTCGCGGCGTCGCGCGATGCGCTGGCGGCGGCGGCGATGGACTCGTCCGTAAGCGGCTTGCCCACGAGAGCGGCGCCAGCGGCGGGGACGAAGAGCGGCCTGGGAGCGACGGCGCCGATGGCGATGCGAGCGGCGACGACGTTGTTGCCCTCGAAGCGGAGGGACGTGGCGGCGTTGACGACCGCGATGTCCATCTCGTTGCGGGGGATGAAGCGGAGGAAGCGAGCGCCGCTGTTGGGCTGCGGAGCCGGGAAGCTCAGCGAGACGAGGATCTCACCGGCCTCGAGGACGTTGCGGCCTGGAGCGGTGCAGAAGTCCTCGACGGCGACGGTGCGTTCACCGTTCGGCCCGACGATGCGCGCCTTGCCCTCGAGGACGATGAGCGAGGGGATGCTGTCGGCGGCCGGACCGGCGTTGCAGAGGTTGCCACCGAAGCTGGCGCGCCCCTGGACGGCGGTGCCGCCGATGAGCGAGGCGGAGTCGACGAGGCAGGGGTAGAGCCGCTGAATCGTCTCGTTGCGGTAGATCTGGTAGAGAGGCGTGGCGGCGCCGAGGGTGAGGCCTTCGCTCGCGTCGAAGCGAATGCCCGTCAGCTCCGGGATGGCCTTGATGTCAACGAACATGCTGGTGTCACGGCGCCGCTCCCGGGCCATGACGATGATGTCCGTGCCGCCCGCGAGGACACGAGCCGTAGGGCCGTTGTCCTTGAGCAGTTGCACCGCCTCTTGCAAGGTGGCGGGCCGACGGTATGTAACGTCCTGCAAATCGCCTCTCCTTCTCGTGCTGCACGGCCCTGCGGGCCGCCGCGCAGCATACACCTATCAGGCACGTGTAGTACGACGCGCGTAGTCTGCCACGTTGGGACATCGTCCGCTACTGACGTTCGTCCTGTCCGACGCGCCGTCGCGTCGCGCTGTACGGGGGGTGCGCGGCACCCGTACGATGGAGCCGAGGAGTCCGGGTGAACGAACGACAACAGCTGCGATTTGCCCTCGCGGCGCTCGCCGCCGGGGTGGCCTGGGGATACTTCCGCCATCGCGGCGGGAAGCACCCGATCACGCACGCCGTGCTGCAGGGCATCGAATGGTTCGTGGCTTACGGGGGAGCGGTGGCGCTGATCTCGGGGTTGCGGGAGCGGCTGCAGGAGGTGGAGCCGGAGATCGAGGAGCGGATCACGCACTTCCGGCAGGTGGTGACCGAGCACACCGGCACCGACGGCTAGACCATGTCAGCCACGGTCCTTGTGATCTACGACAGCCGAGAGGGGCTCGTAGCCGAGCTGGCGCGCGCCGTGTGCTCCGGTGTGAACTCGGTCGAAGGTGTCGAATTGCGAGCGCGGACGGTCGACGAGGCACGTCCAGAGGAGCTGATCGAGGCGGACGGGTTGATCCTCGGGTCGCCGAACTGGACGGGCATCACCGGGAAGCTGAAGGAGTGGATGGACCGCAGCGGAGACCTGTGGGAATCGGGTGAGCTGGCGGGGAAGCCGGGCGGCGCGTTCACCGCAGGCTGGTCGCCGCACGGGGGGCTGGAGGCCACCCTGCTGCAGCTGCTGCACCTGATCCTCGGGCACGGGATGGTGTTCGTGGGGCTGCCCTGGTCGGAACGGATGCGGCGGTCTGGCTCGTACTACGGGGCGACGGCGCACGCGAGTGTGACGAATGACGACCGCGAGCAGGCCCACGCCCTCGGACGGCGGGTGGCGGAGTTCGCCGTCAGGCTGCAGTCGTGAGCTCGACCGACGAGCGGGTGGAGCAGCGGACTCGGATCAGTGAGGCGGCACGCGCGCTCCTCGAGGCCGCGCCGTGGGACGAGATCGCCTCGCGGACGTTGCTGGTGCTCGTGCGACCGCCCGACGTGGAATGGGCCGCGACGAGCGCGCCGCCGCTGCTGTGGTTGATCCTCGATGGGGCCGAGGCGCGGGCGCTGCGGCCCGAGTTGCGGAATCCGCTGGTGCGCGATGGGTCGACGCTGGTGCACGTGCGCGCGACCGATGCCGCCCCCGCGATGCAGCTGGCGGCGATGACCTCGGAGGCGGTCGGGCGACACCTCGAAGGGGTGACGCGGCGATCGCTCGAGATGAAGTGGCTCGCGCGGTACAGCGAGGCGTTGCACGACCCGCTGCACCGTTTCGACTCTTTGCGGGGGATGGCAGCACGGCTGCCGGCGGATGCGCTGGAGCGAGTGGCGCGGCCGCTGTACGTGCAGGCGGCGCAGTCGCTCGAGGCCCTCGCGGGGGCGCCGATGGCGGCGGAGGGCGCCGACGACGGGGCCGTACTGCCGGCAGTCGAGGCGGCCGGGGCGCTGTGCCGTCTCGCCTGCGTCCTCGAGGGTGGGTCGCATCCCCCCGCGGAGTGGCTGCTGGCGGCGGCGCGAGAGACGACGCTCGGCAGGCGTCTTGCCTCGTGGCTCGACGATGTGCCAAGTGCGGTCTCCGGCGACCAACGGCCGGCACGGTGGATCCGCGACAGCGGCGCCGGGGTGCTGCGCGAGGCCGCCGCGGCACTGCGGGCGGAGTTCGCCGGGCGGGATTGGCTGGACGACCCGATCGCGCAGACGATCCGCGCGGCGCGGTAGGCGGGGCGCCGGGCGGTGGACGCCGCCGACCTCGAATGGCTGCAGACGGCGGGGGGCCGGGCGGCCGCCGAGGAAGCGACGAATCTCCTCGATCGTTCGGGTGAGCTTGTGGCGCTGCGCCAGCTCGGGCGGCGGCTCGATGCTTCGCGCGCACGGGCGGCGGTGGCGCTCGCGGCAGGGCGACGGGCCGCACGGGGGAAGATGGAGGACGCGGCGCTACTGTTTTGCGACCGCGAGGCAGCGGAGCAGGCGAGTCCGGACCTCGTTGCGCGGCATATTGCCCAGCGGTTTGCGAGCTTCGACGCGGTCGCGGACCTCGGTTGCGGGATGGGCGGGGACGCGCTCGGGATCGCGCGGGTGGCGCAGGTGCTGGCCGTGGACCGAGACGATGCGCGGCTGGAGATGGTGCGGGCGAACGCCTTGGTGCGAGGTCTCACGAACCGGGTAGCGACGCAGCAGGCCGATCTGGAGTCGTGGTCACCGGGGGCACAGTACGAGGGGGTATGGGCCGATCCGGCGCGGAGGGATGCCTCGGGGCGGCGGCTGGAGCCGGAGCGGTGGTCACCGTCGCTCGCGCGGGTGCTGGAACTGACAGCGGGGCGGCGCGGGGCAGGGATCAAATTGGCCCCGGGGATCGACCTCGAACG
>JAIBBD010000023.1 GCA_019694855.1 Dehalococcoidia bacterium
GCGCGAGCTGGACGAGGAAGGGCCCCGGCGTGGCGGCCCGCCCGCGCGGCGCGGCCGGCGTGGCCCGGCGACTCCTGAGCGCGTGCGCCCGGCCGCGGCGGGACGACGCAGCCGCCGCTTCGAGGTGGACGACGACGAGATCGAGGAAGGACTCCAGGAGCTGCACGGCGAGGAGTTCGACTTCGGCTTCGAAGACCCGGACGAGGAATGAGGTACGCGCTTGGCCACACCTCCCAGCCCTCGCTCCGGGACGCCTCGTCCCGGGAAGGTCCGCCGGCAGCCGCAGCGGACGTGCGTTGCCTGCCGTGACACCAGCGACAAGCGCGCACTGACGCGGCTCGTCCGCGGGCCGGACGGGCATGTGCACCTCGACCGCACGGGCCGCGCGAACGGGCGCGGCGCTTACCTGTGCGACCGGCCGCAGTGCTGGGAGCGGGCGCTCGGGCGCGCGGACGTCCTCGGGCGGGCGCTCAAGGCGACGCTCTCGGCCGAGGACCGCGCGGCGATCCGCGAGGAAGCGCCATCCCTCGAGGCGGCCGACGCACACGACGACACGAACGAACACAAGGACGCAACCGCAGACGAGAGAGCAGGTGAGGACGCATGACCCAGGCCGAACAGCGAGTACGCATCCCCCAGGCGGTCATCGTCAAAGACCTCGCTGACCTCCTCGGCGTGACGCCCATCGACGTGATCAAAGAGCTGATGAAGAACGGCGTGATGGCGACGATTAACCAGGTCGTCGACTTCGACACCGCGGCGGTGGTCGCCGCGGACCTCGGCTTCTCGCCGGAGGAGGAAGGCGCCGCGCCCGCAGCCGCTGCCGAAGCGGCGGAGGAGGCCGCAGCCCCGGAGAGCACCTCGCGGCGCATCATGGACGAGAGCGCGGACGCGGTAACGCGGCCTCCCGTCGTGACGGTGCTGGGACATGTCGACCACGGGAAGACGACGCTGCTCGACTCGATCCGGCGCGCGAACGTCGCCGGCGGTGAGGCGGGCGGCATCACGCAGCACATCGGTGCATACCAGGCGGCGGCGCCCGACGGGCGCACCGTGACGTTTATCGACACGCCGGGCCACGCCGCGTTCAGCGAGATGCGGGCACGCGGCGCGCAGGTCACGGACGTGGCCATCGTCGTGATCGCGGCGGACGACGGCCTGATGCCGCAAAGCCGCGAGGCGATCGACCACGTGCGGGCGGCGAGCGTGCCGCTCGTGATCGCGCTCAACAAGATCGACGCCAACAACGCCAACCCCGACCGCGTGAAGCAGCAGCTGATGGAGGTCGGCCTCGTCCCCGAGGAATACGGCGGCGACACCGTCGTCGTGCCGGTCTCCGCGCTGCGCGGAGAGGGGATCAATGACCTGCTCGAGAACGTGCTGCTGGTCGCGGACCTGCAGGAGCTGCGCGCCAACCCGAAGCGCGACGCGGTGGGCGTAGTCCTCGAGGCGTCGACGGACCGCCACCGCGGCGTCGTGGCGACCGTGCTCGTGCAGACGGGGACGCTGCACGTGGGCGACACCATCATCGCCGGCCTCGCCTACGGCAAGGTGAAGGCGATGAACGACGAGAACGGCCAGCGCGTGAAGAGCGCCGGCCCCTCGACGCCGGTCATGGTCCTCGGGCTCAGCGAGGTGCCGCCGGCGGGCGAACGCGTGACCGTGCTCAAGGATGAGAAGGAAGCCCGCGCGGAGGCTGAGACGCGCCGCCGCCGGCTCGAGGAGGCCGGGACGCAGACCGATGGCGTCACCCTCGAGAGCCTGTTCGGCGAGATCCACCGCGGCGCGGTGCGCGACTTCAACATCGTGCTCAAGACGGACGTGCAGGGCTCGATTGAGCCGCTCGTCCGGGCGCTGGAGGGCGCGAGCGTCGAGGGCGTGAACGTCAAGGTGATTCACGCCTCGGCGGGCTCGATCAACGAGTCGGACGTGAACCTCGCGGTCGCCTCGAAGGGCGTCATCATCGGGTTCAACACCTCGCCGGAACCGGGAGCGCGCAAGCTCGCCGAGCAGGAACGCGTCGAGATCCGCGAGTACCGCGTGATCTACGACATCCTCGACGACGTCGAGAAGGCCGTCCGCGGCCTGCTGCAGCCGGTGTACGAGGAGGCTGAGGACGGGCGCGCCGAGGTGCGGCAGGTGTTCCGCCTCGGACGGCGGAACGCGATCGCGGGCTGCTACGTGCGCGAGGGCAACATCCGCCGCAACTCGCTGGCGCGGGTGTTCCGCGGCGGCGAGCTGGTGCACGAGTCGCGCATCGACAGCCTGAAGCGCTTCCAGGAGGACGCCCGCGAAGTGGCCTCCGGCTTCGAGTGCGGCATCCAGGTCGATGGCTTCAGCGACTTCCAGGAAGGCGACGAGGTCATCGCGTACCACATGGAGCAGACGCGCTAGTCGCGTCTGCTCCGGCCGGACGATCGCGGGGACTACCGAGGACACCTCGATGACGCGTCGGATGGAAAAGGTCGCGGACCTGCTGCAGTCGGAGATTGCCGAGCTGCTGCTGCGCGAGGTGAAGCACCCCGCGCTGTCGGACGTCATGCTCTCGATCACGCACGTCGAGGTATCGCCGGACCTCAAGTGGGCGCGCGTGCACGTCAGCCTGATGGGAGACCAGGAGCGCATGCCCGAGGTGCTCGCGGCGCTCGCGCGGACGGAGCCGTTCCTGCACCGGAACCTCGTGAAGCGGCTGCACATGCGGACGGTGCCTCGGCTCTGGTTCCACCCCGACCATTCGATCCAGGAAGGCGACCGCCTGACGAGCATCATGCGCGAGGTCGCGGAGTCGGAAGGCCGCGAGCTGTAGCGGCTGGGCCGGTCTGATACCTCGATGCGCGGCTTCCTGAACATCGACAAGCCCGAGGGCATGACCTCGTTCGACGTCGTGCGGGCGGTGCGACGCGCCGCGCGCGTGAAGCGCGTCGGGCACGCTGGCACGCTCGACCCGCTCGCCACGGGCGTGCTGCCCGTGGCGGTCGGCGACGCGACACGGTTGATCGATGCCCTCGTGGACGCCTCGAAGGCGTACACAGCCGAGGTGACCTTTGGCAGCGAGACGACGACCGACGATGCCGCCGGCGAGGTCGTCGTGCACGCGGATGCGAGCGCGCTCACCCGGGACGAGGTGGCGCGTGCCCTCGAGGCGTTCGTGGGCCGGCAGCTGCAGACACCGCCGGCATTCAGCGCGCTCAAGCTCGATGGGGTGCCGGCCTATCGCGCGGCAAGGCAGGGGACGCCTCGCGAGATGGTGGCTCGCGAGGTGGTCGCGCACGCGCTGACGTTGCGCAGCTTTGTGGACGGGCGGGCGACGATCGAGATCGAGTGCGGCAAGGGCTACTACGTGCGGTCGCTGGCCCGCGAGCTCGGGCGGGCGCTGGGAGTGTATGGGCACGTCAGCGCGCTGAAGCGGACGCGCGTCGGCCCGTTTCGCATCGAGCGCGCGACGCCGCTGGCCGAGGCGGTGCGGCTCCTCGAGGCGCGCGACCTCGAGTCGCTGTTGCAGGCTCCGGACGCGGTGCTGGTCGACTGGCCGGCGGTGATCCTCGGTGCGAGCGAGCTCAGCGACGTGCTGCTGGGGCGCGAGCTGGCGCCGGAACCAGTGACGGGGAGTGTCGTAGAAGCGGGCCGGACGGCGCGCGCCTACACCTCGGACGGCGTGTTCGTGGCGCAGATGGAGGCGGTGGAGGGGGCGCGATGGCACCCGTACCGCGTGTTTCGAGAAGAGACGCAGTCTCAATAAGTGGCCGTTTGTGGTTTGACAGGCCCTCTCAGGCTGAAGTACCCAAGGTGTGTCCCGGGGCGCGAACGCCTCGAAGCGGCCCGGGGTTCGTAGTCAAACGACCGCGAAACGCAGCGCATGATCGCAAGGGAGGAACGATGGAGGCCTACTGCCTGAAATGCCGCGTGAAGCGTGAGATGGTCGCCCCGACGGCGGTCACGATGAAGAACGGGAAGCCGGCCACGTCCGGGACGTGCCCGGTCTGCAGCACGAAGATGTTCAAGATCGGAAAGGCGGCCGTCTAACCACCCCGGCGGTCATCTCGACGCATCACGGCCGGCTCGGGAGAGCCGGCCGCTTCATTTCGAGGTGTCCGGGGCATCCTCGTGACGTTCGCGGGCGAGAGCCAGGAATGCCTCGACGCGAGCGTTCTCCGCACGTCGCCGCACGCCCACGAGCGAACGTTCGGTGACGAGCGGGCCCTGCCGGAGCCGGGGTGCGCGGCCGGCGCTACGCTCCTCCGCGACCGGGAGCGGAAGCACGGTCCAGCCGAGGCCGAGGGCGACCATCTGGCGCAGCACCTCGGGGTTGTGACTTTCGAGGGCGACGCGCGGCGCGATACCGAGCGAGGCGAGGCCAGCATCGATGACGGCCCGAGTGCGGGAGCCGGCGGGGTAGAGCACCCAGTCGGCGTCAGCCGGGGGGGTGCGGAGGCGCGAGGCGGGCGGGCCGAAGACGTACAGCGGCTCGCGAAGCACCTCGTCGGCGCGCAGGTCGCTGTCCGCGGGCGCGCCGACCACAAAGACCAGGTCGAGTTCGAACGCGCGGAGGCGTGCGGTGAGCTCGGTGCTCGTGTCGACGACGAGGCTGAGTTCGACCTCGGGGTGCTGGAGGCGGTAGCGGCGGATGACCTCGGGGAGGACGTACAGGCTGGCGGCATCGATCATGCCGACCCGCAACAGTCCGGCCTCGCCGCGGCGACGGGCGTCGAGGCGCTCGCGCAGCGCCGCGAGGTCGGAAAGCGCGCGCTCCGCGAAGGCGAGCACCTCGCGGCCCTCGTCCGTCAGGCGGCGGTGGCGGCCGTCCGGCTCGAAGAGCGGCACCCCGAGGCGGCGTTCGAGGTCGGCGAGCGACTGCGACAGGGCGGGCTGGCTGACTCCGAGCGCCTCGGCAGCTCGAGTGAAACCGTCGAGGCGTGCGACCTCGCGGAGGTAGGCGAGCTGGCGAAGGTGGAACAGTCCGGCGTCGAGGGCCAGAGCCTCAGGGTTGGGCACGGACCGAGTATAAGTCATGGTGATGGAAGAACACGAAAACATCTATTTGTCGAATGCTGGACGGACGGGCTAAGGTGACTGGCGAACGTTCACGAGGAGGAACCGGCCATGGGTGAGCCCATCAACGTCGCGATCATCGGAGTTGGCAACTGCGCCTCGTCGCTCGTGCAGGGCGTCGAGTTCTACCGGAACGCGGAGGAGGGGCAGGTCATTCCCGGCCTGATGCACCCCGTCCTCGGCGGGTACCACATCAACGATATCCGCTTTACGGCGGCCTTCGACATCGACATCAACAAGGTGGGCAAGGACCTGTCCGAGGCCATCACTGCCGCGCCGAACAACACGATCAAGTTCGCCGATGTGCCGCACACGGGTGTGCGGGTCGAGCGCGGGATGACGCACGACGGCCTCGGCAAGTACCTGTCGCAGATCATTACGAAGGCGCCTGGGCCCACGGCGGACATCGTCGGCATCCTGAAGAGCACGAACACCCACGTCGTCATCAACTACCTGCCGGTTGGCTCGGAGCAGGCGACGAAGTGGTACGTCGAGCAGGTGCTGGCTGCGGGCTGCGCGCTCATCAACTGCATCCCGGTGTTCATCGCCCGCGAGGAGTACTGGGGGAACCGCTTCAAGGAGGCGGGCCTGCCGATCGTCGGCGACGACATCAAGTCGCAGGTCGGGGCGACGATCCTCCACCGGGTGCTCGCGCGGCTGTTCCAGGACCGCGGCGTCCGCATCGACCGCACCTACCAGCTGAACTTCGGCGGCAATACGGACTTCCTCAACATGCTCGAGCGGGAGCGCCTTGAGTCGAAGAAGATCTCGAAGACGAACGCGGTCACCTCGCAGATCGACTACGAGATGCCGGGCGCCGACGTGCACGTCGGGCCGTCCGACCATGTGCCGTGGCTGCTCGACCGTAAGTGGTGCCACATCCGGATGGAGGGCACGACCTTCGGCGAAGTGCCGCTGAACCTCGAGACGAAGCTCGAGGTGTGGGACAGCCCCAACTCGGCGGGCGTGGTCATCGACGCGATCCGCTGCGCGAAGCTCGGCCTCGACCGCGGGCTGGCTGGCCCGCTGATCGAGCCCTCGGCGTACTTCATGAAGTCGCCGCCGCAGCAGCTGCACGACGACATCGCTCGCGACCGCCTCGAGGCGTACATCGCGGGCTAGCGCTCCCCGGTCCGGCGGACGCCGCCGTGGTCTATCGGGCGTTTCGATTTGGCTCCTGGCTGGCGCGGGCGGTTCCCGTCCGCGTCAGCTACCGGGTCGCCGCGTTCTTCGGGCTGCTCGTGTACTGGGCCTGGGCCGGCGGGCGCAGGCGCTGCATCCGCAACATGACGCATGTGACCGGCGGCGACGGTGCGCGGGCGCGGACGCTCGCCCGCCGTTCCTTCTCCAACTACGCGATCTATCTCGTTGACTTCCTCCGCTTCACGACCGTGACGCCCGAAGAGGTGCGCGAGCGCGTGGTGTTCGACGAGTGGGATCGCCTCGATGCGCAGCGCGCGGGGCAGGGCATCGTCTTCGTGACGATGCACTTCGGGAACTGGGACCTCGGCGCGGCGGCGCTCGCCGAGCACGGCATCCCGATCTCGGTCGTGGCGGACACGTTCGGCGATCCGAGACTGAACGACCTCGTACTCGGAGCACGCCGGCACCTGGGCATGGAGATCCTGGCGGCGGAGCGGATGGGGCCGAGCATCCTGCGCTCGCTGCACCGCAACAACGTGGTCGCGATGCTGATCGATGTGCCGCAAGAGGGGCCGGGCCTGGAAGTGCAGTTTTTCGATGGCCCCGTCGCCGTCGCGGACGGTCCGGCACGGATCGCGCTGCGCACGGGCGCGCCGGTGGTGGCGGTGCTGCTGCCTCGCATCGGCCGGAGCGAGCGCGTGTTGGGGCGGATCGCCCCGGTCGCGTTTGTCCCGAGTGGCGAGCAGGAGCGTGACGTGCGCGAGCTGACCCAGGCGACGATGACAGCACTCGAGGCGATGCTGCGCGAGCATCCCGATCAGTGGTACATCTTCCGCAACCTCTGGGTAGCCGACCGGAAGGGCGGGCGGTAGTCCGTGCTCCGCTACGCGTGGCTCTGGTTCCTGGTCCGCGTGGTAGGGCGGGCGCCTGACTGGTTTCTGATGGCCGCCGCCGACCTCGGCGGAATGCTGCTGTGGTACGCGTCGCCCCGGGTGCGGGCGGTGACAACCGACCACATGCGCCACGTCCTCGGCACGTTGAGCACTGCGAACGAGCGAATGCGGGCCGCGAAGGGGTGCGTGCGCACGGCGGGCCGCTACTATGCCGACTTCTGCCGCGCGCCGCACCGGCCCACCGGCGCCGCCTTCGATGAGCTCGATGCCGTCGAGGGGCTCGACCGCTGGTTCGAGGCGCTCGACCGCGGCTGCGGCCTGATCGTGTGCTCCGCGCACCTCGGCAATCCCGAGTTCTTCGTGCGGGCAGTCGGCCAGCTGGAGATCGACCTGCTCGTGCTGACGGAGCCGCTCTCGCCGCCTCGCGTGCACCGCCTGGTGCACGAGGCGCGCGCTGCACGCGGGGTGCGCTTCATGCCGGCTGGGCTGAGCGCCGTGCGCGAGGCGATCACGCATCTGAAGCAGGGCGGCGTGCTTGCGGTCCTCGGCGACCGGGACGTGCTGCACAACGGGCGACCGACGGTGTTCTTCGACGAGCGTGCCCGTCTGCCGAGCGGCGCGGTCGACCTCTCGTTGCGCACCGGCGCTCCGATCCTGCCGGTCTTCGTCACCCGGACGCCTCGCGGGCGCTACCGCGTGTACATCGACGAGGCATTCCAGGTGCAGCGGACCGGCGACCACGAGGCGGACATCGAGGCGGGGATGCGACAGGTGGCCGCGGCGCTCGAGACCGGGATTCGCCGCGCGCCGGACCAGTGGTTCCCGTTGCAGCCGGTGTGGAGCGGACTTGCGCTCTGAGCGCCCGCCGAGGGGGCCGCGGTGCTCCGCGCCCCGATGCGCCCGTACAATGGCTTCGATGACCGCTGAGTCGAATCGCGCGCATACGGACAGCCTCGGGCCACGTCGCTTCGGGACCGCCGACCTCCAGATCCATACGTCCTACGGCGACGGCATGGCGGACGCCCGCGAACTCCTCGCACGCATCGAGGAGCGGACCGACCTCGACATCATCGCCGTGACCGACCATGACGACGTGGGCGGGGCGCTCCTCGCGCGCGAGGTACATGCGCGCGGCAACTACTCCTTCGACTTCGTCCCCGGCGTCGAGCTGACGACGCGGGCGGGCCACCTGCTCGCGCTCTGGGTCGATGAGCCGCTGCGGCCGCTGCGGCCCCTCGGCGAGACCGTCGCGACCATTCACCGTATGGGCGGAGTCGCGGTGATACCGCATCCGTTCTCGTACCTGACGCGCTCGGTGGGGCAGCGCGCGCTCGAGCGCCTGATCGCGGAGGGCGACCCGGAGACGCTGCCGGACGGCATCGAGGTGGCGAACCTGACGCTGGCCGGCCGAGTGACGGGGGCGAAGGCGTTGCGGTTGAATCGCGAGCGCTACGGCCTCGCGGAGACGGGGGGCAGCGACGCCCACTTCCCCGAGGAGGTCGGCACCGCTCGCACGGTGTTCGCCGGGACGACGGCAGCCGAGCTGCGCGCGGCCATCCTCGCGCGGACGACAACGGGTCTGCGCGCGCACCAGGTGGGCCTGCGCACGATCGGTGTGCGCCGGCTCGCGGCGCAACAGGTGCGCGGGCTCTCCGTGACCCCGAAGAAGGTCCTGGGTCCGCATGTTCGGCGGTTGGCCGGCGCGGTGCGCCGATGAAGGTCGCCCTGGTTTCGCCCTACGACTGGCTGACGCCAGGGGGGGTAAACCAGCACGTCGACCAGCTCGCGAAGCAGCTCGTCATGCGCGGCCACGAGGTGCGCATCCTCGCGCCCGCGACGGGGCCGGTCGACGACCCGCGCGTCACGGTCGCGGGGACACCTGTGCCGGTTCCTGCCTCGGGGTCGCGCGCTCGCATCACGTTCGATCCGCGGCTGGGTCGCCTCGTACGGCGCTTCCTCGAGGCGGAACAGTTCGATGTAGTGCACCTGCACGAGCCGCTCATGCCGACGCTGCCGTTGCAGGTGCTGCGCCATTCGCGCGCCGTGAACCCGGACGTGGTGAATGTGGGGACATTCCACGCGCACAGCGCGGGCGGCAACCGCATGTACTCGTACTGGCGCATCGTCCTGAAGCGCTGGTTCCGCGAGCTGGACGGCAAGATCGCGGTGTCCCCGCCGGCGGCGGAGTACCACCACCGCTACTACCCCGGTTACTACAACGTGATCCCGAACGGCATCGACGTCGAGCACTTCGCGAGCCGCGACATCGAGCCGCTGCCGGAGCTCGAGGATGGCTCGGTCAACATCCTCTACGTTGGCCGGGCCGAGAAGCGAAAGGGACTGCCCTACCTGCTGCGGGCCTTCGGGACGGTCAACGCGCGTAACCCGAACACCCGTCTGATCATCGTCAGCCGCGATTCGAGGCGGCTCCGGCGCTACCGTGACTCGATCGAGCGGCAGGGGCGGCGCGGCATCGTGTTCGCGGACGACGTGTCGAACGCCGACCTGCCTCGTTACCACCGCAGCTCGCAGGTCTTCTGCTCGCCCGCCACCGGCAACGAGTCCTTCGGCTACGTCGTCGTCGAGGCGATGGCGGCGGGGCTGCCGGTGGTGGCCTCGAATATCGAGGGGTACGCCTACGTGATGACGCACGGCGTCGAGGGGCTGCTCGTGCCGCCCGAGGACACGTTCGCGCTCGCGGATGCGTTGACCGCGCTGGTGCGTGACCACGACGCACGGGCCGCGATGGGCGCGGCAGGGTACAAGCGCGCGAACGAGTTCTCGTGGCCGCGGGTGACGCAGCAGGTGCTCTCGTACTACGAGCGGCTCCGTTACGCCCGCGGCGCCACCCCGCGCGCCGACGAGCGCGCGCGATGGCACGCGTGACGTCGATGAAGCTGCTGCCCTCGCGAGCGCCGGCGAGCGTGCTCGGGCCGATCGTGGCCGTGCTGGCGCGCGCCGGCGTGACGCCAAACATGCTGTCGGTGACGGGGCTGCTGGGAAACGGCGCGGCCGGACTGCTCGTTGCCCGGGGCGACCTCATCGCGGCGGGCATCGTGATGCTGCTCGCGAGCGGCCTCGACATGCTCGATGGGGCGCTGGCACGGGCGACGGGTAAGGCCGGCCCCGTCGGCGCGCTGCTCGACTCCACGTTCGACCGCGTATCGGAGGCCGCGGTGCTGTTCGGCGTCCTCTGGTACGCCCTCGACGGCGGCCACGACGACCAGGCGGCGCTTGCGTTCGTGGCCATCGTCGGCTCCCTGCTCGTCTCCTACGTGCGCGCCCGCGTCGAGGGCCTCGGCGGGCGGCTCACGGACGGCCTGTTCACGCGCGCCGAGCGGGTCGTCCTGCTGGCGCTGGCGCTGATCTTTGGGTTCCTGCGTGGCGCGCTCTGGGTGCTCGCGGTGCTCACGCTTGTGACCGCGGCGCAGCGCCTGTACCTCGGTGCGCGGGTCCTCGGTGGACCCGGTGGCACGGCGGGAGGGACGCCATGACCCCGAGCGCGCTCAGCCGCGAGGAGCAGGCGCAGGTCATGGCCTACCTCGAGCAGCAGATCTCAGGCTCGGTCTCCCTCGAGGTGTGGACGCGCAAAGAGTCGCCGCTGATCCGCACGGACCGCGAACCATGCGTGCACTGCGAGGACGTCGTGTCCGTGGCGCGGCAGGTCGCCGCGCTCCACCCGGCGCTCTCGGTGACGTTGTACGACCTCGACCGGCACGAGCGGCGCGCCCAGGAGGCCGGAATCGACCGGCCGCCCACGACGGTGCTGCGCGGGCGCGGGGGTCGTCAGTTCCGCATCACCGGACTCTGGGCGGGACTGCTGTTCCCGCCGACGCTCGACGTGATGGCGATCCTCAGCGCAGGCGCGACGCCGCTCTCAGACGACACACGCGCGGCGCTGGCCTCGCTGGAGCAGGACGTGACGGTCGAAGTCCTCGGGGCGGCCTACGACGCCTACTCGGCGCACATGCTGCGGCTCGTGGCGGCCTTCGCCGTCGAGTCGAAGCGAGTGCAGGCCTCGTTCGTGAACGTGGCGAACTACCCGTTGCTCGCGGCCGCCCGCTCCGTCGAGGAGATCCCCGTCGTGTTCATCGGCAACAAGCGTTTCGTCGGCGTGTGGGACGGGCCGGAGCTGGCCGAGCAGATCCGCCGCGTCGCCGGTGGTGACGACACCCCGGTCAGCCGAGGCAACCCGATGTCGGGTCCGTTCTACACCGACGAGGAGATCGCGGCCCTCGCCGCCGAGCGCCTCGAGGAGCCGCCTCGGACCGCGGGCGGGCTCTACCTTCCCGGCCGCTGAGGGCGCCCGCGCAAGCTCGACGCTACGCCCGCCGCTTCCGCATCAGGTAGAACCCACCGCCTCCGAGCGCGACCGCGAGGGCGACCGTGACCGCGAGCACGAGGATGGCGGTTGTGGCGTTGGAGCCGCCGTCCGAGTCCTTGCCGGCCGCGCTCGTGTCGCCGCTTGAGGGCGCCGGAGTCGAGCCGCCAGGTTGGCTGCTCGTGGCGCCGCCGCTGCTGCTCGTCGGCACGCCGAGGGGCGCGCGCGTGCCCTCGGCGATGGCCGTGCCGTTCGTCGAGGGGCCGCTGGTCGGGACGGGCTGCAGTCCGTTCTTGGCGCGCCAGGCGTTGTAGAGACCTTCCTGGTTGAAGCCGTAGGTCGTCTGCAGCGCGTCATCGATGCGCGCGCCGCCCTTGATGGTCGTGAACAGCTGAGCGAACTTCGGCTGCCCGAACTCGTCGACGAGGAACTTCACCGTGGACCAGGACTGCCCGTAGAAGAGGTTCACGTCCTCGGGGCGGGTGGGCGAGGTCTGCATCGACCGCAGCGAGAGCGTGCGGTTGGACTGCACCGCGGCGCGCACGGCCGGCTCGTACCCGCCGGGGCTCTTCTGCATGTAGACGGCGGTGCCCTCGTCGAGCCAGGAGGGGAGCCCAACGAAGGGGCCGTCCCCGGCGACGTGGGTCACGATGTGACCGGTCTCGTGGCGGACGACGTCGGGGACGTTGTCGAAGACGAACAGGATGTCGGGCGCGACCCGCTGCCCGCCGGTCTGAATCTGCGCGTCGAAGGAGGCGCTCTGCTGGCGCATCGCCAGCTTGCCCTCGTCCTCGCTGCGCCAGACGACGACGCGGATGTCGTAGGGGACGTTCGTGTTCAGCAAGGCGCCGGTGTCCTGCAGCGAGGACTTCGAGGCCTGCAGGGCGGCCGTCGCGCTGACGTCGTTGGTGCCGTACCAGTAGACCGTCACGGGCCCGTCCGTCTGCGAGCGCCACTGGTAGCGGCCGTCGAGGAACAGGTACTGCTCATCGTTGGTCTGGGTCGAGCCGCCTCCGGTCGAGACGAGCAGCCAGTGGTAGGTGAAGCGCGAGCCGACCGGGATGTAGCGCTGGGCGTCGCGCGTGGTGAGCGTGAAGCTGAGGTCCTGTTCGGCGCCGGTCGTGACGTCGACGTTGCCGCCGCCGCCGACGCTGCCATCGGGGTTGCGCACCTGGTACTCGAGGCGGGCCGATTTGAGGCCGCCCGGCGAATTGACGCGGATGCCAAACGTGATCGAGGTCGGATCCTTCGAGGTGACCGTGACGTTCGAGGTCTGAATCGTCTGCGCGTGGGCCGGACGCACCCCGATGCCGCTGAGAGCAGCGAGCCCCAGCGCGCCGGCGAGTGCGAAGGCCGCGATCCAGGCCGCGCTGCGCCGCGCGCGGCCTCCGAGTCGAGTCTCCTGCTTCGTCACCCCGCCGCCCCCTCGCCGTCCTGCCCCACCTGCGCACGCAGGTAGGCGGTGATGAACTCGTCGATATCCCCGTCGAGCACTCCGCCGGTGTCGCTCGTTTCGACGTCGGTGCGGAGGTCCTTCACCATTCTGTACGGTTGGAGCACATAGGATCGGATCTGATTTCCCCACCCAGCCTCGACATGTTCGCCCTTGATCGCGGCCCGCTCTGCCTCGCGACGCTCGATCTCGCGCTCGAGGAGGCGCGAGATGAGGACCTGCATCGCCATGTCGCGGTTGCGGCCCTGCGAGCGCTCGTTCTGGCAGGTGACGACGATCCCTGTCGGCAGGTGGGTGATGCGCACGGCGGTGTCGTTCTTCTGGACGTTCTGGCCGCCGTGCCCGCTGGCGCGGTAGGTGTCGATGCGGAGGTCGTCTGGCTTCACCTCGACAGTCGGGTCGCCGGCCTCGACCTCGGGGACGACCTCGACGAGGGCGAAGCTCGTGTGGCGGGAGTGCGAGGCGTCGAAGGGGGAGATGCGCACGAGGCGGTGCACGCCGCGCTCGGAACGCAGGAGGCCGTAGGCGTTCTCGCCCTGCAGGCGCACGCTGGCGGACTTCACGCCCGCCTCCTCGCCGCCGCTGAGTGAGAGGATTTCGCTCCTGAGGCCTCGACGCTCCGCCCAGCGCAGGTACATGCGCAGCAGCATCTCGGCCCAGTCCTGCGCCTCGGTGCCGCCGGCCCCGGCGTGGATGTCGACGACGGCGTTGTGGTCGTCGTAGGGCCCACCGAGGGTCAGCGCGAACTCGAGGCCGGCGAACTGCCGCTCGAGGCCCTCGACCTCCCCGCCGAGGTCGGCGAGCAGCGCCTCGCGCTCGGCCTCGTCGCTGTCCTCGGCGAGGGCGAGCAGCTCCTCGAGGTCGGTGAGCCCGCGTTCGAGGTCGGCCCAGGTGCCGGTGACGGACTCCAGCTTCGAGACGCGTTTCATCAGCGTCTGGGCCTGTTGCGGGTCGTCCCAGAGGTCTGGTGCGGCGGTTTGTTCGCGGAGGGTGGCTAGTTCGTGCTGTAGACCGGGCAGGTCAAAGTCGCACCTGCACATCTCGCACGCGTTCCAGGAGCTCGGCGACGCGCTGTCTGAGTTCGTCCATAGGCCCCCATGTTCGCACGATGAGGCGGATGGGGGCGAGTGAGTACGAGTGTTGTGCGAGAATCCGCGCGTGAAGGTGATCGCCGGCGGAGCTGGTGTCTGTTTTCTGTTGGCTTTCGCTCTGAGCTGTTCCGACTCTCGTACCGTCATCGCGAACCTGACCGCGCCGGCCTCGACCCCGACAGCGCGCGATGAACTCGACCCGGAACCCGGCCTGGCGGCGGAACTGGCGCTGCTGCCCGTCTACCCCAATTGGATTGTGAATGAGCCGGGAGCGATGCAGGGGACGGATCGACTGGGCGCGGCATTCTTCACCAATGACTCCCCCGAGCAGGTGCTGCGCTTTTTCGAGGCACGCCTTGAATCCTCGGGCTGGGCGGCGACCGCGCCCGCGAAGTCCACGACCTCGCAGCCGAAGCTAGACGGGACAGCGGCAACGGGGCTGTCCGAGGAGTTCACGAAGCCAGGCTTTCGACTCTTCGTCTCAGCCGGGCCGACATCGAAGAACCCTGCTCAGTACCAGACGGCGATCGGCCTCGTCCTCGACCGGGTGAAGTAGCCCCCTACCCCGTGCTGTCCAGCACGATCGTCACCGGCCCGTCGTTCTCGCTCCTGACCTGCATGTGGGCGCCGAAGCGGCCCGTCGCCACCTCGATGCCGCGCGCCTGGAGGGCCGCGGCGAGGGCGTCGAGGAGAGGGACGGCGGTCTCGGGTGGGGCGGCGTCGAAGAAGGAGGGGCGGCGGCCCTTCCCCGTGTCGGCGAGCAGGGTGAACTGCGACACGAGGAGCACCGCGCCGCCGGCGTCGAGGACGGAGCGCTCCATGCTGCGGGCGCCTTCGGCGGTGTCGCCGGGGAAGAGGCGGATGCCGGCGAGCTTGTCCGCGAGCCAGGCGGCCTCGGCCTCGGTGTCGGTGCGGGCGACGCCGACATACACGAGCAGGCCGCGGCCGATCGCGCCGACGACCTCGTCAGCCACGACGACACGCGCCGAGGTGACGCGCTGGACCACGGCGCGCATCGGAGGGGCGGTTTCGAGGAGCGGGCGGGCCTAGTCGTCCGAGCTGGCGGCGGCCTTCTTCTTGGCGCTCGACCGCGCGGGCTTCTTCGTCGCAGTCTCGCTCGCGGCGTTGGAGGTGGGGGCCGCCTCGGTCGCGCTCTCGCCGCCGTCCGAGGGGAGGTCGGTGCTGGAGGCGGGGGAGTCGGCGCCGGGGCGGAGGGTGCGCTTGCTGTCGGTGACGTACCAGCCGGAGCCCTTGAAGACGATCGGGGGGGCGTTCAGCAGGCGGCGCGCAGGCTTGCCGCACTGGTCGCAGGGCTGCTGAGCGGGGGCGCCGAACGACTCGCGCTTCTCGTAGCGGTGCCCGGCTTCGCACTGGTAGTCGTAGAGCGGCACGGCAGCATCCTCCACGTCGCCTGCGCGCAGGTCGCGCGGCGGATTGGTACTCCGATGGGGTCGGGGTGTCCAGTGTATGCAGGCGCGAGGCCATTCACAACATTCGAGGGGTGGCGCGCTGTCGCCTTCGAGACGAGGCGGGCTATACTCGAATGTCCCGGACGTGCGTGGCCGGCCGAGCGCCGGCGTGAGACTCACACCCGAGCAGCATCCACCCAGGCAGCTATCGAGGAGATAGCGCAGAACCGCGCCCGCTGTGGGCCGGGCATCGCCCAACGAGGGCTGAGGAGGTTTGTCTTGGCAGCAGGCGTTTCCATGCGGCAGATGCTCGAGGCGGGGGTCCACTTCGGACACCAGACCCGGCGCTGGAACCCGCACATGCGACCGTACATCTTCACGGAGCGGCACGGGATCCACATCCTGGACCTCGCGAAGACGGTGCCATTGCTCGACCAGGCGCTGCAGCAGGTGCGCGCCGTCTCGTCCTCGGGGCAGCAGGTGCTGTTCGTGGGCACGAAGAAGCAGGCTCGCGAGACGATCCGCCAGGAGGCGGAGCGCGCGGGGATGCCGTACATCAACACCCGCTGGCTGGGCGGCACGCTCTCGAACTGGGCGACGATCACCCGCCGCATCGGCTACTTCAAGGAACTTGAGCACCGTTTCGCGACCGAGGAAGACTCGCACCTCACGAAGAAGGAGCGACTGCTCCTGCAGAAGGAGTTCGAACGCCTCGACCGCTCATTCGGCGGGCTGCGCAACATGGACCGGCTGCCGGGGATGCTCTTTGTCATCGACCCGACGATGGAGGAGATCGCGGTGCTCGAAGCGCGCCGCATGAACATCCCGATCGTGGCGATGTGCGATACGGACGCGAACCCGGATAAGGTGGACTTCCCGATCCCGGCGAACGACGACGCGATCCGCTCGATCCAGCTGATCACCGCGCGCATCGCGGACGCGGTCCTCGAAGGCCTCGCGTACGGCGAGGTCGAGCGCGAGGCCGCGGCCGTCACGGCGTCGCCGGCGGCGGCTCCCGCGGCCGAGGCTCCCGCTCCGGACGGCGCCGCGAGCTAGTCCATCGCACGTACTCGTGGCCGCGCTCACGTATTGGGCGCGGCCACTGCTTGAACCCCTATGCCGCCTCGAAGCGACGGCGGCTCAGCTGAGGAGCGATCAGTGGTCACAGTCGACGATGTGAAGCGCCTGCGCGAGGAGACCGGCGCGGGCGTCATGGACGCCAAGCGCGCCCTCGATGAGGCGGGCGGCGACTTCAACAAGGCGAAGGAGCTGCTGCGCGAGCGTGGCATCGCCGCCGCGGCCAAGCGCGCGGAGCGCTCGACGGGCCAGGGCGTCGTCGAGGCGTACATCCACGGCGGTGGCCGCATCGGCGCGCTCGTCGAGGTGAACTGCGAGACCGACTTCGTGGCGCGCACGGACGCCTTCCGGACGTTGGCGCGCGACATCGCGATGCAGGTGGCGGCGATGAACCCGGCGGCGCTGACGCCGGAGGACGTGCCGGGCGACCTGCCGGGCGAGGCAAAGGACCACGCGCTGCTCACGCAGACCTTCATTAAGGACGGCAGCCGCTCGATCCAGGACCTGGTGCAGGACGTGATCGCGCAGACGGGCGAGAACATCCGCGTCGCGCGTTTCTCGCGCTTCGAACTCGGGGGCGCCTGACCCGCGCTCCTCGAACGCGGGGACGCTCGATGTGAGGGCGTCCCTGCGTTATCGTGACAGACAGGCTCCCACCTCGCGCATACCCGTGCTTTCGGCCGGGCATACGCTGGAACAGGTCAGTGCACGCCGATCCTCGGACGCGGCGAGCGGGCCTGCGAGCAGGACAGGAGGACACCGGTGACCGATGACATCCTCCTCGATGCCGACGACCGCATGGACAAGGCCGTGCTGGCGTTCCAGCACAATCTCGACACGATCCGCACGGGCCGCGCGAACACGGCGCTGGTCGAGCACCTGCAGGTGACGCATTACGGACAGACGTTGCCGCTGAACCAGCTGGCGACGCTCGCGGCGCCCGAGTCCACGTTGATCACCGTCCAGCCGTGGGACCGCGGCGCGATGGACTCGATCATGAAGGCGATCCAGACGAGCGACCTCGGCATCAACCCCTCGAACGACGGGCGGTTGATCCGGCTGCCGATCCCGCCGCTCACCGAGCAGCGCCGGCGAGACCTCGTGAAGCAGGTGCACACGCGGGCCGAGGAGGCGCGCGTCGCGATCCGCAACATCCGGCGGCACGCCATCGACGAGGTGAAGAAGGCCGTGAAGGCCGGCGACGTCCCGGAGGACGATGGCCACCACGCCGAGGACGAGGTCGAGAAGCTGACCCACGCGCAGACCGACCGCATCGAGCAGCTGAGCAAGACCAAGGAGCGCGAGCTTCTTGAGGTCTGAGCGCCGCCCCTCCTTCGAGCCCGCCCGATGGTAGTGCTGCCGCAGCGCGCCGAGCTGCCGCTGCCCCACATCCATTCATTGCCGAGGCACGTCGCGATCATCATGGACGGCAACGGGCGCTGGGCTCGCGCCCGTGGGTTGTCGCGCAACGATGGACATCGCGCGGGCGCCGAGGCGCTGCGCAGCGTCATCGAGCGCTTCGCCGAGCACGGCGTTGAGGCGGTGACCCTGTTCGCGTTTTCGACGGAAAACTGGGGCCGTCCTCGCTCTGAGGTCGATGGGATCATGCGCCTCGCGGCGCGCGTCATCGACCGCGAGCTGAACACATTCCATGAGTCGGGCATCCAGCTGCAGCACCTCGGCGACCTTGCCGCGCTGCCCAAGGGGCTGCAGTCCCGCGTCGCGAAGGCGGTGCGGCGGACGCAGCAGAACACGGGCATGACCGTCAACCTGGCCTTCAACTATGGCGGCCGCGCGGACATCGTCGAGGCGGTGCGCCACCTCGTCGCTGCCGGGGTGCGCCCCGAGGACGTGACCGAGGCGGCGATCTCCTCGCACCTCACGACGGCGGCGCTGCCGGATCCCGACCTGCTCATTCGCACCGGCGGCGAGCGGCGCATCTCGAACTTCCTCGTCTGGCAGGCCGCCTACAGCGAGTACTACTTCACGCCCGTGCAGTGGCCCGACTTCGGCGCGGCCGAGGTGGACGAGGCGCTGCTGGAGTTCAGCCGCCGCCGGCGACGGTTCGGCCTCGTCCCGGAGGACGTCGGGACGGACGCCTGAGCGGTGCTGAAGCAGCGGCTCGCGGTCGCCGCCGTCGGGCTGCCGCTGCTCGCCCTCCTTGTCGCCTCACCTGAACGGGTCTTCGGCCTCGGCGTGGCGCTCATCCTCGGCGCGGCCACGTACGAGGTCGTGCACGCCGCGATCCCGGCGACCACTCGCACTTCGGCGCTCGCCGCGGGCGTCCTCGCCGCGCTGCTCGCCACCTCCTTCCGCACGCTCGAGGAGATCCCGGTCTGGTCGCTGCCCGCAATGGTGGCGGTCACGCTGTTGCTGCTCGCGCTGCTGCTCTGGCCCGGCCCGGGGCAGGCGCCGGCGGGCGCCTGGTGGCTCGGCGCCGTGCTGTACCTCGGTGTGCTGGGGGCGCACTGGCTGCTGCTGCGCAACGAGGATCACGGGCAGGCCTGGGTCGTAGTCGCCTTCGCGGTCACGTTCGCCACGGACACGGGGGCGTATGCGGTGGGACGCCTCGTGGGCCGGCATCTGTTCTGGCCGGCCGTATCGCCGAAGAAGACGTGGGAGGGCGCGGGCGGAGCCGTCGTGTTCGGCGGGGCGATGGCGGCGGGCCTGCCCTTCGCCCTCGGCATCCAGCCGGAGTGGCCCTGGGTCGTCGCCATCGCCGCGACGCTGCCGTTGGCGGCCATCGCCGGGGACCTGCTGGAGTCGGCGCTCAAGCGACGGCTCGACGTGAAAGACATGTCGCATCTGTTACCCGGCCACGGGGGCCTCCTCGACCGTCTCGACTCGCTGTTGCTCACCGGGCCGTTGCTATACTGGTTATTGCAAGGAGCGCAGCGATGATCGGCCTGGCCATCCTTGGCTCGACCGGGTCGATTGGCGAGCAGGCGCTCGACGTCGTCCGCGCGCTTCCCGGCCGCTTCCGGGTCGTCGGCCTCGCTGCAGGCTCAAACACGGGCCGTCTCCGCACCCAGGTCGAGGAGTTCCGTCCCGCCGCTGTCTGGGCACGCCCGGGCCACGAGGCGGACCTGCTCGCCGCGCACGTGGGCCGCGAGGCCTGGCAACCCATGGAGGAGATGGCCCGCCGGCCCGATGTCGACGTGGTGCTGGTTGCCACCTCGGGGCGGGCGGGGCTGGGCCCCACGCTCGCCGCGCTCGAGGCGAAGAAGGCCGTGGCCCTGGCGAACAAGGAAGCCCTCGTCGTCGGCGGGCGGGCTGTCCGCGAAGCGCTGGAACGGGGCGGCGAACTGCGGCCGGTGGACTCGGAGCACTCGGCGATCTGGCAGTGCCTGTGGGGCGAATCGCCGGAGTCCATCTCGAAACTCACGCTCACCGCGTCGGGCGGGGCGTTCCGCGACTACGACCTCGAGGCCCTCGACCGTGTGACGCCGGAGCAGGCGTTACGGCATCCCACCTGGCGCATGGGCCCGAAAGTGACGATCGATAGCGCGACGCTGTTCAATAAAGGGATGGAAGCGATCGAGGCGCGCTGGCTCTTCGATGTCCCGCTGGAGCGGGTGGACGTTCTGCAGCATCGCGAGAGCGTGGTGCACTCGCTGGTGACGTTCACCGACGGGTCGGTGAAGGCGCAGCTCGGCGAACCGGACATGCGGCTGCCGATCCAGTGCGCGCTCACGTATCCCGAGCGCGGCGAGGTGCCGGCTCTGCCGCCCCTCGACCTCGCAGCGCGCGGAGCGCTGCACTTCGGCAAGGTCGACGACCAGCGCTTCCCGGCGCTGCGACTGGCGCTCGAAGCCGGGCGGCGCGACGACACCTCGGCGGCGGCGCTATCGGGGGCGGACGAGGCGGCGGTCGAGCACTTCCTCGCGGGCCGCTGCCGGTTCACCGACATCGCGCGGCTGCTCGAGCGGACGCTCGAGGCGCACCGGCCGGTGGTCGAGCGTCGCGTCGATGACCTGCTGGCGGCCGAGCGTTGGGGGACTGATTTCGTGAATACGGCCGTGACGGCGGGGATCGCATGACCGAACCACAGCAGGAGCCGCAGCAGGGACCTCAGCCCGAGGTCACGATGTCAAAGTGGCGCGCGCTGAGCATGCTCGGCATGGTGGTTGTCGCCCTCGCGCTGGCGCTCACGTTCGCGCGCGACGCCACCTCGTCGGCGCTGCTCTTCGTGCTCATCCTCGTGGGGCTGGTGGTTGCGCACGAGTTCGCTCACTTCATCACCGCGAAGCTGTTCGGCGTCTACGTGATCGAGTTCGGCATCGGCTTCCCGCCAAAGATCTGGGGGAAGCGCTTCGGCGAGACCGAGTACACGATCAACTGGCTGCCCATGGGCGGCTTCGTGCGGCTCATGGGCGAGGAAGACCCCACCCATCCTCGTTCGCTCGCCTCGCGTCCAAAGTGGCAGCGGCTCATCGTGCTCGCCTCGGGTTCGGTGATGAACCTGCTGCTGCCGATCCTGCTCTTCGCGATCGCCTTCACCATTCCGCACGAAGAGTCCGTCGGACGGGCCATCATCTCGGAAGTGGCGCCCGGCTCTCCCGCCGCTGAGGCGGGACTGCAGCCGCGTGACATCATCTACGAGATCGGCGGGCGAGACGCCAAGAACTCCATCGACGCGGGGCGGCTGATCCGCATCAACATGGGCCATGAGACCGACATCCAGGTGAAGCGCGGCAACGAGTTCGTGACGGTGCAGGTCACGCCTCGCTGGACGCCCCCCGCGGGGCAAGGGCCAACCGGCATTCGCATTGCGCCGCAGTACGGCTTCACAGAGACGGTTTCGCAGCCGCCCTGGGAGTCACTCCCGAATGGACTGCGGACGACGGTCGACACCATGATCCTCGCGCGCAACGAGTTCATCTCCTGGTTCAAGGGCGGCAGCAGCCCCGAGGTAGCGGGCCCGGTCGCAATCGCGCAGACGACCGGCGAGGTCGCACGCGACGGCGGCGTCTCGCCCGTCCTCGAGCTGGCTGCGTTGCTGTCGATCAACCTCGGCATCATCAACCTGCTGCCGCTGCCGATGCTCGACGGCGGACGGGTGTTCTTCCTGCTCCTCGAGGTGCTGCGCGGCGGCCGCCGCATCGCGCCGGAGAAAGAGGCGATGGTGCACCTCGTGGGGTTCGTGGTGTTCATCGCGCTCGCGATCGTCGTGACCTTCGCGGACGTCTCCCGCATCGTGAACGGCGAGTCGCTGTTCCGGTAACGGGCCCGCGAGGCGACACGTCGCCCCTCGACGTCCGCGCGCGGCAGGGCGCTCGATGACGCTCTCCGCGATCGAGATACGGCAGTTGCCGCCGCAACCGACGGCATGTATCCGCCGCAGCCTCCGTTACAGTCAGACCTCGACGATTCCAGAGCTGATTGGCAGGGTCGCCGAAGCGCTCGCGGAGGCCGGGCTCGAGCTCGTGGGCCGGCCATATACACGGGTGCTCTCGCTCGGCCTGCTCTCGATGGAGGTGGAGGTCGGCTGGCCCGTACCGGCGCCATTCGCCGGGCGGGGCGAGGTGACTGCGGGGGAGTTGCCGGGCGGCCCAGCCGCCGTGGCGTCGTACTTCGGCCCCTACGAGGACATCCGGCCCGCCTACGAGGCAATCGCCGCCTGGTGCAGGGATCACGGCCGCGCGGTCGCCGGTTCGCCCTGGGAGTCCTACTGCACCGACCCCGGCGAGGAGCCAGACTCCGCGAAGTGGCGGACTGATGTCGCGTTCCCGCTGCGGGACACGTAGTCAGCGAGCTTCATCCGTACGGATGAGGCGGCGCCGGTCGCGCCGGCTCACGCTCCGAGGCATGGCGACACATGGGGCTGCGGGCAGCACATCGCGCTTCAGCGCGTGGCGACCGGGCGCATTCGCGGCGGCCCTTGCCGTGCTCGGCGCACTCACCGCGGCAGCGGTTGCCTCGATGCTCTGGCCGGACGTCGAGGACCGTCGGGATGTGGTGGTGCAGTTCGATCCGGGCGGTCCGGTCGCGCAGCCGTTTCAGCTGTTCGACCTCGACGGGTGGCTGGTGCGCCAGCCGGATGAGAGCGTGCGTGCGTTCTCCGCAGCGGAGGCGCGGACGGCATGCGGCATCTTCTTTGTGAGTCGCAATGATCGGTACTTTGGGCTGACAGGCGCGGCCCGTCGGGGTGAGCAGGGCTTCTTCACCGACCACTGCTGGGGCTCGACGTGGACACTCGAAGGTGCGATTACCTTCGGGCCGAGCTGGCGGGGGATGGACGAGTTCGAGGTCCGTCAGAGCACGGGCGGACGCGTGAGTCTCGACCTGAGCCGTGTGCGCCTCGGGATGTGCGCACGCGGGGCCGAGGACCTGGATTGCTCGCTTCCCGGTCACGCGCGCTATCGACGGCCACGGGCCGGGCATGCCTGGTCGTTCTGGTGATGGGTGCGATGGCCGGTGACGGCGCGGTGCACCGCTCGTCGCGATCGGCGTGGAGACGACTCACCTTCGGACTGGCGCTGCTCGGTCTGGCCGTGCTGGTCGCCGTCGCGGTCGCCTCGATGCTCTGGCCGTTGGTCGAGGACCGCTCAAACGTGGATGTGCCGTTCGAGGCGAGAGGAGCCGTCGCTCAACGGTTCTCGGCGTTTGGCCTCGATGGGTGGCTGGTGCGGCAGGCCGATGGGAGTGTGCGGGCGTTTTCGGCCGCTGACGCGCACCTCCGATGCCGTGTCGAGTTCATTCCGGTGGGGCACCCACTCTACGCCGTGCGCAGCACATGGAAGGGTCTCGAACGGGGGATGTTCGTCGACCGCTGTATGCACTCGCTCTATGACGCGGACGGCAAACCACTGTACGGGCCGGCGCCGTGGGGTCTTGATGAGTTCCTCGTGCACGAGGTACACGGCGGGCGTCTGTACCTCGATTTGTCACGGGTGATGCGGGGCGAGTGCTCCCCCGGCCTTTCGTCGACGCAGTATTGTTCGGTGCCCGGACGACCGAGGTTCGGCGAACCAGCTCGTGTCGATGAGGGGTATACGTCGCGGTTCATCTGGCCGGTTGCCATCCGGTAGCCAAGCCCGGCCCCGACATGCGAGGATCGAGGGAATGGCAGACATCCACCTCATCGAGACCAAGCCCCGCAACGAGACCCGAGCCGTGCGCGTCGGCAACGTCACGATCGGCGGCGGAGCGCCGATCGCCGTGCAGTCGATGGCGGCGACCAAGACGCAGAACATCGAGGCGACCGTGCGGCAGGTGCAGCTCCTCGAGGCGGCCGGGGCAGATCTCGTGCGCATCGCCGTCGACTCGCGCAAAGACGTCGAGGCACTGGCGGAGATCCGCGGGCGTACCTCGGCCGTGCTGTCGGTGGACCTGCAGGAAAATTACCGCCTGGCGGAGTTCGTCGCCCCGCACGTCAACAAGATCCGCTACAACCCGGGGCACCTCTACCACCACGAGCGCGAGAAGCCGGTGCGCGACAAGGTCGCCTTCATCGCGGAGATCGCGCAGCGCAACGACTGCGCCCTGCGCGTCGGAGTGAACTGCGGCTCGGTGGACCCGGTGATGACCGCGAAGTTCGGCGACGACGATGTCGGCGCGATGGTCGCCAGCGCCCTCGAGCACTGCGCGATCCTCGACGACCTCGGGTTCACCCGCTACGTGGTCTCGATGAAGGACTCGGACTGGAAGAAAGTCGTCGAGGGCAATCAACGTTTTGCGGCCCAGCGGCCGGACGTCCCCCTGCACCTCGGCGTGACCGAGGCGGGGATGCCGCCCGAGGGCATCATCAAGACGCGCGTCGCCTTCGAGCAGCTGATCCCGCAGGGCATCGGCGACACGATCCGCGTCTCGCTGACGCTGCCGTTCGAGCGCAAAGGCGAGGAGATTGCCGTTGGGCGCGAGATCCTCGCGGACATCGCCGCGGGACGGTTCCGCTCCGTGCCGCCTCGATTCGGCGAGGGGCTGAACATCATCTCGTGCCCCTCGTGCTCTCGCGTGGAGAACGAGGCGTTCATCGAGCTGGCGCAGCACGTCAAGGAGATGGCCGCGTACGCGCAGGACTACGCGATCACGATCGCGGTGATGGGCTGCCGCGTGAACGGCCCCGGCGAGACCGACGACGCGGACCTCGGTCTGTGGTGCGGGCCGGCGGCGGTGAACCTCAAGCGCGGCGAGGAGTCGCTGGGCGCCTACCCGTACGACGAGGTGCTGGACCGGCTGCGCGTGGAGCTCGATGCGATCATTGAGGCGCGCCGCAGGTAGGTCCTGCCCGGGCCGGGCTTCGATCCCCTCCCCCCTTTGCGGGGGAGGGTGAGGGAGGGGGCTTCCCGTCACCACGACCGGACGCGCGAGAGCACTGCGGGCCCATGCCACCGACGCGGAACGCGCGCTGTGGCAGGCCTTGCGTCGGCGGCGGTTTGCGGGCCACAAGTTTCGCCGGCAGCAGCCCCTAGGCCATTACGTGGTTGATTTCGTCTGCCTTGAGCAACGACTCATTGTCGAAGTCGATGGCAGCAGACATCGAGGATCGATGGATGCGCGTCGCGACGAGTGGCTGAGGGCCGAGGGTTTTCGGGTCCTCAGGTTCTGGGATTCGGAAGTGCTCACCCAGCTCGATTCGGTTGAGCAGACGATCTGGAACGCGCTTGGGGACGAGGGGGGACGCGAGTGACCCCCACCCCCACCCTCCCCCCTGAAGGGGGAGGGGGCCGAACGGATGCCGTGGCCCAGACGGACACCCGGGAGGACGACCCCGAGACACCGACAGCGCGATCCCCCCTCCCTGCCCTCAGCACGATGTGGGCCATGCAGCCGCGCTTTCAGCACGACCTGCACGCCTTCCTCGAGCGGGCGGCGGAGCTGGGGTATGGCGGCGTCGAGATCAACCACTCGATGGATGCGCAGATGGCCGGAGCGATCCTCGCGAGCGGGGTGCTGCCGGTGACGAGCGTGCACGCTCCCGCGCCGCTCGAGCGGCACGCGACCGCGGGGTGGAATCGCGAGCTGAACCTCGCTTCAACTGACGAAGCGGAGCGGGCGCTGGCCGTGCAGTACACGACGCGCACGATCGACCTCGCCGCGGAGGCGGGGGCGCGCTTCGTCGTTGTGCACCTCGGCGGCATCGCGGCGCGCATTCTGCCCGGGGAGCGGCGGCTGCGTGAGCTGTGGCCACGCCGCGACCTGGCGCGCGAGGAGTGGGACGCGCGTCTCGACGAGGCGGTGCGCGAGCGCGCCGGACTGATCGAGCCGTACCTCGGACCCGCGCGGCGGTCGTTCGACGAGCTGGTCGAGTACGCCGGCCCTCGTGGGGTGGCCATTGGCCTCGAGTGCCGGCTGCATTACCACGAGATTCCCTCGCCCACGGAAGTGGCCGAGCTGATCGCCCCGTATCCCGCCTCGGTCGCAGGCTACTGGCATGACGTCGGGCATGCCGAGGTGCAGCATCGCCTCGGATTGGTCGACCGCTCCGCGTGGTTCGACCTCCTTGGCGAGCGGCTGCTCGGGACGCACCTCCACGACGTCCGAGGGCTCGTCGACCACCGCGCGCCGGGCGCGGGGGACGTCGACTACCCGTGGCTGGCGGCGCGGGTGGCGCCCTCCGCGGCGCGCACCCTGGAGATCGACCAGCACGAGCCCGACGAGAGCGTCGCGCGAGCCCTCGACGTGCTGCGCGGAGCAAACCTGCTGTAACCGCGAGGGTGGCCCGCTCGGGCCGCTACCGATCAGGCCGTGGATCAATTGTGCCCAATCGAGGTCCCGCAGCCCTCTGCGTCCGTTATGATGCGGTAAGTCAGTAGGAGGGACGAAAGATGCGATTCTTCCTGATCGTGTCGGCTCTGGTAGTGCTGGTGGCCGCGGTGGCGAGCTACGCGATCCGCACGGAGACGGCACCGGCGAACGCGCAACATGGCGGCCCACACATCACCGTGAACAAGGAATGCGTGCCATCGCCGCCCGCGGGCGACACATCCATCTTCAACGTGCAGGTGGTCAACGCGCAGGCGACGGTGGTCGCCGGGCCTTCGCCGCTCCAGTGCGGTGGCTCGGTGACGTACGACCTGCAGTTCAACACGAACTACACCCTGCAAGAGACGGTCGTCCCGCCCGGTTGGCTCACTGGCGGCAACAACGTCAGCATCCGCGGAGCCTGCAACGGTGACGGCACCATCATCGTCTCCTCGACGCAGCCGAACCCGGACGGGACGTGCGTGATCCGCAACACGCCGGACCTGCGGACGTTGACGATCACGAAGGTGTGCAACCCATCGAATCAGCCCGGCACCTTCACGATCCAGGTGCGCGACCTGAACCAGAACATCGTGGCAACCGTGCAGCTCGCCTGCGGCCAGACCAGCGCGCCGATTTCGGTGCTCAACAACATCTCGTACCGCCTGGTCGAGCAGGGCAACGTCATTCCGACGTTCGGGGGCCTGTGCGACGTCGAGGGCGTCTTCCACCTCAACGACGCGAATGGCAACTGCACGGTGACGAACGACCTCAGTGACACACCGACCGTGCAGCTGCAGAAGCTCTGCGTCCCGGCGAACATCCCCGGCCTCTTCACGCTCAACCTGTTCGCCGGAAACCTGCTGGTCGCCTCGTACGACCTGGCCTGCGGACAGCTGAGCCCCCTCATCCCGATTCAGCTCGGCGTCCAGTACACGGTGGTCGAGTCGCCCAAGACCGGGTTCCCGCCGCCAACGTGGAGCAACCTCTGCACGCAGAGCGTCCAGGGCAACGGCCAGTTCACGATCCCTCTGAACTCCGAGGTGATCCACGGCATCTGCACCGCGACGAACCGCGTGCCGACCGTGACCATCCGCAAGCTCTGCGACACCACCACGAACGACATCTTCCAAATCAACGTGACGCAGCAGGGTTCGAACCAGCCGACGCATGTCGTGAACATCGGGTGTGGCGGGACCAGCGGCGAGCTGCCGGTGCTGCCGAACATCGTGTACGTGGTCACCGAGGTGCCCGAAGCAGGCTGGCAGTCACAGCCGACGTTCGACATCGACTGCGCGCCCAACGGCGTGTTCTCGCTCACGGATGGCGACATCTCGGACGCGTGCATCGTGATCAACCACCGGCAGCAGCCGACGCCGACGCCTACGCGCACGCCGACGGCGACGCCGACCTCGACGCCGACGCAGACCCAGACCGCGACGCCGACCTCGACGCCCACCCAGACGGCCACGGCGACGCCGACGCAGACGGCCACGCCGACCTCGACGCCGACGACGGTGACGACACCGACGCCCACGCAGACCTCGACCTCCACGACCGTGTCCACGGGCCCGACGGTGACGCCGGTCCCGCCGAAGACGGGAAGCGGCGGCATCGATGAGAGCGCGAGCGTCCCGTGGATGCTCATCATGGCGCTGGCCATCGGGACGCCGGCGGTGCTCGTCCTGCGACGCCGCGCGTAGCCGCTGCGCCCGACTGCATCCGAAAGGGGGCGGACCTGAGTCCGCCCCCTTTCTTCGTTGACGTCGATTCGCGGGCTACGAGGTCTGCGTGATCGCGGCCGCGTAGATGTGCCAGTGCCGCTGCTCGAGGGTCGTGCCGGGGATGTTCGCGGTGTGGTGCAGCGTGAACGTCCCCTCGAACGTCTGGTGCGTACCGTCGTCGAGGGTCGCGTGGATGACCACGGGCACCTCGATGAAGCGCTGGCCGGCGCCGGCGTTGATCGGGCCCGGGACGCCGATGTCGACCGAGACGGCGGTCGTGTGCGCGTACCCCGCCACAAACTGCGCGTACGTGAGGGGATTGCGTCCCGGCTCCCACGCCGCGTACGCGTCGCTGTAGCGATGCCCGTCGATGTCAGCGATGTACTTGCGAATCAACTCGACGGCATCGTCGGCGGTCGGTTCGCGCTCGCAGAGGATCACGAAGGGTGCGCCGCTCGCGAGGGAGGGCGGGAAGGCGGCATTCACGAGGGCGGGCGCGCCGGGGATGTAGATGACCCACTGGCCACCCCCGGTGACGGCCATCAGCCGCAACGTGCAGCCCGCATCGATGATGGCGACGCTGAGGTCGGTGGCCGATACGGGGGCCGATGTGATGAGGAGGGCGACGCCGCCGGGTGGTGGAAGCGTCCCGGTGAAGGGCGGCGTCTGTGCTTCGGCGTTCCGGGGCGGTCCGCCGACAAGGACCGCGGCCAGGATAGCGGCGGCAACTACCGCAATGATCGGGGTGGGTCGTGGCATGTGAGGCTCCTGACGCCCGCGCGCCAGCCCGGCCGCGGGCGCCGCTATCCTGCCACGCGAGCCGCCCCGCGTGTGTACCGCCTCGTTCGTCCGCGGATCAGCCGGTGTAGGTCTTGTGGGGGAACTCGTCGTCGTGTCGGGCCTGGCAGCGGCTGCAGACGTGGTGCGCGCATGCGACGCACGCCATCGCGGTCTCGGCGTTGCAATGGATACAGCGGCCGGGCACGGGGGCTTCTCGGTACGGCATGCGGTCTAGGGTAGCGCGGCTGCGAGGTGGGCGCGGACGGTCAGTCGCATTCCTCGGCGCCGGTTGCGCGGACGGTAACGGTGAACGTGCCACGGGCGGCCACGTCGGCGGCGTCGACTCGCACGAGACTGCCGTCGCGGCACAGTGCGACGGCCTCCGGGTCGTCGCCGAGCGGCTTGGCCAGTTCCCACTCGGCGGGCAGTGAGGCGAGGTAGAACTCGAGGACGGCCGTGCCGGGTACCTCCTCGATCCCGTACCCCACGACGGTGCTCGCTCCGTCCTGCGTGCGTCCCACCTCGACCGCACCGGGCACGGCATGGAGTTCTTCGAGCAGCGCGTCGTTTGCGCCGCCGGATGAACCGCCGCTGGAGCACGCGAGGACCGTGACCGCCAGGAGCATCGAGAACGCCATCCTACGCATGGCCCGATTGTCGTCGCTGATAGGGTTCGGGGCCTCCTCGCGTTGGGCGTCGCGGCTCGTTGCCCGCCCATGCACGCGCCCATAGACTCAGCCGCATGAGAATGACGCGCTGGTTCGGACGGACGTTGCGAGAGGCCCCTGCGGAGGCGGAGACGGCCAGCCATCAGCTGCTGCTGCGCGCGGGGGCGATCGACCAGCTGATGGCGGGCGTGTACACGTACCTCCCGCTCGGCTGGCGGGTGAAGCGCAAGGTCGAGGCGATCGTGCGCGAGGAGATGGACGCCGCGGGCGCCCTCGAGATCCACATGCCGGCGATCCAGCCGCTCGACATCTGGGAGCGCTCCGGCCGCGCTGACGCGATGGGGCCGGTGCTGTTCCGGCTCACCGACCAGCGCGAGCGGCCGCTCGCCCTCGGGCCGACGCACGAGGAGGTCGTGACGCAGCTCTTCGCCTCGCAGGCGCAGTCGTACCGCGACGTGCCGGTCACGCTGTACCAGATCCAGACGAAGTTCCGCGACGAGGCCCGCCCGCGCGGCGGCCTGGTGCGGGTGCGCGAGTTCACGATGAAGGACGCGTACTCGTTCGACGCGGACGAGGCGGGCCTCGATGCGTCGTACGGCGCGATGTTCGAGGCATACAAGCGCATCTTCGCCCGCTGCGGCGTGCCCACCGTGCCCGTCGAGGCGGACTCGGGCGCCATCGGTGGGAAGGAGTCGCGCGAGTTCATCTACCTCAGTGACACCGGCGAGGACACCATCGTCATCTGCGACCGCTGCGGCTACGCGGCGAACACGGAGAAGGCGGAATTCGTGCGCCCGCCCGTCCCGCCCGAGGAGCCGCTCGAGGTGGAGCCCATCGAGACGCCCGGCACGACGACCATCGAGGCGCTGGCAGCGTTCCTCGGCGTGCCCGCCTCGAAGACGGCGAAGGCCGTCTTCTATATGGCGACCGACCCGCATGACGCCTCGGCGGCGGCGGAGCCCGTGTTCGTCGTCGTGCGCGGCGACCTGCAGGTGAACGAGGTGAAGCTGCGCAACCTCCTCGGCGGCAAGGACCTGCGGCCGATGACCGACGCCGAGTCGGCGTCCTACGGCATCGTGCCCGGCTACGCCTCGCCGGTCGGCATCGATGAGCGCGTGCGCGTGGTCGTCGACACCTCGATCGCGACCTCGCCCAACCTCGTGGCGGGCGCCAACGTCGCAGGGCGACACCTGCGCAACGTGAACCTGAGCCGCGAATACCACGCGCACGACGTGATCGATGTCGCGCTGGCCGAGGCCGGGCACACCTGCGCGCGCTGCGGCGAGGGCACGCTCGGCACCGCGCGTGGCATCGAGATGGGGCACGTGTTCCGCCTCGGATACATCTACTCCGAGGCCTTCGAGGCGCGCGTGCTGGACGAGGCGGGCGAGCAGCGCACGCCGATCATGGGTTGCTACGGCCTGGGCGTGGACCGCGTGATCGCGGGCGCGGTGCAGGAGCACTACGACGAGCGAGGCATCATCTGGCCCGCCTCGATCGCGCCGTTCGACGTGCACCTCGTCGCGCTCGGCCTTGGGCGCGACGCCGAGCTTGCGTCCGACGCCGACGCGCTCTACACGGAGCTGACGGCGGCGGGCCTCGAGGTGCTCTACGACGACCGCGACGATTCGCCCGGCGTGAAGTTCAACGACGCCGACCTGATCGGCGTCCCGCTGCGCGTGACGGCGTCGAGCCGGAACCACAAGGCGGGCGTTGTCGAGGTGCTGCGCCGCGCCGGCGGCGACCCGGACCTCGTCCCGCGCGCCGAGGTGGCGTCATACCTCGTGGCGGCGCGCGCGGAGCTGCTGTCGGCGCTGGGGTAGGACGTTGGGCAACAAGACGAACGTCGACCGGCTGCGGACGGCCATCGAGCGGTTCAACACGCCAGATGAACGTGAATCCTACTTCGAGCTGTACGCGCCGGGCGCGGTGTTGCATCGCTCGCCGCCGCTGGAGCCCGGACTGGACCACATCAAGGTCTTTTATCGCGGGTACTGGACGGCGTTTCCCGACATCGAGCTCACGATTCAGGCCATCTTCGGCGCGGACGACTTCGTCGGCTGCGCCTTTCGAGCAGCGGCGACGCATCGCGGCGAGTTCCTCGGCCGTCCGGCCACAGGCCGGAGCGTCGTGTACGACGGCGTCACCCTCCTGCGTTTCGAGGGCGGCCGTTGCGTGGAACGCTGGAGCCAGACCGACCTGCTTGCGGTGCTGCGTCAGATCGAAGGCGGTTGAGCCAGCGAAACCCTCGCGCGCGAAACACAGAAAGGGCGGCCCGGAGGCCGCCCCTTCGCATGTCCGCCTCGCGAGGTGGTCGCGAGGGTTACTTACACTTCCCGGTGAAGATCGTGCTGGTCTTGATGTCCGGGTCGGTGTTGAAGATGCCGAGGAACTCGGCGTTCACGACCACGACGGCCGAGCCCGGGATGTAGACGGCGAAGCCGCCGTCCGGCTTGTTGTAGAAGAAGGTCGCCGTGGCCTGCGGGCAGCCGGACACGGTCACGAGGTCGGCCACGTCACCACAGTTGATGGCGAACGTGCCAAACCCGCCGGCCGCCGGGGGCTTGCTGCCGAAGAGCAGCTTCCCGCACTCGGTCGGTACGACCGGCTCGTAGTACGTCTTGAAGAGGAAGTCGTACGTCTTGGGGTAGAGCAGGCCCGCGGCGACGGTAGCGCCGGTGCCGCCGGCGTAGGCGGCTGAGTTGCTGTAGCCCCAGGCGAGCTTGTGCGTGTCGTTGTCGACCGACGCCTCGATGGCGTACTGCTGGCCGACTTCAACCGTCACGGTCGGGATATCGAACGTGATCCAGGCGCCCGTCGTGCCGTTCGGCACGTTGACGATCTCGGTGGCGACGATGGTCCCCGTCCCTGCCTTCTTCACGTTGACCGTGACGAAGACGTCGGCGTTGGTCGCCGCGCCGTCAGACAGGAGGTACAGCTCCACCTTGGTCAGCGAGGCCTGCGTCGGCGTGAACGTCTGGCGCAGGATGTCGACGGCGTTGATGCCTTCGGTTGCGTTCCAGTTCGTCAGTCCCTCGGGTGGGATGGCGTCGACGTGCTGCTCCAGCGTGTCGGCCGCCTGGGCCGGCAGGAGCAGCAGTGCGAGCGCGACGCCGGCGATGGCCGCCGACACCAGGGCATGCTTCATGAATCTCACGGGCGAGTCCTTTCTTCGCTGCAGGCTCCGAGGCGCGGGCGCGCCTGCCGAGCCGGAACTCGTCGTGCTGGTGACCGCCGCACCACCCGCAGCGAGATTATGCCCTTGGTCAGGTGCGCCTTGGCAACCCGCCTGCGAGCGCTGACGCCCGCTGTACGACCAGGGGCGGCCCGGAGGCCGCCCCTGATGCGTCTATCACGCCTCGATCAGCCGGAGATCGAGGTCATACGCACTTCACGCTGAAGATCGTGTTGACCGGGATCTGCGGGGTGCCGTTGAAGATGCCCAGGAACTCCTGGTTCACCGCCGACACCTGCGAGGCCGGGATGTACACGGCGTACCCGCCGCCCGGCTTGTTGTAGTAGATGGTCATTGTCGACTGCGGGCAGGCGGTCACCGCCACCAGCTGCGCGATGGTGCCGCAGCTGAAGGCGAACGTCCCGACCCCACCACCGGGCGGCGGCGTAGTGCCGAAGAGGATCTTGCCGCAGTCGGTCGCGGTGTCGAGCACCTCGTAGTTCACGGTCACCGTGGTGGTGTTGCCCGCCTTGTCGGTGGCCGTGCAGGTGGTGGTGTGCGGGCCCTTCGGCGTCGTCACCATCGCCGCGCAGCTCTGGCTCGCGATGCCCGAGGTGTCATCGGTGGCGTTCGGGGTCGCGGTGACGACCGAGTTGAGAGCGATGGCCGCGGGCACCGTCGGCGAGAGCGTCGGCGGCGTCTTGTCGAGCTTGACGGTCAGCGGCGCCGCGTCCGCCTTCAGGCCGGCGTCGTTGGTGCACGAGCCGTTGAAGACCTGGCCGGCCGTGTCCGTCGTCTGCTGCTGGTCCGCGGTGCAGGTGACCGGGTCGCTGATGGTCTCGGCGTCCGAGGTCGTCGAGACGGTGACGTCCGACTTGTACCAGCCGTTGTCGCCGAGCGTCCCGGCCGTGACCGCGAGCTTGACGTTCGTCGGCGCGGTCTTGTCGACCTTGACGT
>JAIBBD010000090.1 GCA_019694855.1 Dehalococcoidia bacterium
TCGTGGCGTAATGGAGGAACGGCACGTACTTCTCGATGTAGGCTCGGCCGGCCTCCACGTCGCCCGCAGAGTAGTTACGCGCGGCACGCGCCTCCGTGAAGCGCTGGCGCAGGCCCTTCTCAGCCGCATCCAGCACCAGGCGCACCAGCGGCTGCACGTCGCCGGTCTCCAATGCCCGGTCGGCGGCGGGAATAGCCGGTCCGAGGTCGCGCCCGGCGGGCTTGAGCCCCGTGTACGGCGCGCCCTCCCCCGCTCGATGCAGGCGCACGAGCGTCTCGAAGAAGTATCTGTCTGCGAGGTCGCGCGCCTGGGGACTCAGCTTGCGCACCTCGAGCGTTTGCCCGAACGCGGTGCGAATCTCGGGCTCGTCCTGCTTCTTGATCCAGACTAGGACCCGGTTCACGTCGCCCTTTTCGAGCCCCACCCGTGCCGCCGTCACGACCGGCCCGTCCAGCCCGTCGCAATGGGCGAGCGCGCGGCCCGGTGCGAGTGCCGCGATGCCCACAACCAGGCCGGCCGCAGCCAGCAACGCCTTCGCCGAGCTTGTGATCGCAGCCATGTTCTCCTCCTCGATCAACCTGCTGCCTTCCCGTAAGCGACTGCGCAGAAGCTCACGAGTCGTCGCGCATCATCAGGAGCAACATCTTGAAGGGTTCCCTGGCATCCACCGCGTGAGGCACGTGGCCCGGCATCCGCACGATCTCGCCTGTTCGCGCCAGCGTGGACTTGCCTCCGATCGTCAGAGACGCCGTGCCCTCCACCACGATGACGTACGCGTCGTAGGGTGTCGTGTGCTCGTTTAGTCCTTGACCTGCGTCGAAGGCGAACAGCGTCACCGACCCCGGTTTGGTCTGCACGATCGCCCGACTGACAATCGAACCGGGCGCGTAGTCGGCGAGCTGGGCAAGCACGAATGCCTCTCCGGGGGGAAGGGCTCTGGGCCGCGGGTTCTCGTGAGTCTTGGTTGTCATCGTCGATTCCTCCTCAGCCTCTTGCCGCCCCTCCCGGCCATGCGATGGTCAGCAGTACGCCGCTCTCCTCGACGGCCTCCACGTCATGGACGAGTTCCCGCTCCAGCGCCAGCAGGTGTCCAGCAGGCAGGGCAATCGTCTGTTCCTTCAGATGGAGAAGGACGCGCCCGGTCACAGTCTGCACCGAGATCCTCCCACTGGCGTGGTGTTCCTGCAGCCGTGTCCCAGGCTTCATGAGCATGAACACGACGCGGAAGTCGTCGTACTTCACCAGCGTGACGGCATTTCGGCCGCGTTGCAGCCATGGGCTCTCCATTCGCAGCCTGCCTGCCTCCGCCGCCAGGTCGAACGTGAGGACGGGAGCCGCAAGTGGCCTCGGTAGTCGAGTCGCGGATGCCCGTTCCTCCGGGGCGTCGGGACCTCTCGGTTGATCTGCCATCGTCTGGTTCCTCCTGAGGCGGCGTGCTGAAGCAGTGAATGCGTTCAGGTTCTCCCGGGTCTCGCGGCGACGGAGCGTCCTGGTGGATTCCCTCGAAGGAGGGTCTCGAGCGCTGACCAGACGTCCTCTGACACTTCCTGCGCTGCCTTGTTGCTCTCCAATGGCACGCCTCGGTGACCGAGCGCGAGGATCGCCCCGGTGACCAGGACCGCGCCGACCCGGGGATCCATGACACCCCGGAGTTCGCCTCGATCCTCGGCTTCCTGCAGACAGTCCGTCACGAACTTCAATGAGCGTCTTCGGAATGCGCCGACGCGGCGTGACGCGGCCAATCCGGCCACCTGCGCGAGGCGGTCGGTCAGCAGGAGCCGTGAGAGGTGCGGGTGATCGAGCAGCACCCGCACTCGGTGCCGGAAGAAGGCCCCGGTACGCTCGATGGGATCCGGGTTGCGCGGTGGGACCTCATCGAACAGAACCGTCTCGATTCGCGCGATGACCGCATCCACGATGGCGTCCATGCTGGCGAAGTGGCGAAACACGGCCGCGTCCGTGACCCCGACTTCGTCGGCCAGCGCCCGTGCGGTGAAGTCGCGTCCGCCCCGCGACGCGATGATCCGCATCGCCGCGTCCACGATCTCACCTTGGCGCACTGGGCTGGGCTTGCGCCGTAGGCCCGCCCCGGGCGACTTGGGCCGTTGGGTTCGCATGCGCGCAGATTATGTTAGTATGCACTTACAAGCAAGCCGGTCGACCCTGCGAGCCGTCCCAGGCCGGCTCGGACCCGGGCTGCATGACGACCGGGACGGGTGGCCCCCTCCCCGACCGCAGAAGGCCGAATGGAGCGAGACGACGAGATGCAGACGACAACATCTGACGATTCTCGTGACACCGAAGCGCATGAGACCATTACCGTTCGAGCCCACGCCGAGGTGGTCCGTGTCGCCACCGACCCGGGGCGGTTCTCGAGTGCCGCGTCGCGTTTCCTGCAGGTGCCCAATGGACTGGACGGCGCCGAACACGCCCGCTTCCGCGCGCTCGTCGATCGCTACTTCACGCAGGAGGCGCTGGCGCCCTTCGCTCCGCGCTGCCGGAGCGTGGCCAAGGCTCTCGTTGCGGAGGTTTCACAGGGTCGAGTGGTCGAGGCGGTCTGGGAGATCGGCGCCTCCTACGCGGTCCGGGCGCAATCCGCATGGCTCGGGTGGCCAGGCGAACTCGAACGACCGCTTCTCGACTGGCTCACGGACCGGTTCGAGGCCATACGTTCTGGCGATCCGGTACGTACCGCGGAGGTCGCCCAGCGTTTCGACGCGCTCATGGTCTCGCTCATCGAGCCACGGCGCGAATCGGATGGTTCGCGGGACATCACGGATCAACTCATCCATGACGCTTCGGCCGGTAGGCCACTCCGGGACGGGGAGATCGTCTCGATCCTACGCAACTGGACCGGCGGGGACCTCGGCTCGATCGCGCTTGCGGTCGGGGTGATCGTTCACTTCCTTGCCACGCACGAGGGGGTCGCGACGCACCTGCGTCAGCACGTGACTGACGAGACTCTCGACGTGTACCTGGAGGAGATGCTGCGCTTGGACGATCCGTTCCATGCCAGCCGGCGAGTGGCCACGTGCGAGGCGCATCTGGACGACAGGTCCATCCAGGCCGGGCAACGCGTCGTCCTCGACTGGCGAAGCGCGAATCGCGACCCGAACGTGTTCAGCCCTCCTGATGGCTTCTCGCCTGGGGTGAACGCCGCCGGGAATGTCGTCTATGGCATCGGACCGCACGTGTGTCCGGGTCGGCCACTGGCCCGCCTGGAGCTGCGGGAACTGGTGCGAGCGCTGCTCTCGACGACTTCGCGGATCGACTTGGCCGGAGAATCCGCCCGCGAGCAGCCGCCGCTGGGCGGGTTCCGGTCGGTGCCGATTCAGCTGGTCGCGCGCTGATCCGCCAGGTTGGGCTGGCGCGTCAAGCGTCCTCTGGTTCTCGTGGCGCATCTGCTCGAAGTGGTTACGACGTCGGCTACGAGATAGGCGTCAAAGCCTGTCCGCTCGTGACCGCTCAAACGTGAAGCCCTCGCGCCTTCAACCGACGCGAGGGCTTCGACATGAGCGCTGTCTGCAGTGGGTGCGCGATCGCAGTGCAACCATGCATGAATGGGTACGTGTTCGATCAGGAAACCGCTCCTCTATCGGTCTGAACTAATGGGCCGTGGGGCAATGAGTTGGCACGCGTGCAGCGCATCGGAAAGCGACGGGGCACGCGGTCCATTAGACCGCTCCCCGCTGCCGGGGAGCGCCTCCGCGAGATCCAGTGGCTCCTCTGCGACAAGCGTGAGGGCGCGGTAGTCTGTGGCGTCGGCGAGCCGACGAGGAGACGACACGTGCCGCTATGCTTCTTCGCCTCGGACCTGCACGGGGACGAGCGCCGTTACCGCAAGCTGATCGACGCGATCGAACGGGAGCGCCCGGCGGGCGTGTTTCTCGGGGGCGACCTGCTGCCCTCGGGGCTCTTTCACTTTACCACGCCGTCCCTGAGCCACCGCGACTTCGTCGGCGACTTCCTCGCGTCGGAGTTCCTCGCCGTGCGGGCGCGGCTCCGCACGGCAGCACCCGAGGTGTTCCTCGTACTCGGCAACGATGATGCGCGCATTGAGGAGGCGGCACTGCTCGAAGGGGCCACGCGCGGCGCCTGGCATTACGCGCACGGCCGTCGCATGGCGTTCGGCGCGCACGACGTGCTGGGCTACGCGTACGTGCCGCCGACGCCCTTTGCGCTCAAGGACTGGGAGCGCTACGACGTATCGCGTTTCGTGGACCCGGGCTGCGTCTCGCCCGAGGAGGGGCGCCGCACGGTGCCGGTCTCGGAGCGCGAGGCCCGATGGTCCACGATCGCGCAGGACCTCGCAGCCTTGGCAGCGGACGCATCGCTCGACCGCACGATCGGGCTCTTCCACGCGCCGCCCTATGACACGCCGCTCGATCGTGCAGCCCTCGACGAGCGCAGGTTCGAGCACGTCCCTCTCGATGTACACGTCGGCAGCATCGCCATCCGCCGGTTCATCGAGGAGCGCTCGCCGCTGGTCACGCTCCACGGCCACGTCCACGAGTCGGCGCGCCTTACCGGCACGTGGCGCTGCCGGATCGGACGCACGCACGCGTTCACGGCCGCCCACGACGGGCCCGAACTAGCGCTCGTACGCTTCGACCCCGGCGACCTCGAGGCGGCGACCCGCGAGCTCGTCTAGTCCGGCCTAGCCGGCGTTCGGCCCCGTGGCAGCACCCATGGGCAGGGGCCGCGCCGCGTCGGTCACCGCGCCCACCTTGACGGCGTAGCTCGAGCCGCGGGCGAAGTCCTCGTCCGTCACGTAGTGAACGTCGAGCAGCCCTCCGGTCCGGTAGCCCGTGCGCAGGTAGTTCATCTCCGCCAGCGCGAGGCTCCAGCCCTCCAGCCATTCCTCCAGCGCGCGCCGCTGCGCGTCCGATCCGCCAACGTGCACGAGCAGGTCGAGGTCGCTGGCCGGCCCCGACGTGGCGTTCTTGGCGCTGCCGATCACATATATGGCCTTCACGCCGAAGCGCGCGGGGTCCACGCTGGCGGCGATGCGCTCGGCGAAGCGCAGCCGCCAACGCCAGTGTTGATCGCTCGGCCCCTCGAGGCGGCCCTCGCCTTCGGCCACGGACAGCGCCGAGGTGTGCGGCGGCGCGAAGAGCGCCACGGCCTCTTCGAGGTCGGCGTTGAGCAGCACGCGCAGCACGTGCCCTTCATGTGCGCGGCCCACGTCGATGACCCGAACGACATCGGCATACGCGGCGGCCTCGGGCAACAGTGACGGCAGGATGTTCTCCGAGCGCAGCAGGAACAGTTCGTCGAACCGCACGTCAGGATCATCGGGATAGAGGGGCAGGTAGCGGATCGAGGCCTCGACCAGGTCCTGGAAGAAGTGCGTGCCGAACGAAAGGTCCGGCAGGTAGTTCCCCTTCTGCCGTGCGATCTCCACGAGCAGGGCGGCATTGTTGATGTCGGCGTAGGTGACGCTCACTCCCAATCTCACGTCACCCCGGCTGCCCCAGCGGCCGGGCCCGAGCAGTGCGAACTGGCGCTTGGGCAGCAGCCTGTTGAGCCGCCCGACGACGCGGCCGACCCCGCGCAGCGTCTCGAGGTCGCTGAGGTCGCTGTAACGCGCCGGGTCCACGTACACGAGGTGCGTGAGGTCCGGGACGCGGCCGTTCGATACGAAACGGTTGGCGGTGAACAGCACTCGCTCGCGCGGCAGGTTGCGCGGGATGGGCGATGGCTGCGAGTCGCCGAACGAGCTCTGCGGGCGGCACTGCAACAGGTAGAGGTGGCGCCCGTCGGAGGCGAATTCGATGTCCACCGGGACGCCCATCTCGCGCTCGAGCACCTCGAGGACCTCCTTCATCTGGTGCATGAACGCGGCGTCGTTTGCGAGGCCCTCGAACGTCACCACGAGCTGTTGGTCCTCGAAGTCCACGTGCGTGCCGGCCGGTCGCCGCAGGTGGTCCTCGTCGAGGATCGAGACCATCTGCGCGGCGCGCGGCAGGTCGTGCCCGTGCTGGCGCAGCAGGTCAGCCACCGCGACGGTCTCGAACTCGCCGGTCTCGAGGTTGATGACGTCGGCCATCTTGGGGGCGTAGCGCACCACTTCGTCCGGCGTGACATTGACGCGCAACCCGGGCTGGCCCGGCGCGAGCAGCACCGGGTAGTCGTCCTTGAGGCGGTCCACCGCGCGCGTGCCGAGGCCGGGCACGAGCCGCAGGAGGCCGTCCTCGCGGCGGATGCGCGCCGACCAGCGGAACTCGTTGCGGCTGAACGCCACGCCCGAGAACGAGGGCAGGAACCAGCGACCGACGCGGGTGCCGACCACCTCCTGGATCATGATCCCCATCTCCTCGTAGGCGTCGATGAGGCCGCGTTCGAGGCGGTACTCGATGGGGTCGGGACCGAACGTGGAGGCATAGACCTCTGCGATGGCGTCGAGCAGCGCCGCGAGCCGCTGCTGCTTGGTGCCCTCGTTGGCGAGGAACAGGCTCTTGTACTTGCCGGAGAACGCCGAGCCCAGCCGGTCCTCGAGCAGGCTGGAGCTGCGCACGATGATCGGCTGGTCGGCGAAGTCGTCGAGCACCTGCGACAGACCGCGCACCATCTCGGGCGGGAACGCCGAGTTCTTGAACACCTGCACGATGTGCGGGTAGTCCTGCCGCACCTGTTCGATCTCGGCGTACTTGTGGCTGTAGATGTCCTCCAGGTTGTTGTACTGGATGAAGTTCACGATGCTGTCCGAGGTCACGTACCAGGTGCGCGGCACCCGGATCTCGCGCAGTCGCGGGTTGTCGGCGCCGGCCCGGTGCAGGAT
>JAIBBD010000091.1 GCA_019694855.1 Dehalococcoidia bacterium
CGCGCGCTCGACCCCCAGCTCGCGATGGCCGAGGTGCGCCTCGACCTCTCCCCCTACCAGCTGCACCGCCTCGACGAGGCGCTTCTCGGCACGGTGAACGAGCTGAAGCAGTACGACGTCGCGCACCGCCACTCGGCAGTGCCGAACTTCGAGACGGCGATCGCGCTGCTCTTCCCCGAGCTGACGCCCGAGCATGAGGGCCACGAGGACATCCCGGGCCCGCTCGACCTCGTCACCCGCATCGTGATGCTGCGCCGCCGCCTCGACCCCGTCGTCCGCGACGCCGACGCGGAACTCGAGGCCCAACGTGCCGCCGCCGAGGAGGCACAGCGGCAGGCGGACCGCCGCTGGTGGAAGCCATGGCAACGCTGACGCCCGACGGGAGGAACGGCCGCCGATGACCCGACTCGCTCTCGCCTCGCTCGTCGCCGCCGTTGCCGTGCTCGCGCTCGCCTGCTCGAGCAACGACAAGGCCTCGACGCCAACCGCCACCCCAACGGCGGTCGCTACGACGACCGCCACAACGGCCACGGCGGGCACAACAGCCGCCGCCTCGCCGCCGGCCACGCGCATCCCCTCGGAATTCACCGGCCTGCCCGCCGCGGACACCGTCATCGCCGCCGTTCTCACCGGCGACCTTGACCGCCTCGTCGCACTCGCGCAGCTGCGCCAGATCGCCTGCGGCCCGCAAACGGGCGTGGGCTCGCCGCCGCCGTGCCCCGCAGGCCAGACCGCCGGCACGCCCGTGCCCGTCTTCCCGGTAGGGACCTGCGAGGGCGAATGGCGCTCCGAGACGTCCTTGCGCGCCTCGCTCCAGCCGCTTCTGAACGGCCCGGAGCTCTATGCCGTATACGGCATGCCCTCCCAGTGGCAGCCGTTGATGGGCGACGCGCAGTACGTGGCCGTCTTCAGCCGCAACGCCCCGGGCCAGAGCCGCCTTGGGGCCGGCGTCGTCATCGCTGGCGGCCGCATCGCGGGCGTGTGGTACGGATGCGGGTCATTCGTCGACCAGATCGTGCCGGCCGGCACGTCGACGCTCCTCGGACCACGTCGGTAACCGCAGGTCGTAAGGCGGACCTCGGGTAAAGATTCGTGATACGAGGCGAATTGCGAACGTGGTGCTTCGCTAATCGCTTGTCGCGCGCCCGGCGCGTGCCTAGAATCGCGCCATCGAGTTGATCCTGCGGCAGCAGGTGGAAGGGACCCGCCAGTGACCTACGTCATCACGCAGCCGTGTATCGACACGCTCGACCAGTCGTGCGTCGACGTCTGCCCCGTGGACTGCATCCACTTCGACGAGGGCGTCGACCGCAAGCTCTACATCGACCCTGACGAGTGCATCGACTGCGGCGCCTGCGAGCCCGCCTGCCCGGTCTCCGCCATCTTCGCCGAGGATGACGTCCCCGCCGACCAGGCGGTCTTCAAGGAGATCGACGCCCTCTGGTACCAGGACAAGGACGCCGCGAGGGCCAAGATCCCCGCGTAGTCTCCTCCGACCCCGGATCGAACCGAGCGAGGGCGCCCACGTGGCGCCCTCGTCATTTCGCGCGAGCATCTACTGGTTTCGCCCCCCTCCGCGGTCTACGCTCGATCGGTGACGATCTTTGAGACCAGGGCCCTCACCAAGCGCTACGGATCGGTTGCCGCCCTCGATGACTTCAGCATCGAGGTCCAACCTGGCGTGATCGGATTGGTCGGCGCCAACGGCGCCGGCAAGAGCACGCTCGTGAAGCTGCTGCTCGGCCTCATCGAGCCGACCGCCGGCGCTGCCTCTGTGCTCGGCTACGACATCCGGCGCGAGGGCAGTCACCTGCGCCAGTACGTCGGCTACATGCCCGAGCACGACTGCCTCCCGCTCGACATGTCCGCCGTCGAGTTCGTCGCCCATATGTGCCAGATGAGCGGCCTTCCCCGCGCCGCCGCGAGGGAGCGCACGGCGGAGACCCTTCGGCACGTCGGTCTCTTCGAGGAGCGTTACCGAGCGATGTCGGGTTACTCCACCGGCATGCGGCAGCGTGCGAAGCTCGCGCAGGCGCTCGTCCACGATCCGAGCATCGTCTTTCTCGATGAGCCCACGAACGGCCTCGACCCCGGCGGACGCGACGAGATGCTCGACCTCATTCGACGCACCGGGCACGGCCTCGGCATCAGCATCGTCATGGCGACGCACCTGCTGAGCGAGATCGAACGGGTCTGCGACCAGCTCATCGTCATCGACGCCGGCCGCCTCCAGCACTACGGGCCACTTGCGGAGTTCACCGAGGCGACGCAGTTCCTCACCGTCGAGGTGACCGCCGATCCGGAGCCCGTCGCGGCGGCGCTCCGTCGCCGCGGTCTCACCTGCGCCGTCGAAGGCCACCACATCTCCGTGCGCGTGGACGACGGCTCGGCGCCCTACGACCTGATCCGCGACACGGTCGTCGACCTCCGGGTGGGGCTGGTGCGGATGAGCCGCCGCCGGCACACCCTCGAGGACCTCTTCAGCGTCCGGCAGGCCCAGGCGTCCGAGCCGGTGACCGCGCGCGAGGCGGCCTCCTGATGGTGAGCACGCCCGGGCGGGCCGCGCCAAGCAACATCTACGACCTCGGCTACCGCCATTACGAGGGGCTGCGGCTCGGCCGCCGTCACGCGATGTTCGTGCTCTACCTCGAGAGCCTCCGCGGCGCGTTCGGCCTCGGCCGAGGGGCCGCTGCGAAGGTCGCGCCCGCCGCGCTGATCTTCATCGCCGCTATTCCCGCGTTGATCCAGTTGCTCGTCAGCGCGCTCTTCCCGGGCGAGGCCGAGGTCTTTGCCCACCACGATTACTACCGCGTGATCTCGTTCGTGCTCGGCCTGTACTGCGCCGCCGTCGCCCCGGACATCGCGGGCCGCGACCAGCGCAACCGCTCCCTCACGCTCTACTTCTCGAGGGCCATCGAACGCACCGATTACGCGATCGCGAAGCTCGCCGCCATGGCCAGCGCCATGCTGCTGATTACACTCGGCCCCCAGCTCTTACTCCTGGTGGCGAACGGCCTCGTCGCCGAGGACTTCAGCACCCACCTGCGGGATAACTGGCACCTCCTCTTCCCGATCGCCGGCTCGGCGCTCGTCGGCTCCGCGCTGATCGCCTCGATGGGGATCGCCATTGCCTCGCAGACGTCCCGGCGCGCGTTCGCCACGGTGGGCATCATCGTGGCGTTCATCGTGCCAACAGCCGTCGCGCGCATCCTGGTCGTCGGGATCGACACCAGCGCCACGCACTACGGCGTGTTCGTCAGCCCCCTCGACGTCCTCGGTGGCCTTTCCTCCTGGATGTTCCGCCAGCCCACACCGCGGGGCGGCGCAGTTGCGGTCGCCGGCTTCGAAGGCTGGACGTACCTCGTCGTTGCGATCGTGGTCACGGCGGTCGCATCCCTGCTCGTCCTGCGGCGCTACTGGTCGGTGCGGGCGTGACCGCCGCGACTTCCCGAGTCGACGCCGCCCCCGCCATCGAGGTCAGCGAAACCTCGCGCTGGTACGGCAACGTTGTGGCGGTGAACGACATCTCGTTCACCGTGGGCCCCGGGATCACCGGGTTGCTCGGTCCCAACGGGGCGGGAAAATCCACGCTGCTCCACATGCTGGCCGGGTTTCTGCGCCCCTCCTCGGGCACGGTCCGCATCCTCGGCGCTCCCGCCTGGCAGAACCCGGGCCTCTACCAGCAGGTTGGCATCGTCCAGGAACGTGAGTCCGTCTACGACGGCCTGACGGGCTACGAGTTTGTCCGGCTGAGCGCGCGCCTGCATCACCTCCCCGACGTCGAGGCGGCCACACGCCTCGCGATCGACCGGGTGCAGATGGAGACCGCGCAGGGACGCAAGACCGGCGGCTACTCAAAAGGGATGAAGCAGCGCATCAAGATCGCCGCCGCCATCGTCCACGACCCTCCCGTGCTGCTCCTCGATGAGCCGTTCAACGGCACCGACCCCGCGCAGCGTCTCCAGATGATGGACCTCCTCCGCCGCATGGCGGCCGAGGGACGCACCATTCTGTTCTCGTCTCACATCCTCGAGGAGGTCGAACGGCTGGCCGAGCGCGTGCTCGTCATCGTCTCAGGGCGTCTCGCCGCGGCGGGGGACTTCCGCGCCATCCGCCGTCTGATGACGGACCGCCCGCATACCTTCGCCATCGTGTCGAGCGACAACCGCGCGCTCGCGAGCGCGCTGCTCGCCGACGACAGCGTGACCGGCGCGCAGATCGACGGCGAGCGCATCACCGTGCGCGCCGACGATTTCGAGCGCTTCACGGTCCACGCACCCCGCATCGCGCGCTCCGCCGGCGTCACGATCACCGAGGTCGACACCCTCGACGAGTCGCTCGAAAGCGTCTTTGAGTACCTGGTGCAACGATGATTGGCCTCATCTTCACGCTCACGCTCGGGCAGTTGCTGCGTCAACGGCGGGTGCTGCTGCTCGGCCTGCTCGCCGCGATCCCGGTCGCCATCACTCTGCTCTTCCGCTTCACCAGCAGCCGCGCGGACACGGGGCTTCCCGAATTCGTCGCGAGCATGCTCGACGCGCTGGTCGTGAGCATCGGTCTGCCGCTCACGGCGCTGGTGCTGGGTACGGCCGCCCTCGGCCAGGAGATCGAGGACGGGACGGCCTTCTACCTCCTGAGCAAGCCAATCGCGCGCTGGCAGATCGTCGTCGCGAAGCTGATGGCCGCCTGGGTCGCCACCTCGATCTTCGTTACGGTGTCGACGCTCGGGTCGGCCGCGCCGCTCATCGGCGAGCGTGGCGAGGACCTGCTGGTGCCCGCGTTCGTAATCGCCGGAATCGTCGGTGCGCTCGGCTATACGACCCTATTCCTGGCCCTCAGCATCCGCTTCAACCACGCCCTCGTGATCGGGCTGAGCTACGTGTTCCTGTGGGAGGGACTCGCTTCGAGTCTCTTCAAGATCGATGGCGTGCGTTTCCTCAGCCTGCGCGCCTATACCCTCGGCATCGCCGGCGCAATCTCCGAGGCGCCCTCGACCGTCTTCTCAGCGCGTCTCGATGGGCCGTCCGCCTCAGTCCTGGCGACGATCCTCATCGTGGGCGCCTTCATCTACGCCGTCCGTCGCCTCGAGCGTTACGAGTTGTCCGAGCGCGTCTAGACGCTTCGCGCGCGCCTACGACCCCTGCAGGAACGGGATCTCGTCGTGCGACAGGATCCGCGCGCCCTCGTCGAGGGGATGCGAGGTCAGCCGCACCGTGCCCTCGCGCTGGAAATCGACCACGAGGACACGACCGCTTTCGCCGAGGATGCTCGCATGCCCGTCTGGTGCACCCGAATACGCCGCGAGCAGGTCGCCGGCCGCGATCCGCGTCTGCTGCTCCCAGTGCCCTAGCGCCACGTAGTCGTAGTCGAGGCTCGTGAAATGCTCCTCGCGGATGTGGAACGACGGGTGGTCGCCCGAGCGCGGGTGCCAGTAATGCCCGTGCCCCACCGCGATGTGCCAGGGCGCATCGCCGCGCCCGGGGGCGTCGATGAACGGCGAGAAGTCCGGGTCATGCTCGAGGTGGCTCCGCGCCCACAGCTCCAGGTCGAGCCCCTCGAACGCGACCGTCTCGCCCTCGACCGAACGCGTGATCGTCAGCTTCGGCGCGATCGAGGTGAGGTCGATGCGGTCGTACACCGAGTTCTTGCCCACGTGGTCGTGGTTTCCCGGCACGATCACGGTCGGCACCTCGATGCGCGCGATCTGCTCCGCGGCGAAACGCAGTGTCTCCTCGCTCACGCGCGCATTGTCGAAGAAGTCGCCCGCGATCACGAAGACATCGACCCGTTCCGCGATCCCGACGTCCACCACGCGCCGGAAGCGGTCCTCGGACTGCTCGCGACGCTCGTCCCACCGTCCGCTGCGGTCGAAGTCGAACGTCCCGAGATGGACGTCCGAGGTGTGCAGCAGACGGAACGGGCGTCGCGCCTCGGTCATCGTCCGATCATCCCTCGGCCCTCCGCAGGGCATCGATGCGCTCCTCGATCGCCGCGCGCAGCCCGTCGATCGGCACCCGCACCTGGCTCATCGAGTCGCGCTCACGAATCGTCACCGCACGGTCCTCGATCGTCTCGAAGTCGACCGTGACGCACAGCGGCGTCCCGATCTCGTCCTGACGCCGATAGCGCCGCCCGATCGACTGAGCGTCATCGTACTGCGTGCGGAAATGCGGTCGCAGGAGGTCGTACACCTCGCGCGCCGTTGGCGTCAGTTGCTCATTGCGCGAGAGCGGCAGGATCGCCACCGTCACCGGCGCCACGAGGGGCGACAGATGAAGCACGATACGCTTCTCGCCGCGCTCGTCGGTCTCCTCGTCGTACGCGTCCGCGAGCAGTGTGAACAGCACGCGGTCCACGCCCGCCGCCGGCTCGATCACGTGCGGCGTGATGTGCTCGTTGCGTTCCTGGTCGAAGTACGTGAGCGCGTGCCCCGAGGCGGTCGAGTGCGCCCGCAGGTCGTAGTCGCCCCGATGCGCGATGCCCTCGAGCTCACCCCAGCCCCACGGGAATAGGTACTCGACGTCCGAGGTCGCCTGCGAGTAATGCGCCAGCTCCTCGGTTGCGTGGTCGCGCAGCCGCAGCCGCTCCGGCTTGATGCCGAGCGTGCGGTACCA
>JAIBBD010000092.1 GCA_019694855.1 Dehalococcoidia bacterium
TAGCCCTTGAACTCGAAGGGTGACTGCAGGGCGCGCGGTTTTCGGCAAAGAGCGTGCCGGGATGCCTAGAATTCGCTAAGTGCGCGTTTGAGCTTATGTTTTCGCGCATAGCGAGTGCCCATGGTTCCCCTGTCATGCACGGGGAAACTCCTGATAACTGACACAAGTTTGCCACAAATTTCGAGCCGCCCGGCCTCGGCCGTGCGATGCTTGGGGGCGTATGGGGAGCGGCTCGATCACGATCGTCGAACGCCAGGGGAAGCGCGGTATGTCGCTGCAGGCCGTGTTCTACGCGACGCCGCCGGGCGAGCGGCGCCCGCGTCGGATCCGCCTCGTCGTGCCGCGGCACATCACTGCGAAGTCGGCTGCCGAGCGCTGGGCCATGAACGAGCGCAAGGCTATCGAGACGGAGGGGCTCGGGCCGACGACGAGAGAGGGGAGGGAGCGCGCTCGCCGTGAGGCCGAGGCTGCGGCCGAGAAGGAGAGGGCCGAGCGCGCGGAGCGGGTCACCATCGCCGAGATCTGGGCGCAGTGGCTGACCGAGTGCGAGGCCGCCCGGCAGTCGCCACGCACGATCGAGGGGAAGCGCATCTCCGGGGTGCACGTCATGCCGGTTCTGGGCGAGCGCGCGGCCAAGGACCTCAGCGAGCTGGATGTGACGCGCTTGAAGAAGAGCCTGGCCCACCTCAGCGCGTCGACGATGCGGCTCGTGCTGCAGCACCTCGACACGGCCCTCGGTTGGGCCCGCGGCGCGCTCAACGTGGCGGCGCCGAAGATCAGGGCGGTCAAGGGCGTCCGGGTGGCGAAGGGCGAGCCGCGCGTCTACGACCCGGCCTCGCTGGAGCGTCTCGTGAAGGTCTCGGCCGAGTTGTCTCCCGAGCACCTGGCGGTCGTGCTCCTCGGGGGCGAGGCGGCGCTGCGACGCGGCGAGATCGCCGGCGTCCGAGTCGAGGATCTCGACGTCAAGCATCGCCTGTTGCACGTGCGCCGGCAGGTGATCAATGTCGACGGGCAGCGTGTCGAGCGGCCACCGAAAGGAGGCCGACCTCGATGCGTGCCGCTGACACCGCGCCTGTTCGAGGTCCTCGTCGCCTTGGCCAAAAAGGTGCCTGCGGACGGCTGGTTGCTCCGTACCCAGCGCCAGGAGCGAGGGCCGGCGACCGAAGGGGCGATCGACGTGCGGGTGCGTGAGGCCATGAAGGCCGCGGGCCTCAAGGTCGAGGGGTCACACATCCTCCGCCACAGCGCCCTGAGCCACATGCTCGCGGCCGGGGTCGATGTCGAGGTGGTGCGCGAGATCGCCGGGCATGTGTCGCTCGCGGTCACGGCCCGCTACCTGCACCGCACGACACCGCTGCAGTCCGCCGCCGAGAAGTTGGCCGCGATGCGCGCGGGGTTCGAGAGTGCGCCGCTTGGCGCCGAGAATGATGGTGCCAACGTACCGGGGGTCTCGGCACTGATGGTGCGCGGCAACGCCGCGGGGTGAGCCCGCCGTCTGTGTCGGATCGAATTAGACAAGAAGCTTGACAGCGTTTCGAGTCACGCTCGCTCCGGGGAGTGCGGGGCGGAGATCACGGGCGGAGCGCGGCATCGTACTGATGGGCCTTGAAGGGCCAGGGGCCGTCCTCAAGGTCGGCCGGCGCCGCCGGAGGAGAAGATCACATTGTCCAACAATCCGATGAAGCGTCCGTCTGGGCCTCCACGGCTGTTCTTGGCCGCGCCGAAGGTCAGGTCGGCCGAGGGGGAAGGAAACGCCGCGCTGCTGCCAAGCTCCGCGCCATCAGCCACCAGTCGCGTCAGTCCGTCGCGCCGGATGAGGCGCAGGTTCTGCCACTGGTTGAGCTTCACCGAGCCGGCCGGTCCCTCGATAACATCCCCTGTGCCGTTGATATGAAACCGCCACGATCCGCCGGTATGATAGATGAAGCACGAGCCCGACCCATAGCGCCCGAGCGCCACCGGAATGTGAAACGACGAGCCACCGGTGGGCTTGGCGTCGAATGTTAGCTCAAAGTCGGTTAAATCAATTCCGGCCAGCAGTTCGGCACCCCGGCCGGTCAGGTGTCCCGCCCCGCCGAACCTGACGCTCAGTGAGCCATCCGCCGCCGCAGAGTCGCTCCGGTAGGTCACCTTGCCCGAGGCCGCCAAGGCCAGCACGCCGGACTGTTCCCTGGTGCCGCCGACACGGGTGTCGGCCGCCGCGCCCGGATCATCCTCACCCAGACGCCACCGCTTTTCGTTGAACGAAACTGGTTTCGGATCTGATGGCACGAAGGCATCCACCCCGACGGGCTTTCCGGGGTGGTCCGCCGCCGCGACGAGGCGCACGGTGCGGATCCGGTCGGACTCGGCCTGGAGCGCATCCAACGAAGTGACCGAGTCACCGGCGGGTACGAGGTCACGAGGAGCGACGGCAATGGCGTCCTTTTCACCGCTGTTGCCCCCACTCTCGCCACCGCCGTCCCCAGTTCCGCCCAGGACCGTGTAGAGGCTCATCGCCACGAGCCCGGCGAGGAAGACACCGGTCGCGAGGGGCCACCATCGCCGCGTTGGAGCGCGAGACGATTGCGCGGGTGCGGTGTTTGCGGCAATGGTCGCCATTGCGGGCGCCGCTATCGACACTGGTTCGGGCATGGTCACCGACGCGGTCGTGACCGCCGGTGCATCCCGGGGCGTGGCCAGCTGTGAGGGCTCTGATACGGGCTTGGCGAGGGTAGCTAGCTGCCCCATGGGACCTGTCGCAAGGGCCAGATCGCCGAGGTGTAGCGGGTAGGTGGCGTCGCTGTTGGCGTCGCGGCTGTAGAGCTGGACGCTGGCCCAGTCGAGCTGGCTCGGGTCGCGCAGCAGGGCCTCGCGGGCGGCGAGGAAGGCGTCCTCCAGCGAGGCGCGGCCGTGGACGAGGGCGTCGTAGAACGACCGGGCGAAGCTGGTCGAGCCGAGGGTGCTGAGGGGGAAGCGCGAGGCGACGACGGCCTGGACGCCGGCGCGGTGGAGCATCTGGGCGACGCTGCCGAGGTGGTTGTCGAGCTGCCCGGAGTTGCCGCTGTCGCAGGCGGCGAGCACGACCATGCGCACCATGCCGACGTAAGGAGCGAAGAGCTGCTGCATGCGGCCCGCGTCGACGACGATGACCTCTCCGGGCCGTGACTCGTCGTCGAGCGCGAGGCCGTAGGTGCCGCCAACGGATGCGCCGTGGCAGAGCACGTGCACGACGTCGATCGGCGGGCCTGTGCGTGCGGCGATGGCGAGCGCCCGGGAGATCGAGCCGTAAGTCGCGTGCGCGAGGACGTCGCGCGTGGCATCGAAGGCGCCCGGTCTGGTGGCGAGGGCGTCCTGCAGCGCGGCGAGGTGGCCCGCGGCCGGGACGGCACCGGCGGCGGCAGACCAGGCCAGCAGCACTCGACTGCACCGGGAAGATGCGTCTACGCGATCCGGGAAGGTGTCGGCCTCGGGCCACTCGTACCTGACCAGAAGGCCAGGCACGCCCCCGAGCAGCTGACCGGTCGATTTGAGGGCGACGAACTCCCATGGCAGCGCGTAGAGCTCGGCCGCGGCCGAGCGGATCGTGATGAAGATTGGCGCGCCCTCGTGGGCGCTGCGGACGATCGCGTGCTCATGGTGATTCCAGCCGGCGCCGGCCAGGAAGTCGCGCAGGGTGTCGCCGATCCGGTGGATCGCAGCCGGATCTCGGCCGGGGATCCGGGCGGCCCGGAGGTCGGCGAGGAGTTCGGGCGTCCACGGGAACTCGGCGCTCTCGAAGCTGCCGCCGGGGCCGCGGAGCAAGTAGGTCTGGGGTACGAATTCGAACGCGTGCGGCCTGCCGGCCCGCTGGGCGCGCGAGAACTCAAGAATGACGCGGTATGGTTTCATTGTGCTCATGTGTACATATCCTCGAATTCTATCGCAGTGAGCGCCTAACCGGCTGCGCCGATAAATGGTTGGGGGCGGATTTCTGCTCCCGCTCGTATACGCGCAGTAGCGGTCAGAGACCGTGCCGTGGCCCGACCGTCGACTCTCTGCAAGGCCGGCGATCGAGGTCACGGGCAAGGACATCATGTGGACCGTCCTCCTCACGGGGGCGCGGCAGGGAGGCTCCCATGCGAGAATCCAGACGCCGTCCGGGACCCCGTCGGCCGCGCGCGTCAGGGCGTGCGCCTCGGCGGCGAAGCGCGTGATGTCGCAGCGCAACGTGCTAGGCGCGGCCCGGCCGCCGAGTCGCCGAGCCGCTCGCGGTTGCCCGCCTCGGTTACTTGGGTCGCTCGACGTAGGTCACGCGGTGGAGCACCCGCCAGGTCGCGTTCTTCTTGCTCCGGTCGATCTGCCGCAGGGCGTGCGCCTCGGCGCTGTTGCCGGCGAGCCACTCGGGGTCGACGACCCGGGCGAAGAAGTCGTCGAAGTGGGCGGTCGCGGGCTGGAGCGCGAAGCTCATGAACCGGTAGCGGTCGACCTTCTCGCCGGGGACGAGCGGGCGATCCCGGTTGTCGGTGATGCCCCGGTTCTCGCCGTCGACGGTGACGTTGAGCTCGATCGCCCGCGAGCCGCCGCCGGTTCCGGTCACGGTCTGGGTGATGCTGGCGTTACCCATGAGGCTGTACTTGGCGGAGACGCCGCCGCCGAACTCGAAATCGAGGCCGAGCCCGAGGCTGACGCTCAGGTTGTACGAGCCGCCGATGACGTGTGTCCACGCGGTAGCGAAGCTCTGCGACTGCACACGGAGGCCGCCGTCGCCGTCCCATACGTAGGAGTTGACGATGTTGCCCTTCGGCGCCTCCTGGACCACCTCCTCGAGCTTCCGGCCCCTCAATTTGCTCATCTCGGCGTTTGCCTCCGCGAGGCCTTCCCCCGACTTGCTGGTCGCGTCCCGCTCGATCCCCGCCTTGTCGGTCGGGCGGGGGCCGGAGTACACCTGGATGCCGGTCAGGAGATCGGCCTTGAGGTTGACCGCCAACGCCTCGGCGCCGCGGTTCGCGCGGTCGATCACGTCCCTGAGCGCGTAGGCCTCGCGGGGCCGGTAGTAGCTCGCCTCGACCGCGGAGCCGTACTGCGACCGGGCGTCGGGGACGTGCCCGTAGAGCCGAGCGTCGGCGGCGCTGGTGCCGACCTGCCCGTCGAGCGATCCGTTGAGCGTGTAGGCGGGGTTCATCATGAAGGTGATCACGTTGACGTCCGGAGGGATGTCCTTCGCGGGCACCAACTGATGGCTGACCATCCGCTTGTTGCCGCGGGTGCGCAGCACGAACATGTCGGCGACGGTCGACACGACGGTCGCGTACCCGACGTTCTTCGGGACGTAGCGGAGCCCGAGCTGCGGCAACGCGGCCGTCGTCTCGCGCTCGCCCTTGAGGGACAGCTTCTCGCTGGTCGTCACCGTCGACGTGCCCGTGGTGCTGTACTCGTACCAGGCCTTATAGGCCTTCTCGAGCTTCGCCTGGCCTACCGCCTCGGCCGTGACGTCCACGGTGGCGTTGGCGAAAAAGGAGAAGCCGACGCTCCCGGCTAAGAAAAGGCCCAAGGCGGCCTCCTCCACGGAGCCGAGGCCGAGCGTGGTGTTGGTGGTGATGGTCGCGGTCGTCGAGTCGGCGACCTTGAACTCGACGCTGCTGGCGCCGTTGTAGTCGTCCTTGACGGTGAGGTTCTCGCTCGGGACCGGGGGGGCGCCCTCGATGTAGCCGACGAGGGTGGGGTTCATCTGGACATTGCCGAGCCAGCGCAGCTCGAGGGTGTCGACGCGCTGCCCGTGCAGCACCTCGGCGCCGCCCTCGCGCGGCCAGGCGATGAAGCGGCGGAGGAGGGCCTCCTTCTGCCCTTCCTTGCCCTCCAGGGTGGAGTACTCACCCGCGAGCGGCGCGCCGGAGATCATCGGGAGCCCGGCTTTCGGGCGACCGATCGGCGCGGTCGACGGGTACCACGTCGGGCCCTTGATCGAGCCGTCCTTGATGTTGGCCGGCGCACCACGGGCGCACACGTCACGGGCGACGGCCCCCGCGCCTTCGCGCAGCGGCCAGTACCCGACCAGGCCGGGCTCGTGCCCGGACAGCCGGAAGTGCATTTGCGCGGCGATCTCGTCGCGGGTCAGGACGACGTTCCACAGGCGGACCTCGGCCATCTCACCCGCGAGGGGAAGGCTGCCGTCACCGCGCAGGCCGAGGCGCAGCGGGCGATCGGACGGTTGCTTCGTCGCCTCGCCGCCGGAGCGGCGGAGGGTGACGAGCTTGCCGTTGAGGTAGATCTCGGCGGTGCTCGCGTGACCGGCGTACACGCAGGCGACATGGAACCACTCGCCGCTCCGAAGCACGCCGGGCTCCGAGTCGATGAGGACCCCGGGGACCGGGATGAAGCGGAGGCCGTCGGGGACGGCGTCGCCGGTGTGAATCTCGAGCTCCTCGATGCCCCTGGCGGTGAGGAAATGGGTGTCGGTGCCGGAGCCGCGCCAGCGCGCCCACAGCTCGATCGTGAAGGCGCGGGCCGTGAAGGCGGAGCGGTGCGGGATCTCGACGTGGTCGCCCTGGCCCCGGAAGCGCAGGCAGGCCCCGAGCGTGTCGGCGCGCC
>JAIBBD010000093.1 GCA_019694855.1 Dehalococcoidia bacterium
AGAGTCGCTTCGAGCTCGCGGAGCTCGGCGATGCGCGCGGCAACCGCCGCCCGCTGACCCGCGATACGGCTGCCGAGCTCGCCGGCGAAGGTCGCGCAGTCGAGCGTCGCGAGGTCCTCGACGAGGGCCTTGACCTCGCGGAGGCCGAGTCCGAGGTGGCGCGCCTGCTTCGCGAGCAGGAGCCGGCGAACGTCGGTCTCGGTGAAGAGGCGGTAGCCGGCCTCGGTGCGCGAAGCGGGAGCCACGATGCCTTCGGCCTCGTAGTAGCGGATGGCCGAGACGGTGAGTCCCGTGCGCTGTGCCACCTCGCCAATCGTGCTCGCGTCGGTCATGCCCCTGCCTCCGCATCGAACCGTAGGACCTCAAGCGGCTTGAGGGTCAAGCATGTCACGGCGGCGATGGAACCGGAGCAGCGTTGGCAGGAACGGTCGGAGCCGACCAGCTCAGTACATGCTCAGTTATTAGCAGTCCCTTGAGGCGACTGCTAAGATATGTTCACGCGGGGAGCATCCTCGCTCGTCATCGAGGACAAGGCATCACGAATACAGGAGGGTGTCAGCAATGGTGACCTCGATCGTTCGCGACGTCCGCGAACCTGTGGTGAGCGCCGGGGCGGCGAACCTCACGACCATCCGGCGGCCGGCTTCGCTCCTCGCGGGGCGGTTCTACTCCCTCCTCGCACTGCCGGACGACCAGCTCGCCGGCGGGCTGACGAGGCACATCCACGCGGAGCACGATCTGTCCGAACCGGCCCGCTACGAGGCGGTACTTGCCCGCCTGCAGGCGTGGCTCGAACTCGACGTCGAGGACCGGATCGTAATCGGGCGCGCGTGGGAGCGCGCGCTCGACGGCCTGCCGCTGGAGTACCGGGCGCGGTGCCGGGAAGCGGAGCGCGCCGTGATGATGAACGGGCTGACATTCGGGGACTTCCGTGCGCTGGCCGCTGCTCTGCCCTGGCTACGACAGCGCGACTACCTGGGCGCATCCCTGGAGCCGTCGACCGCCCTCACGGGCGTCTAGCCGCCGGTTCGAGAGGAGTTCGCCATGCTGCACGAATCGATTCGCCTGCTCGAGCAACGTGAGTTTCGCAACCCGATCGTGATCGCCGGCTTCGCGAGCCAGGGCGGCGTGACGCCGGCGGCCGTGATCCAGCACCTGGCCGAGCACTGGGATGCGACCGCGTTCGCTGAGATCGACCCTGAGGAGTACTTCGACTTCACCGTTCGCCGTCCGTTCGTTCAGATCGACGGCGAGGAGCGCATCCTGCAGTGGCCCGTTACCCGCCTGTATGCGGCGTCCATCGACGGGCTCGACCGCGACGTCGTGCTGCTGTCGGGCATCGAACCGAGCCTCCGCTGGCGCATGTTCACCGACGCCATCGTCTCGCTGTTGGCGGAGATCGGCGCAACGACGTTCGTGACCGTGACGGCGTATCCGGGCGCGGTACCGCACACCCGGCCACTGCCCGTCCGTCTCGATGCCGCGGACTCTGAGTTGGCCCGAGCCTTTGGCATGGAGCCGACCGCGAGCAGCTACGAAGGGCCGGTCGGCATTACCTCGGTGGTCTCGCTCGCGTTGAAGGCCCAGGGCATCGAGACCGCGAGCCTGATGGCGCTGACGCCGTTCTACGCGGTGGCCAACCCGCACCCACAGGCGACGATCGCGCTCGTCGAGTCACTTGACCGAGGACTCGGCACCTCGACGGCCCTCGGCGAGCTCCGGGAGCAGGCCGCGCAGCTCGACCGCGATGTGGCGACCGTCATCGAGGAGTCGCCGCAGTTACAGACGGTGGTGAGCACGCTTGAGGAGCAGTTCGACTGGATTCGCAGGTCGAAGACTCCGCTGTTGAGCGCGCCGCAGCAACCGCTGGCGCTGCCATCGAGCGACGAGGTGATCTCGGACGTCGAGCGGTTCCTCGAGGAGCAGCGGGGCGGACGCAGCGAGACCAGCGGGAGATCCGCGTAGGTTTCATCCGGGTGGCGGTTGCACACACCTGATGAGCCCTGCACCATCCGCACGCAGATGAACGCACGTCGCTTCGCCTCGACCGTCCGCTGGCCGCTGTTCGCGGGCGCACTACTGGCCGCACTCCTTGTGGCCTGTGGCGGGGACGACGCGAAGTCCGCGGCGACCTCGACGGCGACCGCGAAGACGGAGGCGAGTAGCGTGGCTTCGAGCGACGGCAACGCGCCGGGGATCCCCGTACTCACGGGCCAGGTCCAGCGCACGGCGAGCGGCCTGGGCTACATCGATGAGAAGGTCGGCGACGGCGCCGCCCCGCAGAAGGGGCAGCAGGTCACCGTCCATTACACCGGGTGGCTGACGAGCGGGAAGAAGTTCGACTCCTCGCGCGACCGCGGACAGCCGTTCGTGTTCCCGATCGGCGCCGGACGCGTCATCGCGGGTTGGGATGAGGGAGTGGCGACGATGAAGGTCGGCGGCAAGCGCCGGTTGATCATCCCCGCGAACCTCGGCTACGGCGCGCGAGGCGCTCCGCCCTCGATCCCCGCAAACGCTGTGCTGATCTTCGACGTGGAGTTGCTGGGCGTTCAGTAGCCGAGCGCGTCCCTCCCATGGCGCCTCTCGAACTATCGCGCGTAGTCGAAGAAGCCCTTGCCTGACTTTCGGCCGAGGTGCCCGAGCGCGATCATCCTCGTGACCACCGGCGGCGTCTTGTAGCGGCTCTCCCCGAGCTCCTCGAAGAGGGTGTCCGCGATATGGGCCACGGTGTCGAGGCCGATGAGATCGGCGGTCGCGATCGGGCCCATCGTGTGATTTGCTCCAGCCCGGAAGCCATCGTCGACCTCCTGCGCGCTGGCGATGCCGTGATCCACAAGCCGGATCGCATCGAGAATGAACGGGATCAGCAGCCGGTTCACGATGAAGCCGGGGCGGTCCTTCGCAAAGACGATGACTCGGTCGATCGACTCGCAGAAGGCGCGGGCGGCCTCGACCGTCGCGGCCGAGGTACTGCCGGTCGAGATGATTTCGGCGAGCGGCAGCACGGTCGGCGGGTTGAAGAAGTGGATGCCGAGGACCTGCTCGGGCCGGCCCGACGCCGCCGCGAGCGCTGAGACGGACACGGACGAGGTATTCGTGGCGAGGATCGCGTCCGGCTTACAAACGGCGCCGAGGCGGGCAAAGAGGTCCTGCTTCGTTGGGAGGTCTTCGACGATCGCCTCGATCACGAGGTCGCAGTCGGCGACGCGACCGAGGTCGGCGTGGGCCTGCAGCTGGCCGAGGATCTCGTCGTGGCGTTCGCGGGTGAGGCGCTCGCGCTGTACCTCGCGATCGAGTCGCGAAGCGATGCCGCTGACGGCGGCCTGCGCGCGGGAATCGTCCACTTCGACCACCGTGACCTCATACCCGTGCGAGGCGCAGACCTGGGCGATGCCTGAGCCCATGATGCCGCCACCGATGACGCCCACTCGCTTGATGTCCACCTCGCGGCTCCTTCCGGATACGCCGTGCCGTTTTCCGCGCGTTCGCGGCCACACGATACGCCCGCGGTCCGCGTTCTGTGCTATTACAGCTGTGCTCGCGGCCTTCGCGGCGCGGTCGCGGGACCCCATCCCCAGCCGGGAAAGGCAGGCGCCTCGACGTGCGCAGCTTCCTCGTGGGGCGCGTGGCTGTGCTGGCGTTCGCGGCCGGCGTTTCGGTGCTCGCGCTGGCCCGGACGGGCGAGGCGCAGACGACTGACCTGTTCGCGGGGACGGTGGATGCCGGCTTCGAGGGCAGCGGCGGGGGATGGGAGGCTCTCGGCGGCGGGACCCTCGTCGTCGATGACAGCGGGCCCGTCCATGGCGGGACGCAGGCCGCGCGGATCGAGGCGAGCGACCTGCAGGCGGCAGGCATCCGCTCGCAGTACTGGCTGACTCCCACCGTCGCCGGGGCGACGCACACGCTTGGTCTGTGGTTGTACGACGACGACCCACTCACCTCGGCGCTGCGAGTGGAGCTCGAGTTCCTCGACTCCGGCGGGCGGCGGCGAGGCGGCCTCGTGACCGAGCTGGGCAACGGCACCTCGGGGTGGCGCCTCGTCACACTCACCCAGGTCGCGCCGGACGGCACCGCGTACGTACGCACCTCGGCGCGAGCCGAGGTCAGCGGCGCGGGCGCCCGCTTCTACGTCGATGACGTGTCGCTCGAACGAGGCTCGGCTCCTGTCGTCACGCCGAGCGCCACGGCGAGCCCGAGTCCCACGGCGAGTGCGACCTCGACGGTCTCGCCCACGAGCACGCCCTCGTCGACGCCGTCACCGCCGGCCACCCCCATGGCCACCGCGACGGCTTCCGTCCCACGCGTGTTCGACGTCCTCACCAACGGCGGCTTCGAGGACGGTCTATATGGATGGGCGGACGTGGGCGCGGACGTCGAGGCTGTCGGCGGGGCGGCCCTAGTGCGGTCGCAGTCGACCTCCACGAAGTACCTCTACCAGATTGTGCGGGTGTCGCCCGGCGGCTGGTACGAGGCGAGCGTGTACCTCGAAGCGGGAGCGGGGGTAGACGCGGCGTGGGTGCGGATCGCCTGGTACGCCTCGGGTGACGGGGGCGGGAGCCAGCTTGCCACGGGCGACGCGCCGCCGCTCAACGGCGGCTCGGGCGAGGTGCGCACGGGGCCCCTGCAGGCGCCCGCCGAGGCGCACAGCGCGCAGGTGCGTGTCATGCTGCGACCGCTCGGCGCAGCGCTGGCCCAGCTGACGGTCGACGACGTGCGGTTCGACGCCACTTCGGCGCCGCCGGCTCCGTCGCCGACGCCCGCCTCCACTTCGACCGCCGTGCCTGGTGTTGTCGGGGTGCCTACTGCGGGCACGCCAGCGACCGTCGCCTCGGGGCCACCGACAGAGGCTACGCCCGCGCCGCGTCTCGTCGCGGGGCGACCCGTCGAGGACTCCGGTGGCACAGCGACGGCGGGTGGGACGAGGCAGAACGGCGGCACCGCATCGAGCGGCGGATCGCGCGCGGCGGAAGCGAACTCGGCCGTCGGACCGAGCGGGGCGCGTGACGCCTCGGCGGGCGCGCCACGGCTCGAGGAGTTTGCGCCCGAGATCCTGCTGCGGATCACCGAACTGATGCCCGACCCAAACGAGCCGGGGAACGACGCCGACTTCGAGTGGGTCGAGGTGAGCAACGTCGGGACGGCGCCGGCCGCCCTCGGCGGGATCGTGCTGCGCGACAACGCGGGGGTTGTGGCGCTGCCCGACCTGACGCTGCAGCCGGGGACGTCACTCGTGCTGGCCGGGCCGCGGGCGGCGGTGCCACAGGCCTCGGCATTCTGGCCGCCCGGCGGGCTGTCGAATGGCCTTGGGAACAGCGGCGACCGGCTCGCGCTGCTCGCCGCGGACGGCCGGCTCATCGATGCGCTGTCCTATGGCTCGGATGCGACGTACGACAACCCACCGCTGCCCGCACCGGGCGCCGGTCACTCGCTCAAGCGCTTCTTCGGGGACGACGGGACGTTCGCGGGGTACGAGGTGTCCTCGGAACCCACGCCGGGGCGGCTCGACCCTCCGCCCGCCCGCGTCGAACGCGCCGAGGGCACCTCGAACGAGGCCGAAGCAGCTGCCGAAGGCCACAACGGCGACCGCTCGACGACGTATTTCCTCGTCGGGCTTGCTGTGGTGGCGCTGGCAGGAGCGACGGGGCAGCGGGTGTGGGCGTTGCGCCGAGGTGGAGGCGGGCCGGCGGCGGACGGCGCCTAGCGGCCGGCGGCCCAGGCGAGGGGCTGCCAGACGTGCGCGCCGACCTCGCGGCCACGGAAGGAGAGGACGGCAAGCGCGAGCGCCAGCAACGCGCCGCCGAGGAGCAGCGCGGCGTGCCACGCCACGATGCCGTTGTTCAGCACCGTCGCCGTGTCGGCGTAGTAGTACGGACTGAGGTACTGCAGCCACTCGATGGACCCGATCGCGCGGGCGAAAGAGGCGACAAGGAAGGCGGCCACGGCCAGCACGGTGAGCGCGCCCGCGGCGAGCCCTCGGGAGGGGGCGATGGCCCCGGCGAGGAAGCCTAGCGCTCCGTAGAAGACCACGAGCGGAAGCATGGCGATGGTCGCGCCGCACACCTCGAGGAGGGTGAGGTCGCCGTGGAGGTCGACGAACGGGACCGAGGCGACCCAGCCCACGCAGATGAGCAGCGCGATGGCGACGGCGCCGAGGAGAAACGCGCCGACTTTCTCGAGCAGCACACGCATGCGGGAGACGGGCTGCGCGAGCACAGCATCGAGGGAGCCGTGGCCCTCATCCCCGGCGAGCAGGCCGGTCGAGGCAACGATGGCGTAGATGACGAAGATGATCGGGCCGAACGACCACACCTCGGTGGAGAGGAAGTTGGAGGCGCGGCTGAGGTCGCCGCTGCCGCCGAAGAACTTCAGGTACTCCTCGGGGTAGTCGACCTGCTTCAGGGTGTCCTCGAAGCTCGGGTAGAGCCAGACCATGAGCGCGCCATAGGCGCCCATCCCCACGCCGTACCAGACGATCTGCCAGCGCAGCTCGACCAGCGCCCGGCGGAGGATCGGCAGCGTCACGAGGCGCCTCGTTCCGTGGCCGCGAG
>JAIBBD010000094.1 GCA_019694855.1 Dehalococcoidia bacterium
ACAACGCGCAGGGGGTACCGCACCGCGGGTACGATCGATCACGCCAAGCAAGCGTGTCCTCGAAGGCGCGGTCGATGCTGGAGCTGGTGGTTGCGCTGCTGATCGGGACGATCGCGGTGGGCATTGTCCTCGCGATGGGACGCGACGCGCGCGGCGGCCGCTACCCGAGCAGGCCGCGAGGGCGGGGCCGCGGAGTGCCGGTCGAGCCGCGACACGCGGCGGTGGATCCTCGAGACGAATGGGTGGACGAGGAGTACGAGGTCCAATACGAGGTACCTCGGCGGCGTGCGCGTGAACTGGCGGGCGCGGCGCCCGCCGACGCGGCGGACCGCGGCGGAGGCAGGTCCTGGCTGATCCTGGTGTGGGCAGGGCTGGGAGTGTTCGCAGCAGTCCTGTTCGTTGCGGCCGCGCGCTCCGGGGGCGGCGGATCGGCAAAGGACGATGGGGTCGGCTCGGCGGGCGAGCCTGCGCCATCGGTGACGTCCACGAAAGAGGCGACGACGCCGTCGCGCACTCCGACGGGGACCCCCACCGCCGCGGGTACACGCACGCCAACCTCGACGCCCGCGCCTCCAAACGCCGCGACGCTCGCGGTACAGGCTCGGCAGTCCGCGAACGTGCGGGTGACGGTGGACGGGCGCATCGACTACGACGGAGCGTTGCGTGCGGGGGAGACGCGAACGTGGGCGGGGAGCAGCAATGTCGAGCTCTGGACGGACAATGGGAAGAACGTGTCGGTGATGGTGAACGGCTTTGACCTCGGCGCGCTGTCGACGGCGGTAGGGCACCCGGAGTGGAATACGGTTGACTGGAGCTGGGCAGCGGGCTGGCATCCCTGACCTCGACCGCACGCGCCAGCACGGGCGACCGCGAGGGAGCATGGCGCAGCGTTGGCTTGCGTCACGGGGCATGCTAATGAGCGGGCCGCGCGCACGACCGGACGGGTTGCCGCCGCACGCGGCGAGAGTTGGCCAGGAGTAAGGGCAGGATGCTGACATCGAAGGCCGGCAGCGAGGCCGTCGAGGCGCTGCGCCGGCCACTGCATGCAGGCGTGCTCGCGCGCTCGGAAGTGGTCGTCGCGGTCGCGCTGGTGGCGGGACTGATCGTGCGCCTGTATTACCTCGTGCCGGCGGGGGGATTCCCGCTGAATGATGGCGGCCTGTTCTACTCGATGGCCCGCGACCTGCAGGCGCATGACTTCATCACACCCGCGAGGACCTCGTACAACCTCGACGCGATCCCGTACGCGTACCCGCCGTTGATGGTGTACGCGATCGCACTGCTCGACCGGTTCACACCGATCGACCTGATTACGAGCCTGCGCTTCCTGCCGGCGCTCGCAAGCCTGGCGACGATCCCGGTGTTCTATGCGCTCGCACGGAAGTTGTTGCCCGGGACCTCGGCGAGCGCGGCGGCGATCGCCTTCGCGGTGCTGGTGGAAGGCTTCCACTGGCACATCATGGGCGGGGGCATCACGCGGGCGTTCGGGCTGCTCTTCGCGCTCCTCGCGATTCAGCAGGCGGTCCGCCTGTTCATCGAGCGTGACGGGCGAGGGTTGCTGCCGGTGATCGGCTGGGCGAGCGCCGCTCAGCTGACCCACCCGAACCTCGTCGCGCCGATCGCCATCGGGCTCATCGTGCTGCTGCACGGACGGTCCCGGCCCGCGCTCAAGCAGGCGGCGATCGTGGCGGGAAGCGTGCTGGTGTTGACGGCGTGGTGGTGGGGGGCGCTCGTCCTGCGGGACGGCGCGGGCACGTTCCTCGCACTCCGGGCGAGCCGGTTCTCGGAGTACTTCTACCACGATGGTTACCCGTGGCGGGCGTTGCTGGACTGGTCGTTTACGACGCAGCCGGTGCTGAACTGGCCCGCCGCGCTGGCGCTGATCGGGGCGGCGGCGTTGATCGCGCGGGGCGCGTACCTCGTCCCGCTGTGGCTGGTGGCCGAGTTCGTCTTGGAGCCGACGCAGGCACACAATTTTCTGCCGGCACCCGTGGCGTTGCTCGTGGGGGCCGGCGTCGGGCTCGTGGTGCTCCCGGCTTTGACACGCCCCTGGGCGTTCGAGGAACCGGAGGCGCCGGCGGCCTGGCGACGATGGGCACGGCCCAGATGGGGGCTCGGGTCGAGGATCGCGACGACCGGATTCGTGACGGTGCTTGGGGTGATCGCGCTGTCCTCGGCGCTGGCGAAACCAGAGCTGCCGGCGTTGCGTAGCCTGAGCGGCGACGAGCGGGCGAACCTCGAATGGATCGCGCGGGAGACTCCGGCGGACGCTCGCTTCCTCGTCGTGTCGGGGCAGCCGTGGTGGGCGGACGGGCTGTCGGAATGGTTCCCGGCGCTGACGGGCAGGCACAGCGACTACACGGCGCAGGGGTACGAGTGGCTGGGTGTGGAGTTCCCAAACCGCATCTACTGGCACGACCGGCTCCAGGGATGCGGCGGTGAAGACGCAAGCTGCCTCGATGACGTGGTCGTGCGATCGCAGAGCTCCTACGACTACGTCTACGTACGGACCAACTGCTGCGGGGAGCTGCGCGATGCCATTCTGAGCTCGACGCGCTTCCGAGTCGTGCGACAGAACGAGGCAGGGATCATTGCAGTGGTAGTGAGGCAGGCGCTGGCGTCGTGACTCGGGGGTTGGCCGCGGCTGTCCTGACTGGACTCTCACTCGTGGCCGCGGCGTGCGGTTCCGGGGCGCACGCGCCCCGTGTGGCGTACGAGGTCGCCTACACCGAGGCGACGAGCGGGGGAGGGGCAGCGCTGTACCTCGCGGATGGCGAGGCCAGGGAGGTCCGGCTGGTCAGTCGTGAGGACGGCGTCGCGCGGCAGCCGGCATGGTCACCCGACGGACAGCAGGTGGCGTACGCGGGATGTGGGAGGCCGGAGCAGGAGCGGTGCTCGCTGTACAGGGCGGACATCGACGGCGGAACACCGAGGGGACTCGGTGAGGGAGCGTGGCCGCAGTGGTCACCGGACGGCCAGCGGCTCGCGTTCGTGAAAGCGCGCGGCGCCGGGGACGAGCTGTTTGTCACCGACAGCATGCGGGATGCTCCGCGGCTGAAGACGGCGGGGTCTGACACCGATGCGGGCGGCGGCGGCGTGATGCAGGCGGGTGTCAGCAGCTGGTCCCCGGACGGCCGGGAGCTGGCCGTGACCCGGCGTCTCGAGGGCGGGGAGGGCAGCGAGGTGCTCCTTGTGCGGGCCGATGGGCTCCGGGAGCTGCGCGTCGGAGGCGACCTCGAGGCGGCGACGTTCGCCGGGTGGTCGCCGGATGGCACGTCGATGCTGCTGTTCGGCCGCGAGCATGGGACCGGCGGTGGGCTGTTCCTCATGGCGGGCGACGGGACCGGGATGCGGCGGCTGGCGAGCGTTGATGCGGCCGATGCGGCACGGGCAGCGTGGTCGCCCAATGGGCGACAGGTCGCCATGACCTGGGGGGATGGGCTGGCTCTGGTGGACGTGGCCGACGGCACGACACGGCAGCTCGCCGACGGAGAGTGCCTCGGCGCCGGCGGCCTCGAGTGGGGCAGTGACGCCTCGATCTGGTTCACACGCGGCTGCGATGCCCGCGGGCGAGTGCTCGTGGAGCTGGACGTGGCGAGCCGAGCGGAGCGGACGTTCTCGGCGTCTGTGATCGAGTTCGCGCTGCGGCCGCGATAGTCATCGAGCCCAGCCACCTCGGCGCGGACGACGCGAGGGCCGCGTGGTTGGCCACCGCGCGCCGGGGCCGCGACCGTGGATACCACCGGCCGGCGAATCAGAGGCCAGTGCTATCCTCGTCCGGCGGCTCCAGGTCACCAGCGGTCGAGTGTGTCGATGATCCAGGACCGTCTGAACCGCCGCACACTCCGAATGCACATGGAAAGCCACCGAGGCGGGCCATGACCCAGGACGCAGCGAACGCGCCCCAGATGCCGACGAGGCGTTTTCGGCACCTGCTGCTGGGCGTGGTGCGCACCCAGCGCCTGCGCGTACTCGAGGCATTCGTGTGTGCCATTCTTACCGTCGAATTCGTTATTGGCCTCCAAAAGGGGCAGCAGATTCTGATCGATGAGGCGTTTCCGGGAGCGAATCACCCGGGAGACGTGGACGTGCTGGCATACGTAATGGGAGGCCTGGCGGTCGGTCTGATTGCCGCCTCTCTCGCCGCGCTCCGGCAGAACTACCTCACGGCGTACCTGTCCGGACGGGCCGCGCGCGACCTCCGGGTGCGGATGTTCGAGCGCCTGCAGTACCTGCGCTATGGCAGTTTCGAACGTCTCCCGCACGGCGATATTTCGGCGCGTCTTACCGCTGACCTTGCGGTCGTCGAGTGGGCGCTGGCAACCGTGCTGGGGCAGGGGATGCAGCTGGCGCTCACACTCGTGGCGGCGACGGCGACGGTGTTCTGGCTCGACTGGCGACTCGGGATCGCGGCGCTGGTGGTGTTGCCGCTGTTCTTGCCGACCGGGCTGATCATGGGGCCGCGTACGGCGCGGGCGAGCATGACCCGGCAGACCGATCTCGGCACCGTGGCCACGGAGCTGCAGGAGAACCTGGGCGGGCAATTCGTTGTGCGGACCTTCGGCCTCGAGGGGCAGTCGATCGGGAGCTTCGCACGCGTGGCAGACCAGCTGCTGCGGTCCTCGATCCGGTTGACGTTCCTGTCGTCGATTTACGGGGTTACGACGGAGACGCTCAGCTGGATTGTGCAGCTGTTGACCATCGGCCTCGGTGGTTGGCTCGTGATCGAGGGGGAGCTCAGCCTGGGGACGATGATCGCCTTTCTCGGACTGCTGGGGCTCATGACGACGCCTGTGCAGAACATCGCGGCGCTGGTCCAGGTCGTGCAGCAGGCGACGGGGGCGCTCGTGCGCGTCGAGGAAGTGCTGGCGCTCCCGGTCGAGCGCGTGGACAGCGGCCGCCCGTTGCGACCCGTGGTTACGAGCCTGGAGTTCGAGCACGTTTCCTTCAGTTACGGCACCGGGCAAGCGGTGCTGAATGATGTCTCGTTTCGCATTCCCGCCGGTTCGCGTTTCGCGATCGTGGGACCAAGCGGGTCTGGGAAATCAACGGTCGTCCGCCTTCTGCTGCGGGTCGAGGAGCCGGAGAGCGGGCAGTTCCTCATCGACGGCATCGACGGCCGGCAGTTCAGCCGCGGGTCGGTACGTCAGCAGCTGGCGGTGGTGCCGCAGGATGACTTCCTGTTCAACGTCCCAATCGCGGAGAACGTGCGACTCGGGCGACCCGGCGCCACCGACGCGGAGGTGCGGGAAGCCATCGCGGCGGCCGAACTCGAGCAGTTCGTGGAACAGCTTCCGGAAGGCGTTGGGACGGTTGTCGGAGAGCGCGGAGGGCAGTTGTCTGGCGGGCAGCGGCAGCGCGTGGCGCTCGCGCGGGCGTTGTTGCGCAAGCCTTCGGTATTGATCCTCGACGAGGCCACCTCAGCGCTGGACGCGGAGACTGAAGCGGCGATCCTGGGCACTATCGGACGTCTCGACCGTGCTGTGACCGTCGTGATGGTGACGCATCGGCTGGCGAGCGTGCGTGATGCGGACTGGATTGTCGTGCTCGACGGCGGGCGCGTCGTCGAGGAAGGGCGCCATCGGGCGCTGCTCCTCGAACGGGGCGTCTATCGCCGGCTGTGGGATGCGCAGAGCAGGGGAGGATCGGGCAATGAGGAAGGTTCCCCTCTCCTCGCCGGTCCTACGTCCGAAGCTCGGTCGGGCGAGGTAGGAGCGGGAGGCTGAGTTGCGCGCGGAGCCGGGGCAGCAGGGGAGGTCGCTGCGCGATTATGTCTGAAAGCTCCTCGACGCGACCGAGCTTCGTCGCCAGCTCATCCGCGATCTGATAACGCAATCACTCGGCTTTTTATTGACATGGCCTCTGATGCGTTGTGTAATGATGGCCACGCCTCCAGAGGCTTACCCAGAGAGAAAGGTACCCAAGACATGTTCCTGTGGCAGTCGAACAAGCAGATCCAGAAGAACGTGAGCGGCTTCAGCTTGCTCGCGATCCAGACCAACATCGCCCTCGGTGGGAACGTGGCAATCCTGGTGATGGCCCCGCCGGCTCCGTAGGCCTTGCAGCCCGGGCCGGCGCCCGTTGAGGCGACGCGGCTCCCCTGAGCGGCGTGCGGTCGCAGGCTTAGGTTCTGACTTAGAGCTCCACCGGGTTGCCACAGCAACACGGTGGAGTTCGCTGTTCAAGTAGGAATGAGGAGGACCTCGGTGAACCGATACATGTTGCGGCTGTTGCTGGTCGCGGGGCTCCTCACCGGTGTTGGCCTTAGTCAGCCGCTGATCAGTTCGGCGCAGGGTGGGTGGGTCCGGACACACCAATCGAGCATGCAGCTCGCCATCAACTTCGCGCTGTACTGCCCGGATGCTACGCAGACCACTGTGCAGGGGTTCCTGAACCT
>JAIBBD010000095.1 GCA_019694855.1 Dehalococcoidia bacterium
GTTCTTCCGGCAGCTCACGAGCTGGTTCGACGAGCAGACGAGCGGCTGATGCCGATGGGCGCGCCCACCGGCGCGCCGCCGCGGGTCGCTACACTGGAAACATGTACCGGTCAGAACCACCGCGTCCTGAACCGAAGGGTAGCTGGCGCGAGATCGCGCAGTTCAGCTGGATCGCGCTCAGCATCGTGCTGCCTATCGTCGGACTGGTGGTCCTCGTGATGCTGGTCGCGGCCTCGTTCTTCGTGTTGCTGTCGATCCAGCCTCTGCTCGCACTGATTCCGGTCGCGGTCGTGGCGGCCGGATTCGTCGGGTTCATCCTGATTGACCGGCGCAACCAGCGGCGGCTGGAGGATGAGATCGCCCGAGGCGGCACCTCGCGCCGCTGACCCGGGCCTCGATCGTTTAGCTGCGGTAGACTATCTAAATGCCCGACGTACGAGCACTGGCACGCGAACGGCTCGCACATGAGCGCGGCGCCACCGTCAAGGACTGGGGCGGCCGCATCGCCGTGGCGATCGTCTATCCCAACTCCTACTACATCGGCATGTCGAACCTGGCGCTGCAGACGGTGTACAGCCTGTTCAATGCGTACCCGGACTTCGTCTGCGAGCGCGCCTTTTACGATCCACCCTCGCGCGACGCGCGACACCCCTACCCCGTGGTGTCGATGGAGTCGCAGCGTTCGCTGGCCGACTTTGCGGTCCTCGCCTTCACCCTGTCGTACGAATTCGACTATTTCAACATGGTGCAGACGCTGCGGAGCGCCGGGATCCCGTTGTACTCGGAGCAGCGGGATGAGCGTCATCCGCTCGTGATCGCCGGTGGGGCGTGTATGCTCACGAACCCGGCCGGGGTCGCGCCCTTCCTCGATGTCGCGGTTGTGGGGGAGGGCGAGGAGGTCATCCCCGCACTGGTGGCGGCCTGGCGTGACGGACTGTACGGCTCGCGCGACGAGCTGCTCGACGAACTGGCAGAGATTCCGGGGCTCTACGTACCGAGCCGGCCACCGATCGCGGGTGCGGTCGAGCGGCAGTGGGTGCACGACATCAGCAGCACCGAGGCCTACTCGACGATCCTCACGGCGGACACCGAGCTGTCCGACATGACGCTGATCGAGGTGGCTCGGGGTTGCGGGCGAGGGTGCCGGTTCTGCATAGCGGGGTACGTCTTCCGCCCGCCGCGATATCGCCGCAAGGAACAGTTGCTCTCGATCGTCGAGCATTCACTCGCGCACACGCCTCGGGTCGGCCTGCTCGGCGCCGCGGTGGCCGACCACCCGGAGCTGTCGGAACTGGTCGTCGGGGCCCACGAGCTCGGGGCGCGGGTCTCGGTGTCCTCGATGCGCGTCGACAACCTCGACCCAAGGGTGCTGCGCGCCCTCGCGGCTGGCGGTACGAAGACGGTCACCGTCGCCCCCGAGGCCGGGTCGGAGCGGATGAGGCTCGCGATCAACAAGGGCGTAACCGAGGAGCAAATCCTCGAAGGGGCCGCGCGTGTCGGCGAGGCCGGCGCGGCGCGGTTCAAGCTGTACTTCATGATCGGGCTGCCCGGCGAAGAAGATGACGACGTGTATGCGATGGCGGCCCTGGGCAACAAGATCAAGGATCGCCTCGACCGGACGGGAAGCGGTACTCGCCTCGTCCTCTCGGTGAGCCCCACCATCCCGAAGCCCTGGACGGCGTATCAATACGAGGTGCAGGCGGCGCCGGACGTCATCAAGCGGCGACAGGGCATCCTCAAGCAGCACCTGGCGCCCGGGATCGACCTGCGCAGCGACTCGCCGATGACCGCACGCGTGGACGACGTCCTCTCGCGGGCGGATGCGCGGCTCGCGCCCATGCTCGAATCGATGACCGACAACTCACTCGGGGCGTACCGGCGGGCGATCGCGGAGCATGGCCTAGACGGCCCGCTGCCGTGGGAGGGCGAACGGCCGCCCTGGTTCATCGTCGATGTCGGCATGACGGAGCGGTTCCTGCTCCGCGAGATGGACAAGCACGAGCGCGTTCGGCGCACGATCCCGTGCCCGCCGCCCGAGGTCGGGTGCAAGCTCTGCGGGGTGTGCTGAGCGCCAACGAGGGACGGCGTCATCCGCCCCGGCGGCGCTCACGCTGTGCGTACGAGCGCAACGCACGCAGGAAATCGATGCGCCGAAACTCCGGCCAGAACGCGTCGCAGAAGTAGTACTCGCTGTAGGCGCTCTGCCAGAGCAGGAATCCGGACAACCGCAACTCGCCCGATGTGCGAATGATCAGGTCCGGATCCGGTACGTCCGGGGCATAGAGGTAGCGACTGATCTCGTCGGGGTGGAGTCCGCTCGCGATGCCCTCGAGCGAGTCCCCGCGGACCAGGCGGTCGGCGATCATCCGGCGCACCGCGTCGGTGATCTCCTCGCGGCCACCGTAGCCGACTGCCACGATGAGTTCGTTTGGCGCGTTGCCAGCGGTGGCGTCTTCCACGCGCTGAATTGCCGCCTGGGTCGACGACGGTAGGAGCTCGCGCCGGCCGACGGCTCGCACGCGGCGGGGGAACGAGGACCTGGCCTGCATCTCGGCCAGCTGCTCGACCTTGTCCTCGACGATCGCGTAGATCGCCTCGAGTTCCTCCGGCGGGCGGCGGAGGTTATCGGTCGAGAGCGCCCACAGCGTGACGACCGGGATGCGCAGCTCATCGCACCAGGTGACGAGGTGGTCAGCGTTCTCCGCCCCAAAGCGGTGGCCGTCGGCGGCGCGGGCCAGTCCGCGCTTGAGCGCGAAACGGCGGTTGCCATCCAGCACCACGCCGACGTGGTGGGGCAGTCGACCGCGCGCGACTTCCGTAGCCAGCCCACGCTCGTAGTAGCGGTAGATGAGCCGTTTCAGCAAGCCGAACCTCCTCGCTCTCCGTCACATCGTAGGCGGAGGGCCAATCGGAATCCCGAATGGCCCCTCCCCCTTTGCATCAGGACGCGGCGCCGGTGAGGACGCGGCGTCCGCGCATGTGACGCAGGCCGAGGTAGGCCGCGGCGGCGATGCCGGGCGTGAGCCACCATGAGTAGACGACGACCGCGACACCCACCACGGCGACCTGACGCAGCGTCTCGAGCGAAGCGTCCCAGGCCTCGGCAGCGGCGCCAGCCGGCGACGCCTTGTGGTGCTGCACCTCCATCACCACAGGGATAGGCGCCAGCTGCACCGTGATCGTCGCGAGGTCTGAGAGACGGTTCAGCAGCGCGAGGCGTGCCTCGGTGCGTTCGATGTCGCCACGGACGCTTTGGAGCCGCTCCTGCACCTGCAGCAGATCCGGGATCGTCCGTGCCTGCGTGAGGAATGCCACGTACTGCGCCTCGACGGCGCGGAGGTTGCGGAGTCCAGCGTCGAGGTCGCTGACCTCCCCGGTGACATCCTGGCTGCTGCTCGAGGCGCTGGTGACGGTCTTCGCGAGCCCTTGCAGCTCGGCTATCGCACGGTCGTAGTTGTCCGCCGGGACACGGATCACGAGCCGGCCGGTGCGCGCATCGCCGGCGCCGGAGTACGAGCCCTCGGCGACGTACCCGCCGAGCCGGGCGGCCACGGCACCCACCTGCTCGTAGGTGCCGGTCACGGATTCGACCTGCAGCGCGAGAGTGCCATTGCGGATGATCTTGCGACCGAGGACGTCGACGGCCGCCGAGGCTGCCGTACCACTTCCCGCCTCGGCAACTGAGGCCGCCTTGCTCGGCGGTACGAGGGCGTCACTGGTGGACGGTGCGCCGGCGCTGCGCGCCACCGTCTCTGCGGGCGCGACCGAATCGACTTCGCCGCTCGTCTGCGCCTCGTCGCGTGACGAACACGCAACGGCCGCCATGAGCGCGAAGGCCGCAAGCAGACCACCGCCAAGCATCTTCTGGTTGCGCATCGAATGCCTCCTTCCGTCGATGTCGATTCAGACGAGAGGGGCCGTCCAACAGTTCCCGATGGGTCCGCGGTCCGAGGAATTATGGAAAGAGCGATCCGAGCGCCCGGCACCAGCCGTATACTTATGTAAGGCGCTGTGGATCCGGCGTCGCTTTCCTCCTGACGTCGCCTCGAGCGGTCCACAGCGCCTACTAGTCCGTCCCTCTTCGCACGGCGTACGCTCTCCCTATGCCCTCCGCTGACGTCTCTACGATTGCGGGCCGCATCGCGGACATTCGCAGCTCAATCGCGCGCGCGTGCGAGCGGGCGGGCCGAGAGGCCGCGGAGGTGACGCTCATCGGCGTCACGAAGACGTTCACCGTCGACGATGTCGACGAGGCGATTGCCGCCGGCCTCGAGGACTTCGGAGAGAATCGAGCGCAGGAGCTACTGCCCAAGGTCGAAGAGGCTTCGCGACGGCGGTTGCACGCCCGCTGGCATTTCATCGGCCATCTGCAACGCAACAAGGTGCGGGATGTACTCCCCCACATCGTGGCGCTGCATTCCCTCGATTCGCTTCGCCTGGCTGCCACGATCGAGTCGGAGGCGGAGCGCACCGGCCTCGAGCGGCTGCGTTGCTACATCGAGGTGAATGTCGCGGAAGAGGCCTCCAAAGAAGGGGTCCCGCCCGCGGAGCTGCCCGGTCTCCTGAGCAGTCTCGCCGTGCTGCCGCACCTCGAAGTGGCCGGGCTGATGACGGTCGCGCCCCAGGTATCGGACGCCGAGCAGGTACGCCCGGTCTTCCGCGCGCTGCGCGAGCTGGCGAGTGCGAACGGTCTGCGCGGCCTGTCGATGGGGATGTCAGAGGACTACGCGGTCGCGATTGAAGAAGGGGCCACGGTGGTGCGCGTCGGTCGCGCCCTCTTTGGGCCTCGGGTCTGAGCTACACGAGCACGGCGGGAGGCGTTCGAGTGCGGGTCGGCATCATCGGCGGCGGCTTCATGGGCGAGGCCTTCCTGCGCGGGATCGTGCGCTCGGAATTCGCGGGCGCGAGTGACATCGCGGTTGCGGAGAAGATGCCTGGAAGACACCTCGCGCTCTCGGAGCATGGCGTCCGGGTGACGGACGACGCGCAGAGCGCCTGTATCGGAGCGGACCTCGTGCTGCTGGCCGTGAAGCCACAAGACGTGCCGGCGGTGGCCGAGAGCCTGCGTGGCGGACTGCCAGCAAGCAGCGTGCTCGTTTCGATCGCTGCGGGTGTCCCACTCGCGGACGTCCAGCGGTACAGCGCCCATCGCGCGGTCGTGCGGGTTATGCCGAACACACCGGTTGCGGTCGGCGAAGGGGCGGCCGTCTGCCTCATTGCCGCCGAGGTGACCGCCGAGCAGCGTCTGTCGGTGCAGCGGCTCCTCGAAGCCGTATGTACAGCGGTGGTCGAGGTGCACGACGACGAAGAGGTCGACCTCGCGACGGCCATCCATGGATCGGGTCCCGCCTACGTCTTCCTTGTCATCGAGTCCATGATCGACGCGGCGGTGCGCCTCGGGATGAAGCGTGCGGACGCCTCAGCACTGGTGCTGGCGACGGTGGCCGGGTCGGCGCGCTACGCGATCGCGACGGGGACGCACCCGGCCGAGCTGAAGAATGCTGTCACATCGCCCGGTGGCACGACCGCGGCGGCGCTGCGCGAGCTCGAAGGGGCGGGACTCCGTTCGGCCTTCGATGACGCGATCGAAGCCGCCTTCCTGCGCGCACAGGACCTGGGGGAGCTGTCGTGACGACGCTCATCGAGATCGTGCGGATGTTCGTGAACGTGCTGATCTTCGCTATCTTCGCCCGTTCGATCTTGACCTGGTTCCCAATCGACCGCGGAGGGCCGGTGTTCCAGGCGCTGGACGCGATCACCGAGCCGATCCTGCAGCCTCTGCGGCGTGTGGTGCCGCTGATCGGGATGATCGACATCACCCCAATGGTTGCCATCCTCCTCCTCTACGTCCTTTCGACCGCCCTCGGCCAGTCGCTCTCGAACTGATGCCGCCGACCGAGGAAAGCGCGCGGCCCGACCTGGCCGCCGAGCTCGAGGCCATGTGGCAGCACGACCAGGAGGTGCGTGCCGAACTCGCTGCCGCCGGATCACTCTTCGACGGCTATCACCCCCGCATGGAGCAGGTGCACCGCGCAAATGCGGCACGCCTGCGCGAGATCATCGAGGCACACGGGTGGCCGGGCCGCGCACTCGTGGGGGTTTCCGCCGCTCGGGCGGCCTTCGGAGTCTTGAACCATGCCATCGGTGAGCCCGCTCTGCAGCGGTTGGGCCTCGAACTGCTCGAGGCGCGATCCGCCGAGCGCGACGTAGACCCGATCGAGGTGGCGATGCTCGCCGATCGCATCGCGTTCTTCGAGGGGCGCCCGCAACGCTACGGGACGCAGTTCGACTGGGATGACCACGGCGAACTGCGTCCGTGGGAGCTCGACGATGCGGATGGCGTCGACTCACGCCGT
>JAIBBD010000096.1 GCA_019694855.1 Dehalococcoidia bacterium
ACCGCCGCCCTGGCCACCCCGGCCACGGCCGCCACCCTGCCCGCCGCGGCCGCCGCCGCCACCATAGGCGCCGGTGCCGCTCATGACGGATCGAGGCGCCTCCCCGGGCGCCGGGCGCCGCGGGATCTCATCCTCGTCGAAGAAGTCTTCCTCTTCGCCTTCCTGCGTGCCGACCCGGCCGTCGCCGCCCTCGAGGAGCGCGCGCCGCGACAGGTTGATGCGGCCAAGGTTGTCGATCTCGACGACCAGCACCTTTACGCGGTCGCCGATCTGCACTTCGTCCTCGACACGGTTCACGCGGTGTTCCGCGAGCTCCGAGATGTGGACGAGCCCCTCCTTGCCCGGAAGGATCTCGACGAACGCGCCGAAGGTCATGATGCGGGTGACTGGGCCCTCGTACTGCTCCCCGACCATGACCTCCTTGGTCAGCCCGCGGATCATCTCGATGGCGCGGCGCACCCCCTCGGGGTCGCTGCCGCCGACGTGAATCGTGCCGTCGTCCTCGACGTCGATCGTCGCGCCCGTCTCCTCGACCATGCCGCGGATGACGCGACCGCCTGGGCCGATGACCGTGCCGATCTTCTCGCGGTCGATCTTGATCGTCTCCGTGCGCGGAGCATACGGGGACAGCTCCTCGCGAGGCTCCTCGATCGCCTGAGCCATCGCGGCCAGGATGCGCTCACGCGCCGCCTTCGCGTCGCGGAACACGGTCTCAAGGAGGTCCGCCGGCAGGCGCTGGAGCTTGATGTCCAGCTGGATCGCGGTCACCCCGGCGGCCGTCCCGGCGACCTTGAAGTCCATGTCGCCGTACGCGTCCTCGATGCCGGCAATGTCGGTCAGCACGCGGAAGTTCTCGCCCGCCTCGTCCGTCACCAGGCCCATCGCGACGCCGGCGACCGGCGCCGAGATCGGCACGCCCGCGTCCATCAGCGCGAGCGTCGAGCCGCACACGGACGCCATCGAAGACGAGCCATTCGACATCAGCACGTCCGAGACGCACCGCAGCGTGTAGGGGAAGTCCTCGGCCGACGGGATCACCGGCTCGAGCGCCCGCTCGGCGAGCAGGCCGTGTCCGATCTCGCGGCGGCCGGCGCCGCGCAACGGACGCGCCTCACCCACCGAGAACGGCGGGAAGTTGTAGTGGTGCATGTACCGCTTGAACTGCTCCGGCGAGATGTTGTCGAGGCGCTGGCGGTCAGCCAGCGGCCCGAGCGTCGCCGCGGTCAGCACCTGCGTCTGCCCGCGCTGGAAGAGCCCCGAGCCATGCGCTCGAGGCAGCAGTCCGACCATCGCCGTCAACTCGCGGATCTCCTGCGAGGAGCGGTCGTCGGTGCGCCGGTCCTGCTCCAGGATGCGCTTGCGCACGAACGGCTTGATCACCGCGTCGATGGCGCTCTGCACCGTCCGCCGGTCGGGCTCCTCGTCGCCGCCCATCGCCTCGATCACCTGCGTCGTCAGCGTGGCGATGCCATGCGAGCCCTCCATCTTCACGGCGTCGAGCATTTCCTGCTCGCGCGACATGAGGATGTCGTGCACTTGCTGCTGCAGAGCCGGGTCGATGCCGGCGGGCGCCTCGTACTCGAGCTTCGGCACACCGAGGGCCGCGACGATCTCCTGCTGCAGCCCGTTCAGCTGCGCAATGACCCCCATGGCGTACTCGATCGCCTCGATGACGTCGGCCTCGTCGACCTCTTTCGCGCCCGCCTCGATCATCACGACCGAGTGCTCGGTGCCCGCGACGATCAGGTCGAGGTCAGCGGCCTCCAGCTCGTCGTAGGTCGGGAACGCCTTGAACTCCCCATCAAGGCGCGCGACACGCACCGAGGAGACCGGCCCCGCGAACGGGATCTTCGACATCCCAAGGGCGATCGAGGCCGCGGTGGTACCGAACACGTCCGCCGGGTTCTCCCGATCCGAGGACAGCAGCGTCAGCACGACCTGCACCTCGCGGCGGTAGCCCTTCGGGAATAGCGGGCGGATCGGGCGGTCCGTCATGCGTGCCGCCAGCGTCGCCTCCGAGCCCGGCCGTCCCTCGCGGCGGAAGAACGAGCCCGGGATCTTCCCGATGGCGTACATCCGCTCCTCGAAGTCGACGGTGAGCGGGAAGAAGTCGATGCCGGGCCGCGGGTCGCCGTCGCAGACCGTCGCGAGGAGCACGGTGTCACCGAGGCGCACCGTGCAGGAAGCGTCGGCGTTCTGGGCCAAGAGGCCCGTACCGACCTCGAAGGTCATCCCTTCGATCTCGCGGCTAAACGTTCGTAGTTGGGGTGTCAATGACGATGCCTTCCTTGGGGCCGTTCAAGGGTCTGTTCTGTGCCCTGGGCCGTCTCGCGGCCATTGCATCCGAGCCTGACGCGCGGCGTGGAGGTGCCAGCCCGTGCCCGGGTCTGGAACAACGCGTCAGCGTGTAATGCGGGAGGAGTCGTCTCGACGGGTTCCTCGCTGCATCCTGGTCAGCAGCAGCCCCTCCGGCCCCCGGAGCAGACTGCGTTGCGTCGGCTCGCCGGACTTACCGGCGCAGACCGAGGCGGGCGAGCAGCGTGTGGTAGCGGTCGACGTCCGTATTGCTCAGGTAGCGCAACTGCCGCCTGCGCTGGCCCACCAGCATCAGCAGGCCGCGTCGCGTGTCGAAGTCGTGCCGATGCACCCGCAGATGATCCGTCAGCGTGCGGATGCGGTCCGTCAGGAGCGCGATCTGCACCTCGGGCGATCCCGTGTCCCCGGGGAACCGGGCGTAGTCCGTGATGATCTGCTGCTTGCGTTCGGTCGTCTGCATCGTTGCCCGTTTGAATCCGTGTTCTGCTACCTGCCACACATCTCGCCACCGGTCGTCCCGACCGGCACGACGCCCCGCTGCGGTCACCGCAAGTCAAGTGAGCGTGCGTTCACGCTAGCACAGCCCACAACCATCGAGCAACGACGGGACGGCGAGGCGGGCGCGCGGCCCGCCCCGCCCCTCGCCTACCGCCGGGTGAGCTCCACCTCCATCACCGAAGCGAGCGCGCCCGCGACGTACTCCACGTCGTGGATGGTGAAGGCCGCCTCGCCCGTCCGTCGTACTTCCATCTCTTCGCGGTACGGTTGGCCCTGCTGCACCCCCTCGTACACGAGGTCAAAGCCGCCGTCGTCCCGCCACTGCCCGACGTGGTCATGCACGTTCCCGGTGTTTGTGAGGCTGTACATGTGGAGCAGCCCCCGTTCCTGGTCGAACCCGAACAAGTCGTTCTCGCGCATCGTCCCCAGACCCTGGACCTGGCCGACCAACTCCGAACGGAGGCCCCATCCGCCCGCCGCAGCCAGGATGGAGGCACCTCCGGTGAGCGGGAGCGTGTCCTCTCCCATCTGCAGCGTCCCGTCGATGGTCCACTCCCCGATGAACCACTCCAGCCGCTTCGCCCCTTCGGGGATCGGGAACATCTCCGCCACCATGTCCGTCTGCTCTTGCGTCGTCATCGCCGTCTCCTTCCTCGACCGCCTGGCTTCGAGAGTCCGCCGGGCGCCTTGCGTCCGGCGAACTCCCATGCCCGCGAGCCTATCGAGGACGGCCCGGCGTTCCATCCGCGCGAGCACGCAACCCGCCGCCAACTTCCTCGCGAGGAGTGGCGGTGAACACGTAGACGCGGGGCCGGGGGGTCAGCTCGGCTGCACCAACCCGAGACGAAACGCGTGCGCTGTCACCGCCGCCCGTGCCGTCCGGCCATCGACGCCCAGCTTCCCGTACAGGTTCGAGATGTGCCGTTCGACGGTGCGCACGCTCAGGACGAGCTCGTCGGCAATCGCGCGGTTGCTCAGCCCGCTGGCAATCAGCCGCAGGATCTCGGCCTCCCGCTCGGTCAGCCCAAGGTCGCTCGGCACTTGCCCCGTTGGCGGCGGTGGCACAGCGCCGGCCAGTTGCGCCATCAGTGAACGCGCCCGCGCCGCCTCGCCCGCCGCGCCCAGCTCAATGAACGTGGCGAGCGCCGCCTCCGCCTCACGGAGCGCTGAGCTCTCGAACCCCAGCGCCTCCAGCGCCCGCGTCAGCTCGAGGCGTACCCGCGCCGTCTCAAACGGCGCGTGCGCGACGCCAAAGCAGTCTGCAGCCTCCTCGAAGGACCGGCGCGCGACGGCGTACTCGCGCTCCGCCGAGGCAATCAGGCCCTCAGCGGTGCAGGCGGCCGCGCGCAACAGCGGGGCCTCGGTCGTTGACGCGATCGCGCGCAACTCCTCGGCCGCTTCCCGTGCCGCCTCGACCTGACCTGCCGCGAGTCGCCCACGCACGAGCAACTCGAGGCCACACACACGCTCCACGCGGTCCGCGGTCGGGATGCGGTGCAGATAACGCTCCGCGAGTTCGACCGCCATCGAGGCATCCCCATGATTGAGAGCCATACGCCCTCGTCCGACCTGGGCCAGTGGCTCGTGCTCGACCTCGGCGAATAGCGCCGCCGCTTCCTCGTCGCGGCCCTGCAGCATCCGCAGTTCCGCGAGCCGCACCACTCCCTCGATCGCCATCGCCGGCCGGATCGCGCTCAGCTCGCGCACTGCGGCGGTCAGCTCCGCCTCCGCCTCGTCCCAGGCTCCGCGCCAGGTCAGGACGACCGCATAATGCGGGCGGCAGGCCGAGAACACCTCCTCGGCGCCCCAGCCCAGCGCCACTTCTTGAATCCGCTCCGCCCACTGCGAGGCGCGCTCGTAGTCCCGCGCCCGGTCGCACGCGTCCATCAGCGAGCAAAGTATCGTCATCCGCATGTTCGGGTTCTCAACGTCCCCGGCGACGGCCGCGGCGGCCGCCTCGTCGACGAGGCGCATCCCCTCCGCAATCCGCCCCTCGCTCACGAGCGCCAGGCCTTCGACGGCCATCCCGGTGAACTCGACGTCCGCGACGGCGAACTCCCGCGCCAGTGCCACCGCCCGTGTGGCGGCGTCGCGCGAAGACACAGGATCGTTTGTCCCCATCAGCTCCGAGACGGCATCCCACAACGCCAGCCAGGCGTGCTCCGCCCTCGGTTCGAGGCCCTCGAGCAGCCGCCGCGCCCGAGACACCCAGCCCTCGGCTACCGCCGCCGCACCCCGGAAGTCAATGAGGTCGTTCGCGAGCCACACCGCCGCCATCGCGGCCCGCGGGCGGTCGCCTCGTCGCCGGTAGAGTTGGAACGCCTGCTCCCACTGCTCGAAGCACTGCTCGTTGTGGAGCCAGCTGAGCGCTCGCGCCAGTCCTTCGTGCGCCTCCGCCGTCTCCTCAACGCCGAGCGCTTCTTCGAAGGCAGTTCGGGCGGCGGCCCAGTCCCACCGGCGCATCGCTTCCTGGCCGCGCTCGAAGTGGTCGTTTGACTCGCTGCCCACCGGTTACTCCGCGCGTGCCTCGTGCCGGCGCCGGCGCGCCTCGCCGCCGGGTGCGATGTCCGCCCAGGCCGCCAGCCGACCGCGCACCGCGGGGTATCCGGCTCGCTGCAGCCACATGGCCATCGCCAGACCGAGCGCGCAGACAAGCAGCCCGACGAAGCCATCGAATGCGAAGTGGTTGCCCGTCCCCATCACCGCTATGCACTGCAGGACGAAGACGCCGAGGACCGCGGCGCGCGCGAACACGTTCGCCGTCGCGCGGAACACGGCGTATGCGAGCAACGCCGACCATCCCACGTGCAACGAAGGCACGGCCGCGTACGGGTTCACGAACGGCTGCATCGACTGCGCCTGATATGACAGATTCGAATACACCTCGAGGGTGTCGACGAACCCGAGATCCGTCAGATAACGGGGCGGCGCGACCGGAAACGTGTAGTAGATCAGCAGCGCGAGTCCGCCCGACAGCAGCAGCGAGTCGCGCAACAGTGTGTAGTAGGTGCGGCTGCGGAAGAACATGAACAGGCCGACGCCGACGATGAGCGGGAAGTCAAACCAGAAGTAGACGAAATTCATGAGCCGCCAGAGGATCCCGGCGCTCAGCACCCACTCCTGGACGTGCGGCTCGATGAACATGCCGAGCGAGCGCTCGAGGTCGACGATCGAGCGAGCGTGCTGGAGTGCATCCTCGGTCCGGTCGGCCGGCGCACCTCGCACGAGGAAGTAGAGCAGGAACCCGAGCGCGACCAGCGCCACCTCGGACACGTCCCACCAGCCCACGCCCTGTCGCTGCGGGCTGGTCGCCAGCAGCATCGAGCGGGCCAGGCGACGGTGCAGTGGCACGTCCGGCTCCAGTACTTCAGTTCGATTCGTGAAGTGCCATTGTAGCAATTCGCCCTCGGCCGGGTGTCCGCGGCCGTACGCGGGTTTGCGGCCCTGTGCGGCTCCTCACTATCCTCCCGCCAGC
>JAIBBD010000024.1 GCA_019694855.1 Dehalococcoidia bacterium
TGCTCGGGTGGCAGTTCATCATCGTCGCGGGCCAGAGCATGGAGCCCACGGTGCATTACGGCAGCGTCGCCGTCGTCGAGCGCATCAAGGGGACCGACGCCCGGCCAGGCGACGTTATCACCTTCGTCGATGCCGGCTCACACGAGTTCGTCACGCACCGCGTGCTCGGCTACGCCGGTGACAGCCCCTCGCTGATCACGAAGGGTGACAACAACGCGACGGCCGACCCGCTCCCTGTCCCTGTCGGTAACGTCCGTGGGCGCCTGCTCGTCTCGGTCCCATACGTCGGCAGCGCCGCGCACTGGATGCGGTCCCCCGAGGGTTACCTGACGGCCGCCGTCGTGCCCGGCGGCCTGATCATCCTGTACGAGCTGGTGTCGATCGTGCGCACACTCCGCCGCAAGGACGGCCTCGCCGCTGCCTGACCGTTCATCGACCGGCGCCAGCTTACGAGGGGCCTTCGCAAGGAGGCCTCTCGTGCATCGTGCAACGATCCCGGCCGGGTAAAGGAATTGTGGCGGAAATTCACGGAAGCAACCGTTCTGCAACCAAACGCGAACCGAGGCGCAACGGCGTTCCCGGCATACTGCAAAGGCACGTTCGGCCCATGAGGCGCGGGACGAACGTGTAAGTCAGGCCCGACTGCTCCATGAGGCGCGGAGCAGTCGGGCCTGATGCATTCCCGCCGCCGCGACGCATCACACGCCCGCGGCCAGCCCCAGGGGACCGCCTCGCTGCTTCGTTGACTCGTGAATTCAGCCGTACCAGGTCGGGCGGCTACTCCTCGGCGTCCCAGTCCGCGGCCGACATCGTCCAGCCGACCCAGAACCCGAGCCCTGAGACGATCGTCACCCCGAGGAAGACCGGGATCGCCAGCGCCGCATACGAACGGCGCATCGTCGCGATGAGGAACAGCAGCACCTGCACCACAGAGAGCGCCATCAGCGCTTTGCCAACCTGGCGCGAACGTTCCGGCGTCACGAGTGCGTCCCGCGCGCGGCATCTGCCGCCATCGCCCGCCGCATCTCCGGCGGGAGCAGGTTCGGGATCCCCTCCGCGATCGGGTAGTCCTCGTTGCACGCCGCGCAGTGCAGCGTGCCTGTGATCACCTCATCGCCCTCGGTCATCACGGCCGTCAGCGTGAGCGCCCCTTTGCACATGGGGCATGCGAGGATCTCCATCAGCTCCTGGCGCATCCAGTCCTCCAATGCGCGATGATAGGGAGGCGGTTCTCCCGCAAGCAAACCACCATCGAGCTGAAACGGCGACCCCATGCCCGCCGAGCGCATCCCTCTGCAACGTACCGTCGCCGTCGTCCGCGAGGACTCCATCGCCGTCCGTCCTTCACGCGGGCAGCTGCTCGGCCCTGTGATCGAGCTCGGCATTGCCCTCGCCGGCGTCGCGGCCATCGTCCTCTGGATGAACTCCCTCCCGCTGCTGTTGCTCATGCTCTTCCTGCTCGTCGCGCTCATCCTTGGCCCGATCGGCATCCTCGGCATCGTCTACAACGCCATCGGCTCGAGCTTCTTGATGGAGCGCAAGAAGGAAACCGCGAGATGGCAGCAGGGCTTCCTCGGCATGGGCATCGGCACGGTCGACCTCGTCCCCTTCCGCCGCATCAAGCGCATTGAGGTTGTCAGCGACTACGACTACGAGCTCGCCAGCGGCGAGATCCAGGACCTCGTCCAATGGGAAGTCGTGATGGTGAAGGACAACGACAAGCGCCTCACCATCGGCGGCGTTGCCGCCGCCCGCTCCCTCGCCGACCTTGGCGCGGAGCGCGCGAACCGTCTCGCCGAGCGCGTCGCCTCGATGGCGGGCGCCGAGGCCGCCCTCGCCGAGGTCCCCGTGATCGAACCGGCCTCCGAGGGCGCGCCGGTCGCGAGCCCGGCTCGCCGGCGGCGTCGCAGCCGTCGCATTTCGCCGCCCCCCGGGAAGGCCTGATCCGTGTCGGCGGATGCGGAACTCGACCTCCCGCTCCGCCTCATGCGCGACGCGCGCACGATTGCCGTCGTCGGCATTTCGAGCCGCCCGAGCAGGCCGTCGTACCAGGTCACCCGCTACCTCATCGACGCGGGCTACACGGTCTACCTCGTAAACCCCGAGGAGACCGAGGTCTTCGGCATGCCCGTCTACGAACGCCTGCAGGATCTTCCCGAGCCGGCCGACATCGTCGATGTGTTCCGTCTTCCCTGGCGCGTCCCGCCGGTCGTCGAAGACGCCATCGAGGCCCACGCGCGCGCTGTCTGGCTCCAGCTCGGCATCGTCAATGAGGAAGCCGCCGCCCGTGCGCGTGCGGCTGGCCTCGAGGTCGTGATGGACCGCTGTACGAAGATCGAGCACCAGCATTTGCTCGCACTGGAAGCCGCCGAGCCGCGCCGGGACGCGCAAACCTTCGGCTTACCGCCTCGCACCTGACTTCCGCAGCGCGTACACTCGATGTCTAGCGGGCGCTCACACCGGGGGGTGGCGTCGGGTGCAATTCCCGAGCCTGCGTGAGAAGTGCGGCGTCTTCGGTGTCTTCGCACCGGGTGAAGACGTAGCCCGCCTTACCTTCTTTGGACTCCATGCACTCCAGCATCGTGGGCAGGAATCGGCAGGCATTGCCACGTCCGATGGCCATGCTCTCCACCTCGTCGCCGAGATGGGCCTCGTCACCCAGATCTTCGACGAGACGAAGCTCGAGGAACTGCCGGGCCACGCCGCTATCGGTCACACCCGCTACTCCACCACCGGCTCCAGCATCGCCTGCAACATCCAGCCGCTGGTCGTCGAGGATCGCTACCCCGACCCCGCCATCGTCACGGATGGCAATCGACGCCTCGCCCTCGCCCACAACGGCAACATCGTCAATGCCGACGTCCTGCGCTCCGACCTCGAGGCGCAGGGCGTCACCTTCGAGACCACCACAGACTCCGAGGTGCTCGCACAGCTCCTCGCCACCGCGCCCGGCCCCACGTGGGAGGACCGCTTCGCGGAGATGATGCGGCGCGCCAACGGCGCCTACTCGCTCGCTGTCCTCACCAGCGACGCCGTCTATGGCGCACGCGACCCCAACGGCGTCCGCCCGCTCTGCATCGGCGCTCTCAACGGCAGCGGCTACGTCATCGCCTCCGAGACCTGCGCCCTCGACCAGCTCGGCGCGAAGTTCATTCGCGAGGTCGAACCCGGCGAGGTCGTCCGCATCGATGCGGATGGCATCACCTCGTGGAAGCCCATCGAGGCCCTCAGACCCGCCCTTTGTCTGCTTGAGTACATCTACTTCGCGCGCCCGGACTCGAGGATGCGCGGCCAGCTGCTGTACCAGGCACGCATGCGCATGGGCGCGGCCCTCGCCCGCGAACACCCCGTCGAGGCCGATATCGTCATCGGCGTTCCCGACTCCGCCACCGCCGCCGCCATCGGCTACGCGCAGGAGTCCGGCATCCCCTACGTCGAGGCGCTCGTGAAGAACCGCTACGTGGGCCGCACCTTCATTCAGCCCGACCAGCGTCTCCGCGACCGCGGCGTCCAGATGAAGTTCAACCCACTGCCCGAGCTCCTCGCGGGAAAGCGTGTCGTGGTCGTCGACGACACCATCGTGCGAGGCACCACCACCCCCCGCGTCGTTGCGATGCTGCGCAAGGCAGGCGCTCTCGAGGTGCACATGCGCATCACCTCGCCCCCGATCCACGACCCCTGCTTCTATGGCGTGGATATGGCCACCCGCGGCGAGCTGATCGCCTCATACAAGTCGGTCGACGAGATTTGCGAGCACATCGGCGCGGACACCCTCGGCTACCTCTCGCTCGATGCCACCGCCGAGGCGACCGGCCAGGTCGAGGACTCGCTCTGCACCGCCTGCTTCACCGGCAACTACCCCCGCGAAGTCCCGCTCCAGCTCGACAAGTTCATCCTCGAGGCCGCCCCTTCCGGGGCGCGTCAGCCCGTAGCGCTTCCGCTCGTCCGCTAACCCGGATACGCTGAGGGCGCGGCTTCCGCATCCTCCCCAACCGGCAAGCCCGCGAGGACATCGACGCTTCCATGAGCGTGCCGCCTGACCGTTCCCTCAGCTACGCCGCCTCCGGCGTCGACATCGACGCCGCCGAGGCGACCGTCCTCCGCTACCGCGACATCGCCCGCCGCGCCACCCGCCCTGAGGTGATGGGCGGCGTCGGCCCCTTCGCCGGGCTCTTCAAGCTCGGCGCATACCGCGACCCCGTGATCGTGAGCAGCGCCGACGGCGTCGGCACGAAGCTGCGCATCGCCATCGCCGCTGGCCGCTACGGCACGGTTGGCCAGGACCTCGTGAACCACTGCGTGAACGACGTCCTCACGACCGGCGCTGAGCCGCTCTTCTTCCTCGACTACCTCGCCACCGCCGACCTCTCCCAGGAGCAGCGTGTCGAGGTAGTCGCGGGCATGGGTAGGGCCTGCGAGCAGAACAACGTCGCCCTCATCGGCGGCGAGACCGCCGACATGCCCGACATGTACGAGTCGGGCGACTTCGATGTCGCCGGCTTCATCGTCGGCGTCGTGGAGCGCGACGCGGTCATCGACGGCTCCCGCATCGAGGCGGGCGATGTTCTCCTCGCCCTCCCCTCGACCGGCCTCCACACCAACGGCTACTCGCTCGTGCGCGAGGCCTTTGGCATCGGCAAGGGCCTCGGCCCCGACCACGACCTCGCGCTCCTGGAGCAGCACTACGAGGAGCTTGGCGACACGCTTGGCGACGCCCTCCTCGCCGTCCACCGCTCCTACCTCGACGTCCTGCGCCCGGTCCTGCCGAGGCTGCACGGCATCGCTCACATCACTGGAGGCGGCATTCCCGGCAACCTCCCGCGCATCTTTCCGGACCGGCTCGGCGCGCGCGTCGACGCCGCCTCGTGGCGCGTCCCTCCGTTGTTCGAGCTGATTCAGCGTACCGGCAACGTTGCCCCGGCCGAGATGTTCCGCACCTTCAACATGGGAGTCGGCATCATTCTCGCCGTCTCTCCGGCCGACGCCACCGAGGTCGAATCTGCCCTCGAGGGTGCCTGGCGCATCGGCGAAGTCATCGAACAACAGCCGGACGCCCCGCGCGTGCTCGGCCTGCCGACCTAGTCCCTCACACGAAGGAGCATTCGCGATGCGCGCGATCCTCAGCGTCTACGACAAGACCGGCATCGCCGACTTCGCTCGCGGCCTGCACGCGCTTGGTTGGGAGCTGTTCTCGACGGGCGGCACGCTGACTGCCATCTCGGATGCTGGCGTCCCCGTGACCTCGGTCGCCGATCTCACCGGCTCCCCGGAGATGCTCGGCGGCCGTGTGAAGACCCTTCACCCGAAGGTGCACGGCGGCCTGCTCTACCGTCGCGGCCATGCCGAGGACACCGCTGATATGCAGGCGAACGCCATCGAGCCGATCGACATGGTCGTCGGGAACCTCTACCCGTTCGTCGCTACGGTCGCCCGCCCCGGCGTCACCCTCCCCGAGGCGCTCGAGGAGATCGACATCGGCGGGCCGACCATGATCCGCGCCGCCGCCAAGAACCACCCCTGGGTCATCCCCGTCGTCGACCCCGCCGATTACGACGCTGTCCTCGAGGCCCTCCGCTCCAGCGGCCCCGACGAAGCGGCACGCCGCGCCCTCGCGGCGAAGGCGTTCCAGCACGTCGCTCACTACGACACCGCAATCGCCGAGTATCTCCGAGGCGATACCAACCCCTTCCCCGACCAGCTCACCGTCGGCCTCAGCCGCATCGGCGACCAGCTTCGCTACGGCGAGAACCCCCACCAGCGCGCCGCGCTCTACCGCGTCGACTCCGTCCGCACCCCCGCCGAGGGGATGGGCGGCTACGTCCAGCACCACGGCAAGGACATGTCCTATACGAACTTCCTGGACGCCGACGCCGCCTTCAACCTCGTCGCCGACTGCCCGCAGCCGGCGGTCGCGATCATCAAGCACACCAACCCCTGCTGCTTCGCGACCGGCGAGGAGTCCCTTGCCGCCCTTTATGAACGCGCGCTGAAGCAGGGCGACCCCATCTCCGCCTATGGCGGCATCGTCGCTATCAATCGTCCGCTCGACATGGCCCTCGCCACCGCGCTCCGAGACGTGCTCAGCCCGCTCACCGAGGCGCGCATGTTCTACGAGATCGTGATCGTCCCCTCGTACGACCCCGAGGCCCTCGAGCATTTGAAGAAGAAGTCGAAGGACCTGCGCATCCTCGAAGTGCCGCTCGGCGACCCCCGCCGTCAGCGCTTCGAATACCGCGCCGTGCGCGGCGGCCTCTTGCTGCAGGACGCTGACGTCTCCGTGGAGTCCGCCTTCGAGGTGGTCAGCGAGCGCCAACCGACGACTGCTGAACTCGCCGACCTGCGCACCGCCTGGGCCGTCTGCCGCCACGTGAAGTCGAACGCGATCGTCTTTGTGAAAGACGGTGTGCTCGTCGGCATGGGCGCCGGGCAGCCGAACCGCGTGGAGAGCGCGCGCCTCGCCGCCGCCGGCGCGGGCGAAAGCGCGCGTGGCGCCGTCATGGCTTCCGACGCCTTCTTCCCGTTTCCCGACTCACTCGAGGTGGCAGCCGCCGCTGGCGTGGTCGCCGCCGTGCACCCCGGCGGCTCCCTGCGCGACGAGGAGTCGGTGACCACCGCCAACGCCCTTGGCCTCGCGCTCTGTACGACCGGCGTCCGCCACTTCCGCCACTGAGCGGCCGCCCTTGGTGCGTCCGCTGCGGCGAGGGCCCAGGCGTTTCGCTCGGCCACTACCACGGCACGCGGTAGGATGGCCGCATGGCAACTGTTGACCTCGTGATCCCCGTCTACAACGAAGAACACATCCTCGCCGAGAGCGTCGCCACACTGCTGCACTACCTCGAAGGCCACCCCGAGCACGAGTGGCGCGTGGTCGTGGCGAACAACGCCTCCACTGACGCCACCCTCGAGGTTGCGCGCCGCCTCGAGACAGAGACCGCTGGCAAGGTGGTCGCCCTCGACATCGGCACGAAGGGCCGCGGCATCGCGCTCCGCGTCGCCTGGCTCACCTCTCCCGCCGATGTCGTCGCGTACATGGACGTCGACCTCTCCACGGACATTGCCCACATCCCCGAGCTGATCGACCCGCTCGCCAACAACGAGGTCGATGTGGCCTATGGAACGAGGCTCGACCGCCGATCGCAGACGAAGCGCTCGTTCAAACGCGAGTTCATCTCGCGCTCATACGTCTTCCTCCTGCGCACCCTCGCCGGCCTGAAGGTCTCAGACGCGCAATGCGGCTTCAAGGCCATGCGCCGTGATGCCGCGAGGGCCGTCGTCCCCCTCGTGAAGGACACCCAGTGGTTCTTCGACTCAGAGCTGCTCCTGATCGCGCAGAAGAACGGCTACCGCCTGCGCGAGATCCCGGTCCGCTGGGACGAGGATCCCGACACCCGCGTCCACATCATCAAGACCGCCAGCGAGGATTTGCGGGGCATCTGGCGCCTGCGCTCGAAGGGCGTCCCCCGCGTATCACGACCGCCGTCCGAGGCGCCCACCAGTTTCCTTGACGCTACATAGGGTGCTGGCTAGTATCCGAGCGCTTGTGAAAACAGGAACGGCTCGCCCTGCGCGGGTCCGCTCCTCACGACAGGGGAACCACCCATGATTTTTGGCGAAGTTGGCGAGACCCTGGAGCTGGTCGGTGTAGTCATCACCATCTTCTCCTCGCTCGCCATCATGGTGATGCTCGGCAAGTGGTGGGAGACGTAGGCCGCGGTAGTTCACCGCTGGCGAGGAGTTTCGAATGGCGACACGTGAGCGCCCGCAGTCGCGCAGCCTGGGTGACCGGGCGTACGACATCCTGTTCCACAATGCCCTCTGGCGCTCCATTTTCCGTTCCGGCTATCCGAACACTCCGCGCAACCAGATGCTCGTGGTCGCCACGAACGTCTTCCTGCACCTCCACCCGACGCGAATTCACCGCACGCACGTCAAGATCACGCACACGTACTGCCTCGGCGGTCTCTCTTTCTTCCTCTTCCTTGGTCTGACCATCTCCGGCGTGCTGCTGATGTTCTACTACGTCCCGTCCGTTGAGCGGGCGTACGAAGACATCCTTCGCCTCGAAACGGACGTTCGCTTCGGCATCCTGATGCGCAACATGCATCGTTGGATGGCGCACGGCATGGTGATCATGGTGCTCATGCACATGATGCGGGTGTTCTACACCGGCGCGTACAAGCCACCCCGGGAGTTCAACTGGGTCGTCGGTGTCGTACTGCTGGTTCTCACCCTGCTGCTCTCCTTCACCGGCTACCTGCTGCCGTGGGACCAGCTGGCGTTCTGGGCCATCACCGTCGGTACCAACATGGTCGGCTCTGCCCCCATCCTCGGTGAGCCCAACCGCTTCGCCCTGATCGGCGGTTACGAGGTCGGCCCCTCCGCCCTCATCCGCTTCTACACCCTGCACGTCATCGCGCTGCCTTTGCTCGCGGCGACGTTCATGGCCGTGCATTTCTGGCGCATCCGCCGCGACGGCGGTCTGGCCCGGCCGCTGTAGCCGAGGCGAAGGGACACACCAATGGTCTCCGCGACTCAGGAGCAGGCTGCCTCCCAGGCCGTTCGCGGCCGGGCGAAGCGTCAGCGCGACGAGGAGCTCCTCGTCTGGCCCGACCTCGTGTTTATCGAGTTCATCGCGGCCGTCCTCTTCACGATCACGATCTTCTCGCTCTCGGTGGCGATCAACGCTCCGCTGCTCGACCGGGCCAACCCGACGGTTACCCCGAACCCGGCGAAGGCGCCGTGGTACTTCCTGAACCTGCAGGAGCTCCTGCTCCACATGCACCCGGCGCTCGCTGGCGTTATCGTGCCCACCGTCGCTCTGATCGCCCTCGGTGCGATCCCGTACTTCGACCGCTCCAACGAGGGTCAGGGTGAGTGGCTCAGCACCCCCCGCGCCTGGCCGCTCACTATTCTGGGTGCCACAGTCGGAATCGTGGGCACCACCCTGCTCATCCTCTGGGACGGCTCCAAGCATGTCGTCCTGTGGGCGAAGCTGACCGGCCACGACGTCTCCGACTGGCCCACGAAGCTGAACTGGCTGCGTAGCTCGCGCTCCCTCCAGACCGAGGTCAACTGGCCCGACTCCTGGCGCCATGTCCCGCTCGGCTCGAAGGTGCTCCGTACCGATCTTCTCGGCCTGCCGAAGATCAATCTCAACGTCGACATCCCCGCCATGGTCGTGGAGCAGATCATCCCGGTCTCGATGATGGTCGGGCTGCCCATCCTGCTCTCGTTGTTTGCCTGGAAGATCGGTCTCGCCCGCACGCGCCGCGACCACATGATCCTCCAGTTCTCAGGGTTCATCGCGGTCTACGTGCTGATGACCATCGTCGGTACCGCCTTCCGCGGTCAGGGCATGGAGCTGTTCTACCCCTGGCAGATCAAGCCGCCGGTCTCCTAGGCAGCGGTCCGCCGGGCAGTGCTCCCGTCACGTCCTTCGAGGCGGGAGCGACAACGAAACGTGAAGGGGCGTCAGGAATGACGAACGCAGCCGACACCAGTAACGCGGGCATCGGCGCTTCGCCGGCCGCCGGCGAGTCGGGCGACGCCTGGCGCCAGGCCATCGCCACCCGCCGCACGCAGCAGGCCGCCGGGCAGAACGTCCCGGGCGCGCAGGCGCAGCGTGAGGATGCCGATGTCTCCCGCCGCCGGTTCATCCGTGGCTCGTTCTTGGGTGGTCTCGGCTTGGCCCTGCTCGGGTCCGTCGGCTTCCTGCTCGACTACCTCTACCCCCGCAACGTGAAGGGCTTCGGTGGCCCCGTCCCAGGCGGCAACGTCAAGGAGTACAAGAAGGGCGCTGACCCCAAGCACTTCCCGGACGGCCAGTTCTATCTCGTGAACCTCGACCCCGCCGAGAGCCGTGCGGGCGGCAGCGGTGGCGGTGCCGGGCTCATCGCCCTTTGGCACAAGTGCCCGCACCTCGGCTGCACCGTCCCCTGGCGGCCCGAGTTTGCTTACGAGGGCGACAAGGGCTGGTTCCGCTGCCCGTGCCACGGTTCCACGTACACCAAGGCGGGCGTGCGCGTCTTCGGGCCCGCCCCCCGCTCGATGGACACGATGGCCATCAGCATCGATGGCTCCGGCAACATCACGGTGAACACGGGCGCCCGCCAGCCGGGTGGCACGAACAACCCGCAGCGCGCGGTCAAGCACCCGCAGTTGCCGGCCTAACCAGCGGGCGACTCAACAGCAGGCATCCGGAACGGCGGAGCGATGAACACCAGCAAGCAAGTCAACATCATGATCGGTGTTGTGCTCGTGTCGATCCTGTTCTTCGGCGCCTACATGCTGCACGAGAGCAGCCGGCAGGCCACCGCCAAGGAAGACATCACCGAGCGGGTCGCCGAGCGCGGTGCTCGCCTCTTCGTCAGCAACTGCCGTAGCTGCCACGGCCTGAACGGCGAGGGCCACATCGGTCCCGCCCTGAACAGTGGCTCGTTCCTCATTCTCGGCAAGGACAACAAGGAAGGTTTGCCCCCGACCCCCGATGGGGAAGCGACCGATATCCGCAACTTCCTGCACAACACGATCGCCTGCGGCCGCAATGGCACGTTCATGCCGCTTTGGGGCCAGCGCTTTGGCGGCACCCTGTCCGACACCCAGATTGACCAGATCGTCACGATGATCACTGAAGGGCGTTGGGACCTCGTCGAGTCAATTGGCGCGGAGCACGACGCTGCCGCCGGCACGACCGCGAAGGATGTCTTGGCTGACCCGGCTGGCCTCTCTGGCGTGACCCAGAAGAACTGTGGCCAGTTTAACGCGGAGACCGCCGCCCCCTACCGCAGCCGGAACCCGCTGGCGCCAGCCACGCCCGAAGCCACTGCCTCGGCGACCGCCGCGGCAGGCGGCGGCGGCAGCGACCTGGTTGGCCAGGGCAAGCAGCTTGCGACCTCGAATGGTTGCGTGGGCTGCCACACCGTCACGGGCGTGAACAGCACCGGCCCCACCTGGAAGGGCCTCGCCGGCTCGCAGGTGGCGCTGGCCGACGGCTCCACCGTCACCGCCGACGACGCCTTCCTGACCGAGTCCATCAAGAGCCCGAGCGCCAAGGTCGTGAAGGGGTTCGCCCCTGTCATGCCGACGTTCGCCAGTCTGACGGACGACCAGGTCAAGGCACTGGTGGAGTACATCAAGTCGCTCAAATAAGTGAGTACGGCTCTCTCGGAGAGACGCGCGCCAGGCACCGCCCCGCAGGGGCGAAGGGGGGAACAATGCCAGTAGTTACAGGCAAGCGTTACCGCTGCACCGTCTGCAACGCCGAGTTCATCGTCACCCGCGGTGGCGACGGTGAGCTCCGCGGCTGCGACAACACCGAGCTCGTTCAGCTCTAGGGAGATACACGTTCATGGCTGTTGCGCTGGGTAAGCGATACAAGGACGAGCTGTCGGGCGTCGAGGTGCTCTGCATCAAGCCCGGGAACTGCAACCTCAACATCGATGGCCGTGGCCTCGAGGAGCTGCAGCCGAAGGTGTTGCCTTCCGCCGACTGATCGCGGATCGCGGGATCGCATGGAGACACAGGAGACGCTCGCCGTCTCCTGTGCGTTCTTGGGCTGATCTCCCGCACCGTTTCATTTGACGCCGTCGGAAGCCCACTCCTACCATCGAGGGACGGTCGCGCCCGGCGCGGCACGCATGTCCGGTCGGGAAGGGAGGTGAAGGAGACGCAGTGAGCGAAGTCCTGGTTGGAGACATGGAATCCCTCGAGTCCGCGCTGAAGCGCTTCAACAAGCGCGTTCAGGCGGATGGCATCCTCTCGGACGCCCGGCGGCACGAGTACTACGAGAAGCCGTCCGTCCGACGCAAGAAGAAGGAAGCGGCTCGCATCCGCAAGTTGCGCAAGGCGATCCGAACGCAGGCCGCCCGCCAGCGCTAACGTCGTAGACCCCGGCTCTGCCGGGGCTCTGCATCTCCGGTGCTCCCATGCCACTCGTCCAGACCCTGCGCGATGACATGACCGCCGCCTGGCGCGCCGGTGACGTCGACCGGCGCAACACGCTCCGGCTGCTTATCGCCGCTCTCGACTACGCCCGTATCGCGGCCGGCCACGACCTCACCGACCCCGAGGCCATAGCCGCCCTCCAGCGCGAGGCCCGCCAGCGCCGCGACTCCATCGAGCAGTACCGCGCCGGCGGCCGCGATGACCTCGTCGCTCACGAGCAGTCCGAGCTCGACCTCATCACCTCGTACCTCCCCGCCGACCTCACCGATGAGGAGCTGGCGGATCTCGTGCGTGCCGCCATCGCCGAGGCCGGCGCGACCGGTCCTTCCGACCTCGGCAAGGTCATGGGGCCGCTCATGAAACGCGTGGCCGGACGGGCAGAGGGCGGCCGCGTCAACGCCCTCGTTCGGGAGATGCTAGCCTCTCCCGCATGACCCCCCGGCGCCCTCGAGGCACCCTGCCATGCTGACTCGCCCCCCGGCGTCCTCACTGCGCTTTACTGGAGCCGCCAGCTTCGCGCTCGGCCTCCTGGTCGCCGTTGGCGTCCTCGCGGCCGTCTTCCCGTGGTATCCCGTAGGCAACCACGTCGCCGAGGGCGACCGCTCTCCCTGGACCCTGACGGCGCCGCGCGCCCTCTCCTTCGACTCCGCCGTTCGCACCGAGCAGGTGCGCGCCGAGGCCGCGGCGGCGGTCCCCGACGTCTTCGTACTCGATCCGGGGGTGCGCGACCGCGAGTTGACCCTCCTCGATGGCCAGCTTTCCGCGATCCGTGGCATTCGAGATGAGCCTGGTCTCGCTGCCTCCGCGCGCGAGAGCGCCATCCGCGCCGTGAGGGACGTCGAACTATCGCCGCGCGCCGCCGCCACGCTCGCCGCTGCGAGTGCGGCCGAGTGGGACTCCATGGTCACCGAAGCGCAGGCTGCCCTCGGCCGCGCCCTCTCCGGCACACTCCAGGAGAAGGACCTCCCGGGCATGCGCCAGCAGGTCGCCGGCTTCCTCTCGCCGCTGCTGTCGCAGGACCAGCGCAACGCGCTCACCGAACTGCTCTCGAAGCACGTCGTCTCCACGCTCGTCGTAGACGCCGCCCGCACCAACGCCCTCCGTGCCGAAGCCCGCCAGGGCACCCCGCCCGTCCATGTGAGCCGCGCCCGCGGCGACGTGATCGTCTCCGAGGGCCAGCAGGTCACCGCTGCCGACATCGAACTGCTTGAGCAGGCGGGACTTCAGGTCGATGGCGTCCGCGTCCGCGACACGCTGGCGGTTGCCCTGCTGGCCGCCATCGCCGGCGCGGCGGTGGGCGGCTACCTGCTCGTCAATCAGCCCGCGTCGCTCGCAAGCGCCCGGCGCGTCACGCTGCTGGTCCTGCTCCTCGTGCTGCCGGCGTTCGGCATCAAGGTCGCCCTCGCCGTGCTCCTCCCCGATCAGGACCGCCACTTCTTCGCCTACGCCTTGCCGGTGGCCGCCGCTCCCATGGCCGCAGCCGTCCTGCTCGATGTCGGTCTCGGCGTACTGCTCTCGGTGCTGCTCGCCATCATCGCGGCCTTCATCTCCGTCATGCTCCCGCTCACACATGGCGTCCCGGCCGGCGAGGTCGAGACCGCGAGGCTCGCCCTCGCTGTCTCCGCGTCGTCACTTGCCGGCGTCTACGTCGCGGCGCGCGCCGAGCGCCTGCATCGCTACCTCGCGGCCGGGCTCGCCTCGGGCGCCGCCGCCGGCATCGCCCTGCTCATGGTCTGGCTCGTCGAGGTCGAACGAGGCAGCCTCGACCTGCTCTGGATCGTGGCCATGGTCGCCGTCAGCGGCGTCCTTGCCGCCCTGATCGCGGTCGGCGTCTTCGTCCTCTTCAGCCGGACGTTCGGCATCATCACTCGCGTCGAGCTGATGGAGCTCACGCAGCTCAGCCACCCCTTGCTGCGGCGCCTGCAGGACGAGGCTCCCGGCACCTTCCAGCACTCGATCCTCGTCGGCAACCTCGCCGAGCGTGCGGCTGAGCGCATCGGCGCTGACCCGCTCCTCGTCCGCATCGGCTCCTACTACCACGACATCGGGAAACTCGTCGCGCCCCCCTTCTTCATCGAGAACAGCGGCGAGGAGTCCCCGCACCAGCCGCTCGACCCGCTGCAGAGCACCCGCGTCATCCTCCAGCACGTCACTGCCGGCATCGAGATCGCCCGTCGCGAGGGCCTCCCTGACGCGGTGGTGCAGTTCATCCCCCAGCACCACGGCACCCGGCTCGTCACCTACTTCTACCGCCGCGCCGCCTCGCTTGACGCCGATATCGATCCCGAGATGTTTCGCTACCCCGGCCCGAAGCCGCAGTCGCGCGAGACGGCCCTCGTAATGCTCGCCGACTCCGCCGAGGCCACAGTCCGGGCTTCGGCAGACCGCTCCGCCGAGCGCATCCGCAGCATCGTCGAGGCCGTCATCCGGGAGCGCCTCGAGGAAGGCCAGTTCGACGAGAGCCCGATCTCACTGCGCGACCTGCGTGTCGTCGCCGATGTCTACTCGTCCATCCTCAACTCGGTCTACCACCCACGCGTCCAGTACCCCGAGCCCACCGCGCGCGAACTGGCCAGCCGCCGCGGCGTTCCTCTCGGCGATACCACAGACTCCGAGGGCCCGCGCTGGCCTCGCCTTCCGCGTCCCCGCCCCCAGCTCCCCGCCGCCCCGTCGCCGCGCGAGCCAGTCGACGCCGCCGAGGACACTCCCTAGACAGGTCGCCTTCTATACTGGGAACCCCCCACGATCGCGGAGGTTTCGATGCGCGCCGCCGTCCTCGTCTTTCCCGGCACCTGGAGCGATGGCGACTGCGTCTACGCCCTCAGCTGCGTCGGCATCGAGTCGCGCCGCGTCTGGCACCGCGACGCCACTCCTTTCGACGCGGACGAGCTCGTCGTCCTTCCAGGCGGCTTCTCCTATGGCGACTACCTGCGCTGCGGCGCGATCGCCCGCTTCTCGCCCGTGATGGACTCCGTCCGTCGCCACGCCGAGGCCGGGGGCCTCGTGATCGGCATCTGCAACGGCTTCCAGATCCTCTGCGAAGCAGGACTGCTTCCAGGTGTCCTCATGCGCAACGACTCACTGCAGTTCCGCTGCCAGCCCACACACCTCGTCGCCGCCGAGCACCAGTCGCCGTTCACGCGCGGCATCGCCCGCAACCGCGTCCTCGAGGTTCCGATCTCCCACGGCGAAGGCAACTATTTCGCTGACGAGGCGACGCTCGATGCTCTCGAGGCGGCCGGGCGCGTCGCGTTCCGCTACTGCGACCACGCCGGCAACGTCACCCCCGAGGCCAACCCGAACGGCTCGCTGCGCAACATCGCCGGTGTGCTGTCTGAGGGCCGCAACGTCCTCGGCATGATGCCCCACCCCGAACGCACGTGTGACCCCCTCCTCGGCGGCGAGGACGGCAACGCTATCTGGCTCTCCATCCTCAGCGCCGTCCCCCTCGGCGGCATAATGGGGGCATGACCACCACTCGCAGCTACACCGTCGTCCTCGAACCCGGCGAAGATGGCCGGATCGTCGTTCGCTTCCCGGCCCTGCCTGGTTGTGTGACTCAGGGCCGTACGCGCGAGGAAGCCCTCGCTAACGCGCGCTAGGTTCTCCTACTGACCCTCGAGTCGATGTTGGAAGAGGGGACCTCGTTGCCAGACGAGGACTCGCTGACACTTGAGGTCGCGGTGTAGGGCCGGCGTTGCCCGTGCTGTCCGGCGATGAAGTCGTCGGCGTCCTCGCAAAGCTGGGCTACGAGGTCAGGCGCATCCGAGGCAGCCACATGCGACTGGTCGCCGCTGGTCGGCCTCCGCTCTCCGTCCCGCGGCATTCCGAACTCGACCAGGCACACTCCGCACGATCATTCGTGACGCAGACCTGACGGTCGAGGAGTTCGTCGCCCTGCTGGAAAGCTGAGACTTCGCCCGCCGATCTGACGCCAGCCGGCTACGCCGGGGGCGCCACCGGCTCCTCGTCGTGCCACGCCCACCACAGCGCGTCGCCGACCGCGCGATGCTCCGCCTCGCTCATCGTCCCGCCGAACACCTCTTCGATGTCCCGCGTATGTCGTCGCATCGCGGCCTCGTACGTCCGCACGCCCTTCGACGTAATGACCACCCACACCCCTCGGCGGTCGCCTGGCACCCGCTCGCGTTGCACCAGGCCCGCTTCCTCGATCCGGTCCACGACCCGCGTCATCCCGCTGCGCGTGAACAGCGATCGGCGCTGCAGCTCCTGCATCCGCAGCCGTCGGTCGGGCGCGTCGTAGAGCCGTCCGAGCACGTCGAGGAACGCGAGCGAGATCCCCGAGTGCTGCTCGAGTCGGCGCCCTATCTCGTCCAGCATCCGTGCGTGGGTGAACACGATCCCTCGCCACGAATCAAACCACGCTGCCTCCGGGGGCAGAGCTTCACCGGTCATAGTCCTAGGCTATCGGGAGAAATGACACAGTGCAATTTCACTCACTACAGTAGTTGACAAGACAGATACTTTCATAGCAATATGCCCGAGCGCATCGATTACGGACAGATGCGCCGGTCAGCCCAGCAGAAGGAGGCGAAACGTGACGACCATGTTTGTGCGACACCAGGTGCAGGACTACGCCGCGTGGCGGAAGGTCTACGACGAGTTTCGGCCCACCCAGACCAGGCTCGGGGTGACCGGCCAGGCCGTGTACCGCGCTGCCGACAACCCGAACGACATCACCGTGACGCACGAGTTCGCCTCCCTCGAGGCGGCCCAGGCCTTCGCCGCGAGCGCCGAGCTGCACGGAGCGATGGCCGGCGCAGGCGTTGCCGGGGAACCCTCGATCTGGTTCGCCCAGCCCGCCTGACTCCTCGTCAGGAGGTGCGAGCAGCAGCGGGGAGGCTGATCGGCCTCCCCGCTGCCCGTTCCTCCCCCGCAACACCTGCGGAATGGCCCTGCCCGCTTCCTTCACGAAAGTGATACGTTTTCACTGTCCCGAAAGGAGGCCCAGCCATGGCCACCATGTCCGCAACCATGTCCTCCGAGTCCGCCGACTACCCGGTCCATCTCCAGGTCCAATACCCCGAGGGCGGCAAGCGCTGGATGATTCTCGTCCGCTGGCTCCTCGCGATCCCCCACCTCGCGATCATCTACGTGTTCAACAACGTCTCGAACGTGATCACCCTGATCGCCCTCTTCGCGATCCTCTTCACTCGCAAGTACCCCGAGGGGCTCTTCAAGCTCCAGCTGGGCATCCAGCGCTGGTCACAAAACGTGTGGGCCTACGTGCTCTTCCACGACCAGTACCCCCCGTTCTCCTTCGAGGACGGCGAGTACCCACCGGTCCGCTACACCGTGGAGCGCCAGGAGCAGTACGCGCGGTTCATGCCGCTCATCAAGTGGCTCCTCGCGATTCCCCACTACCTCGTGCTGATCTTTCTCATCGTGGGCGCCGCCTTCGCCTACCTCTGGACCTGGGTCGTCGTCCTCGCTACGGGCCGCTACCCCCAGGGCCCGTTCAATTACCTCGTGGGCGTGCAACGCTGGGGCGCGCGCGTCTCCGCCTACGTTGGCCTCATGGTCGACCAGTACCCGCCCTTCTCGCTGAAGTAACCATCGAGTTGCATCACTGGGGGCCGCTCGCAGCAGCGGCCCCCAGCCTGTATAGACGTAGGCATCGATCCCGCCCGACCTGAGGGAGCCCTCGATGCCTCGTCTCGCTGCGCCCGTCGCCGTCCTGGCGCTGGCCCTCCTCGCGCTCTCTGTGCTCCCCGCCGAGGCCGCGAAGAACCGCCCGCTCCACCTGCAGCTGCTCGGCATCAACGACCTCCGAGGCGAGCTCGACCCCTCGACGCTCGACGGACGCCCCGTCGGGGGCGCAGCCGTCCTGGGCACCTACCTTGCCCAGGCGGTCCACGACGCGGATGCCGAGGGCACGCCCTCGCTCGTCCTCGGCGGCGGCGACCTTTTTGGCTCCAGCCCGCCCGTCTCGAACCTGCTCGATGACGCCCCCACCATCGAGGCGCTCGGCCTCATGGGGCTCCGCTACAGCGCTCTCGGCAACCACGAGCTGAACGACGGCGTCCGCGACTTCCTTCGGACGCAGTACGGCGGCTGCGTGTCGGGCGGCGCCTGTGCTGGCCCAGCACCCTTCCAGTACCTCGCCGCTAACGTCGTGGACCGCACGACGAGGCAGCCGGTTCTCCCCGCCTACGCCATCGAGCGGGTCGGTCGCGTCGAGGTCGGCATTATCGGTGTCGCCTTCCGCGACACCCCGACCATCGTCACCCCGGCCGGGGTCCAATCCCTCGAGTTCCTTGACGAAGCCGAGAGCGTGAATCGCGCCGTGCGTGAGCTGCGCTCGCACGGCATCGAGACGATCGTCGTCCTCCTCCATGGCTCGGGAAGCGGAGCCCCCGAGGGCGGCCCGATCACCGGCCCCCTCGTCCCGATCGTCGAGGCGATGGACGACGCCGTCGATGTCGTCATCACCGGCCATTCCGAGGCTGGATTCGTCGGCACCGTCGACGGCAAGCTCGTGACACAGGCCTACTCCGATGGCACGGCCTATGCCGACATCGACCTCACCATCGACCGCAAGTCGGGCGACGTCATCTCGAAGCAGGCGCACCTTGTCCGCACCTGGGGCGATGTCGCCCCCGGCACGACTCCGCACCCGCAGATCGCACAGCTCGTCCAGCGCTCGAGGAACTCGGTTGCGCCGCTCGTCGACCGCGTCGTCGGCGTGGCCGCCGCGCCCATCACGCGCGACCAGACCCCCGCGAGCGAGTCGGCGCTCGGCGACCTCGTTGCTGACGCCCAGCGCGCGAAGGGCGGCACCCAGCTCGCCTTCCTCAACCCGGGCAGCCTCCGCGCCGATCTGGATGTGGGCGAGGTCACGTGGGGCGAGCTCTTCGCGATCCAGCCGTTCCGCAACGACCTGATCCGCATGCGCCTGACGGGTGCGCAGCTTGAGCGCCTGCTCGAACAGCAGTGGGAAGGCCAGCCCCAGCCACGCATCCTCCAGGTGTCCGGCCTGCGCTACCGGTGGTCACCTGACGCGCCCGTCGGCGACCGCGTCCGCCCGGAGGACATCGAGGTGGGCGGTGCGCCGCTCGACCTTGCCGCCACCTACACCGTCACGGTGAACAACTTCATCGCCACCGGCGGCGACAGCTTCACGGTCCTCCTCGAAGGCGCCTCCCGCGAGGTGGTCGGTGGTACCGACGACGAAGCCTTCGTGGGGTATGTAGAGGCCCTACCCCGCCCGTTCACCGTATCCACCGACGGCCGCATCGCCCTCCGCTAATCCCCCGGGACGAAGACGAAGGGCGCGAGCCCAGCTCGCGCCCTTCCCTCTCTCCAAGCCACCGAGGTCAGCGCGAGCAGCCGCCCCGTGACGTCGATCCGGTGCACGCCATATCGAACGTTCCCGTCACCTTCCCCGTCTTCGGGGCTCCGGAGGCGGCGAACGCCTCCTCGATGTCGATGCTGAAGCTGCCTGCGATGCCCGTCTTGTCGAACTTCTTCACCTCGAAGGTGCCGCCCTTCGACTTGTAGGGGTCGTCGTTCACGAGGATGATGACGCCGACTTCGCCGTTCGTGGCTCCGCCGAGCAGACCCCCGCTCGGGATCGTGTACGTCTTCGGCCCGAACGGAAAGTCGTTGTACGTGTCCGCCTTGGCCAGGAAGTTCACCCCGGTCTTCGAGTCGCCGCAGTTGAGGATCAGCGGATAGACGACGAACTTCTTCGCCGCGATGTCCGCCTTCACCTGTGCTTCGCCGCTCCCGAGGAACCGCGCCGCCTGGAGCAACTCGGCTTCCGTAAACCAGTAGTCGGTGTTGACCGCGCTCGTTCCACCCGGGCTCTCGAACGACCCGGTGACGCCCCCGCTGAACGTCCCCTTGCAGCCCGCGCCTCCACCCGAGGTGTTCGCGGCCTGGGTCGCCCGCCCGGTCGCCACGGCCGTACCGGCCTGGCTCGAGGCCCCGCCTGAGCTGCTGCCGCTCGCGGTGGCTGCTGTCGTTCCGGCCGCTTCCCCCGACGAGGAGTCCTTGCTATCCCCGCCGCCGCACGCCGCGAAGATTAACAGCGCGGCCGAAATCCCCACGAATAACCCCACTCGCACCAACCGCTCCAACCGTCTCCTCCTTGCAGACACGTGTTCGTTGCGCTCAGTTGCCGCTTCGGAACCGAAGGGATCGCGCGGGTGAACCGATCATCCTCGCGTCATCGCGCGCACCCGCCCCGGGTGGACACACCCGTGCAGCTCATCTCGAAACGCCCGACGACGGTTCCGCGGGCGGCCCCCGCTGCTCCACCATCGTCGATCTCGAGTCGGAATGAGCCCGTGATCCCGGAGCGGTCGAACCGCGTGATGTCGAGGGTTCCACCGCCGGATCGATAGGCCTTGCCGCTCAACACGACGCTTGCCGCAAACTCGCCTTCGGTCACTGCGGCGAGGCGCTCTCCAGCGGCGATGCGGTACGAACCGGCGCCAAACGGCAGTTGGTCCTGTCGGCGCGCGGTAGCCAGCAGTTGGACGTTCGTCCTCGTATCACCACAGGTGAGCAAGAGCGGGGTCAGCACGAATTGACCCGCCGCGATTTTCTCCTGCACGGCCGCCTGCGTGTCCCCAACCGCGACCGCCAGCTGGAGCCGCTCGGAATCGCTCAGCCAGTACTCGCTGTTGATCGACGAAGGGCCGCCACCGGTCTTGATCGTCGCGCTCACCCCGCCGCTGATCGTCACTTCGCACGTCCCGAGGGTGAAATCCTCTTTGCTCGCGGTCGTCCGAGTCGCCGTCGCCGAGGCTCCTTGCGCGGTCGCCCCTGCGGCAGAAGGTCCAGCAACACCGCCTCGCGACTGTGTGTCTGCCTGGCCACCCCCGCTTGAGCCACAGCCGCCGAGGATCAGCACCGCCACGAGCGAGGCGCACACCCACCCACCCCAGACGAGGCGCTTCCGCATTCGTACCTCCGTCGCGCGCGACTGACCCCGCACGCCGCCACGATTTTACGCACGCGCCGTCTCACGGACACGTCCTCCGCTCCCGCCTCACGGGACTCACTGCTACGCTGGTAGACGTCCCTCGATCTCCCCGCACGGAGCCGCCGCCGATGCCCGTCGACGACCACACGCTCGCCCAGGTCGCCATGTCCCGCGCCGAGTACGAGCGCCTGCTCGCGATGCTCGACCGCGAGCCCACCGAGGTGGAACTCGGCATGGTCGGCGCTCTCTGGTCGGAGCACTGCGGCTACAAGCACACTCGTCCGCTCTTCCACCACTTCCCCACCAGCGGCCCGCGCGTCCTCACCGAGGTCGGCGCGGAGAACGCCGGCGCGATCGACCTGGGCGACGGCTGGTGCGCCGTCTTCAAGATGGAGTCGCACAACCATCCCAGCGCCATCGAGCCCTACGAGGGCGCCGCCACTGGCGTCGGCGGTATCCTCCGGGACATCTTCGCGATGGGCATGCGTCCCGTCGCGCTCCTCGACTCCCTGCGCTTTGGCCCCCTCGATGACGCCCACAACCGCCACCTCTTCGCCGGTGTCGTCGCCGGCATCGGCGGCTACGGCAACTGCATCGGCGTCCCGACCGTTGGCGGCGAAGTACAGATGGACGCCGCCTACAGCGGCAACCCCCTCGTCAACGCCATGTGCGTCGGCGTCGGCCGCGTCGAGCACCTGCTCTCCGCCGCCGCTCGAGGGCCCGGCAACCTGCTCGTCCTCGTCGGCGCCGACACCGGGCGCGACGGCATCCACGGCGCCACCTTTGCCTCCGTCGAGCTCGACGAGGACTCCGCCGAGCGTCGTCCGGCTGTCCAGGTCGGCAACCCCTTCATGGAGAAGCTCCTCATGGAGGCGTGTGTCGAGCTCGCCGAGCACCATGGGGACTGGATCGAGGGCCTGCAGGACCTCGGTGCCGCCGGCCTCACCTCGAGCGCCGTCGAGTCCGCCAACCGTGCCGGGACCGGCATCGACATCGACGTCGCCCGCGTCCCGCGCCGCGAGCTGCACATGACCCCCTACGAAGTCATGCTCTCCGAGTCCCAGGAGCGCATGCTCGTCATCCCGAAGCGCGAGCACCTCGAGGATGTCCTCGCCCTCTTCCGCCGCTGGGAGCTCCACGCGGACGTGATCGGCGTCGTTACAGACGACCGCATGGCCACGATCCGCGACGGCGACGAGGTGGTTGCTCGCATCCCGATCGCCGTGCTGAGCGACCCACCCCAGTACGATCTCGAGCCCGCGCGCCCCGCCGGCCTCGACGCCCGCCTGTCCGTAGACCTCACGGCGTTCCCTGACCTCGCCCCGGAAGCCGCCACGGCTGCGCTGCGCGACCTCCTCGGTTCGGAGAACCTGGCGAGTCGTCGCTGGATCTTCCGCCAGTACGACCACCAGGTGCAGACGAACACCGTCGTAGCCCCCGGTGGCGATGCGGCCGTCATCTGGCTGAAGGGCACCGACCGAGGCGTCGCCGTCGCCTCCGACTGCAACGGCCGCCTCGTGGGCCTCGATCCGCGCGTGGGCGCCCAGATCGCCGTCGCCGAGGCCGCCCGCAACGTCGTCGCGGTCGGCGGAACACCCGTCGCGATTACCGACTGCCTGAACTTCGGCAACCCGGAGCGTCCCGAGGTCGCCTACGAACTCGAGCAGTCCATCCTCGGCCTCGCTGACGCCTGCGCCGCCCTCGGCACTCCCGTCGTCTCCGGCAACGCCTCGCTCTATAACGAGACCCCCACGGGCGCCGTCCTCCCCACCCCCACCGTCGGGATGCTTGGCATCGTCGACGAGGTGCGCCGCGCCCTCACCATCGCCCCGAAGGATGGCGACACGCTCGTCCTCGTCGGCGCCGAGGTGCCCCAGTCCGCGGACACGCTCGCCGGTTCCGAGTACCTCGCTCGCGCGCACCGCACCGTCGCCGGCCGCCCCCACATCGACCTCGACCGTGAAGCCCGCGTTCAGAACTTCGTCCGCGAAGCCCATGCCCGCTGGCTCCTGAGCGCTGCCCACGATTGCGCCGATGGCGGCCTGGCCGTCACGGTCGCCGAGAGCTGCATCGCCGCTGGTCTCGGCCTCGAGCCTCCCGAGGACGGCCCGCCCGCGCTCGGCCCCCGCCTCGACGCCGCGCTCTTCGGCGAGGCCCAGTCCCGCTTCGTCGTCGCCGTCACCGAGCACCAGGATCTCGAAGGCCTCCGCCGACTCGCCGGCGAATACGACGTGCCGCTCGCGGTCATCGGCGTCGCGACCGGCGACCGCTTCCGCCTCGGCCCGCTCGATGCCCCCATCGAGACGCTGCGCGACGCCTCCGAGGGCGGCCTCGGCCGGATCCTCGCGGGTTCCGCAGCCGACCCGGACGTCGCCCGCCGCGCCTGACCGCTCGCACGCCTGGCCCTCATTACGGGGCGGCATCGATGTCGTAGAATGCCCGGTGCCCGCACCGGGGCTTTGGGCATGCGTAACCGCAGGACACGCCTGCGTGAAAGGGATAGAAGATGGACTGGGCCGACAGCGACGAGCAGGCGACATTCCGCAAGGAAGTCCGCGACTTCATCAACGGGAACCTCCCCCAGTACTACAAGCGACGTCAGGAGAAGCCCGCCGTCGGCCTCGAGGAGAACTGGGAGCAGGACTACGTCCACGGCGACGATGCTGCCAAGCAGGCCGCGACCGAGTGGAACGCCGCGCTGACCACCAAGGGCTGGGTCGCCCCCCACTGGCCGAAGGAGTACGGCGGGGCCGGCATGACCACCATGGAGCAGTTCGTCTTTGCCTCCGAGATGGCGCAGGCGCAGGCCCCGCAGCCGGGCGGCTCCGGCCTCTCGCTCCTCGGCCCCACCCTCCTCGTCCACGGCACCGAGGAGCAGAAGGCGAAGTACCTCCCGCCCACCATCCGCAGCGAAATGCGCTGGGGCCAGGGCTTCTCGGAGCCGGGTGCCGGCTCCGACCTCGCCGGCCTCCAGGCCCGTGCCACTCGTGACGGCGACGAGTGGGTCATCAATGGCCAGAAGATGTGGACCTCGACCGCCCACAAGGCCAACTGGATTTTCGGCCTCTTCCGCACCGACCCGGACGCCCCGAAGCACCGCGGCATCTCGTTCCTCATCATGGACATGAAGACGCCGGGCATCTCGGTCCGCCCCATCATCTCGATGGGCTGGGAGCACGCCACCAACGAGACGTTCTACGAGGATGTCCGCATCCCGGCCGAGAATGTCGTCGGCGAGGTCAACCGTGGCTGGTACGTCGCGATGACCCTGCTCGACTTCGAGCGTTCGAACATCAGCGGCGCCATCACCCAGCGCCGCAACCTCACGGACCTCATCAGCTACCTCAAGACCGATGTCGGCGCCGAGCGCTCGCAGGGCCGCGCCACGCTGGTCCGCGACAAGGTCGCCGACCGCTGGATCGAGTCCGAGGTGATGTTCAACTTCTCGTTCCGCATCGCCTCGATGCAGGCCTCCGGCGTGATCCCGAACTACGAGGCGTCCACCTCAAAGATCTGGAACTCCGAGCTGCACCAGCGCTCATCGAACACCGGCATGAAGGCCTTCGGCCTCTATGCGAACCTCTGGGATCGCGATGACGCTCGCACGCCGCTCGACGCCCGCTTCACCCAGGACTACGTGCACAGCGTCGTCTTCTCCATCTTCGGCGGCTCCAACGAGATCCAGCGCAACATCATCGCCACCCGCGGCCTCGGCCTGCCGAGGAGCTAGCCGCGCTCGGCGACCCCATAGACCGACGCAGAGCGGCCCGATCGATCCCGGTCGGGCCGCTCTGCGTTTCACTACTCGACCCCACGCGGCCATCACGAAGCGCCATCGATGCCGTAAAATGCGGCTGCCTCGGGGGCGTCGCCGCCCGCCGATCGCATCACAGACGCCGGAACCGCGCCTCCCGCCCCGGCGACTTCGCAGCTCGCAGGAGCCGCACGGCTCAGAAAGGAACTTCGATGGACTGGTCCGACAGCGAAGAGCAGGCGACGTTCCGCAAGGAAGTCCGCGACTTCATCAACTCCAAGCTTCCCGAGTACTACAAGCGCCGCGAGAGCCGGCCCGCCATCGGTCTCGAGGAGAACTGGGAGCAGGACTACGTCCACGGCGACGCCGCCGCCAAGCAGGCCGCGACCGAGTGGAACGCCGCCCTCACCGAGAAGGGCTGGGTCGCCCCCCACTGGCCGAAGGAATACGGCGGCGCGGGCATGACCACCATGGAGCAGTTCGTCTTCGCCTCCGAGATGGCGCAGGCGCAGGCGCCGCAGCCCGGTGGCCAGGGTCTCTCGCTCCTCGGCCCCACCCTCCTCGTGCACGGCACCGAAGAGCAAAAGGCGAAGTACCTCGCCCCCACCATCCGCAGCGAGATCCGCTGGGCACAGGGCTTCTCCGAGCCGGGTGCCGGCTCCGACCTCGCCGGCCTCCAGGCGCGCGCCACCCGCGACGGCGACGAGTGGGTCATCAACGGTCAGAAGATGTGGACCTCGACCGCCCACAAGACCAACTGGATCTTCGGCCTCTTCCGCACCGACCCGGATGCCCCGAAGCACCGCGGCATCAGCTTCCTGATCATGGACCAGACGACTCCCGGCATCTCCGTCCGCCCCATCATCTCGATGGGCTGGGAGCACGCCACCAACGAGACCTTCTACGAGGACGTACGCATCCCCGCCGAAAACGTCGTTGGCGAGGTCAACCGCGGCTGGTACGTGGGCATGACGCTCCTCGACTTCGAACGTTCGAACATCAGCGGCGCGATCACCCAGCGCCGCAACCTCACCGACCTCATCAAGTACCTGAAGACGGGCGATGGCGTGGAGCGCTCGCAGGGCCGCGCCAACCTCGTGCGCGACAAGATCGCGGACCGCTGGATTGAGTCCGAGGTCATGTTCAACTTCTCGTTCCGCATCGCCTCCATGCAGGCCGCGGGCGTGATCCCGAACTACGAGGCCTCCACGTCCAAGATCTGGAACTCCGAGCTCCACCAGCGCGTGTGCAACACCGGCATGAAGGCCTTCGGCCTCTACGCCAACGTCTGGGACCGCGACGACGCCCGCACGACCCTGGACGCCCGCTTCACGCAGGACTACGTCCACAGCGTCGTCTTCACCATCTTCGCCGGCTCCAACGAGATCCAGCGCAACATCATCGCCACCCGCGGCCTCGGCCTCCCGAGGTCCTAGCGTCGCCCCGAGGGCAGACCACGCAGCAGGCCCGGCCGGATCATTCCGGCCGGGCCTGCTGCTTACATCGAACCTTGACTGCCTGACGCGTCACCCGACGCAGGTCCCGGAACGGCGATACTTCCCCAACCAACCCGCCGGGGATGCACGGGGGGCGGCCACCCCGTTGAGGGTGGGCGGGTGGGCCTCCCCACCAACGTTGGGTCACCACCAACCATTCGAACGAGCGACATCCGACGTCCCACGACGAGCTCTGTCGCCCGGATCGCCTACGCTGCCAATAGACAGAACAAACGTTTGACAACAGACGCACACAAGTTCTACCCTGCTCCTCACAACAGCACATAGCGCGAGGAACCAGCCACCGCCGACCCCGATTGCACCCCACGACGCAGCGCGGGTAACCTGTGAGTCCGTTTCACAAGACTATCCACGCCTCGTCCGAGTCTCCCACCGAGAACTTCTGGACAACGTCGTTGGTAACTGCATGGGTCGGCACGGCCGGCGCCCGCACTATAGCTGGTGTCCCGGCTCCGACACGCCGAGAGGGTCATCCGTCGTGAAGGTGCTATTTCTGGAGACTGTCGAGGGTTCAGGCACTCGGGGCGAGGTGAAAACCGTCGCCAACGGGTACGCCCGGAACTACCTGTTGCCTCGCGGCTATGCCGCGCCGGCAACGCCAGCCATCCTCAAGCGGGCTGCGAAGCTCGCCGCCGAGGAAGAGCAACGGCAGCTGTCTCTGGACGAGCAGGCTCGCAGGCTTGTCGGCAAGCTTGATGGCCAGACGCTCGTGTGCGCCGTTCGCGTCGGAGAGCAGGGACGCCTGTACGGTTCCGTCACAAATGCTGACATCGCCGAGAAGGCTGGGGAGATTCTTGGCGAGGAACTGGACCGGCGTCGCGTACTGCTGCCCGAGGTGATCCGTCAGGTCGGGCTGTACTCCGTACCGCTTCGGCTCTCACGTAATGTGACCGCCGAAGTGCAGGTAGCCGTCGTGGATGTCGATGCGCCGGAAGGCGTGGAGGCAGCCGTCGAAGCTCTGCTGGCTGTGCCAGAGGAGCCCGAAGAGATGGCCACCGGTGCGGATGGTGCAGCCTCGGCCGCCGACACGGCCGCCGATGGTGTGTCGGAGCAGGGCCAATCCTCCGCTGATTCGGCCACCTCCGAGGCTGCTGGCTCCGCCGCAGACCAGCCGGAGGATTCGGCCGCCTCCTAACCCGCCCTGATGGTCAGCACCAGCCGGCCGGCTCCACTCCGGCCGGATAGCCGTCCCGCCGCTGGCCTCCCGCCGCACGACATCTCCGCCGAGGAAGCGGTCATCGCCGCGCTCCTCCTCGACGAGGACGCCTACGCCCGCGTCCTCCCCATCGTTCGGCCCGAGGACTTCTTCCGCGAGCAGCACTCCTGGGCCTACGAGGCCTGCCAGGCCCTCGCCGACCGCGGCGAGGCCATCACCATCCCCACCCTCGCCCACGAGCTCGACCGCGCCGGCCACCTCGATGCCCTCGGCGGCGAGCCCGCCCTCGTCGAGATCGCCGGCCGTCACTTCACCGCCGTCGGCGTCGAGGCCCACGCACGCATCGTTGCCCGCGACGCGCTCTACCGTCGCCTCATCCAGGCCGCCGGCCAGATCGCCCAGCTTGCCTACGAGGGCGGCCCCGACGCCACCCGCGTCCTCGCCGCCGCCGAGGGCCTCCTCCTCGGCATCCGCAACGCCGAGGCCGCCGGGGACTTCACCCGCCTCCGCGACCTCCTCGACCAGTTCCTCGAGGATCCGGGCGAGTCCGCCGACGGCCTCATGGTCTCCGCCGTCCGCTCCGGCTTCATGGATCTCGATTCGCTCCTCGGCGGCTTCAAGCGCGGCGACCTCGTCATCGTTGCCGCCCGCACCGGTGTCGGGAAGTCGTCGTTCCTGCTGAACCTCTCGAGGAACGTCGCCGTCGGCCAGCACGGCACCGTGGCCTTCTTCGCCCTCGAGATGGCCGGCGAGCAGCTCGCCATGCGCCTGCTCTCCACCGAGGCCGATGTCGACTCCACTCGCCTACGCCTCGGCATGCACACCGAGGCCGAGGAGGCGCGCATCATGCACGCCATCGGCACCCTCGCCGAGACGCACATCTTCATCGACGACTCCGCCGTCCTCACCGTCCCCGAGATCCGCGCCAAGTGCCGCCGTCTCCAGTCCGAGTACGGCCTCGACCTCGTCATCGTCGACTACTTGCAGCTGCTCCACGGCAGCGGCCGCGCCGACACGCGCGCTAACGAGGTAGGCGCCATCTCCCGAGGGCTCAAGGAGCTCGCCCGTGAGCTCGGCGTCCCCGTCCTCGCCGCCGCCCAGCTCTCCCGCGCCGTCGAGACGCGCACCCCGCACATCCCGATGCTCTCCGACCTCCGCGAGTCCGGCTCCATCGAGCAGGACGCCGACATCGTGATGTTCATCTACCGCGAGGACATGTACACCACCCGCGAGGAATGGGAAGAGCAGCACCCGGGCGACCCTGGCGGCCAGCACCCCACCGGCATCGCTCAGTTCATCGTCGCGAAGCACCGCAACGGCCCCACCGGTACCGTCGCCGTCCGCTTCGTGAACCGCACCGCGTCTTTCCAGGACCTCATCCTCCGCGAGCCCGCGGCGTACGGCCCATGACCCCCGAAGCAGCCCCGGCCTTCGAGGGCTTCGTTGCCGGTGGCGCCGCCACGACGCTCCCGGCGCAGTTCTTCGTCGACCTCCTCCCCGCCATCGAGGACACCGAGGAGCTGCGCGCCACCCTCTACGCGCTGTACGCCATCGCCCGCAAGCGCGGCCCCCTGCGCGCCGTCCGCGCCTCCGAACTGGCCGCCGAGGCCCCCCTCGCGCGTGCCTTCGCCCACCGTGGCGGCGCCGAGGCGGTCCGTGCCGCCCTCGACGCGGCCGTCGCGCGCGGAACCTTCGTCGCCTGCCCCCTCGCCGATGGCGACGCGCTCTATTTCATGAACAACGACGCCGGCCGCCGCGCGCTGATGCGTGTCCGCGCCGGTGCGCTCGAGGCACCGGCCCTCGCCGCCCGCCTTCCGGCGCCGGCCGCGCGCCCCCCGCGCCCCGCCGAGGTCTACGAGCAGGAGATCGGCGTGCTCTCCCCGGCCGTCGCCGACGCCATCGCCGAGGCCGTCGGTCGCTGGCCTGAGCAGTGGCTGGTCGAGGCCATTCGCCTCGCCGCCCTGCGCAACGCTCGCTCCTGGAACTATGTGCGGGCGGTCCTCGAACGCTGGGAAGCGGAAGGACGTGACACCGATGCAACGACTGGAACAGCTGCTACGCGAACGCAGGCTGGCCGCGACCACGGGCCCTACGAGAAGGTCATCCGCCGCTCCTGAGACCCCCGTCGAGGTGTGCCCGCTCTGTGATGGCGCGCGCTTCGTCCGCGTCACCGCCGATCCGGACAGCCCCGACTTCGGCCGCGCGGTCCCCTGCCGCTGCACGCAGCGCGAGGACGACCGCGAGCGCCAGGCGCGCCTCCTGCGCTACTCCCGCCTCGGCGCCCTCGCCCGCTTCACCTTCGACACGCTGCTGCCGCGCGGCCGCTCCACCCGTCGCGACGCCCAGGAGCGCTACGCCCACGCCGTCGAGGCCGCACGCCGCTTCGCTGGCCACCCCGAGGGCTGGCTCGTCCTCACTGGCGTCCCCGGCTGCGGCAAAACCCATCTCGCCGCTGCCATCGCCAACCACGTCATCGCGAATGGCGAGCCCGCCCTCTTCCTCTCCGTCGCCGACCTCCTCGACCAGCTCCGTGCCTCCTACGACGCCGCCGCCGAGGTGCCCTACGAGCGCCTCATCGAGCAGGTTCGCACCGCGCCGCTCGCCATCTTCGACGACCTCGATGCCTACTCCGCCACCCCCTGGGCGCGCGAGAAGTTCTACCAGGTCGTCTCCTACCGCTTCCACGCCGCCCTGCCCACTGTCTTTACCTGCGACGCGCCCCCCGAGGAAATCGACCCCCGCCTCGGCGCGCGCCTCACGGACCCCGCGCTCTCGCAGGTCTTCGTCCTCGAGCGCCGCGCCGCCCCGCGTTACTCCCACATCGGCGCCATGACACGCGACCGCCTCGGAACCCTCACCTTCGAGACCTTCGACCCGCGCGGCCACGGTCTCCGGGGCAAGCAGCGCGAGAGCCTCGAGAGCGCCTTTCAGGCCGCCCGCCGCTGGGCCGAGGCGCCCGACGGCTGGCTCGTCCTCCTCGGCCAGACCGGCTGCGGCAAGACGCACCTCGCCGCAGCCATCGCCAACCACCGCCTCGACGCGGGCGATGCCGTCTGCTTCGCCAACGTCCCTGACCTGCTCGATGAGCTGCGCGCGACCTTCGCCCCCGGTGCTGCTGAGCGCTTCGACGCCGCGTTCACCCGCCTCCGCGAAGTGCCGGTCCTTGTCCTCGATGACCTCGGCGCACAGCAGTCGAGTCCATGGGCCGAGGAGAAGCTGTATCAGATGCTCAACCACCGCCACCTCGGGCGGCTCCCCACCGTTGTCACCACGAATTGCGAACTCTCGAAGATGGAGCCGCGCATCGCCTCACGCCTTGCGGACCTCCAAGTCTCAAACGTTCACGAGATCACCGCGCCCGACTACCGCCTGGGGGGATAATGTCGGTTCAGGCCCGCGCGACCCCTTGCGGTAGCCGAGCCTCTTCGATGTAAAATCGTCCGGCTCCGACTCGACCGCCTCGGACGTCCCCTGACGCCCGCGCCTCCGGCGGCCTGGTCCTCGGCCCCACGCCCGCGGCTTCGAGGTTCGCGCGGCCGGACAGGCAGGACTCGGCAGTGCAGGCTGCTCAGCACAACGGCTCCCTCAACCA
>JAIBBD010000097.1 GCA_019694855.1 Dehalococcoidia bacterium
AGGCGGTGCAGGCGTACCTCGACACGCTGCGGCGGGAGGGGCGGCTCGGCGCCGACCCGGCGGGGCCGCTGCTGCACGACCTCGGGCTGTGGAACGCGCTGGCGGAGACGATCTCGCCGGGCGCGCTGGCGCGCATCCGGGACACGGGCACGTTCTACCACTTCATCGAGTACAACCCGAGCGCCGTGGAGTGGGGCATCTTCTGGCTGCGGCAGGCCTCCACGGCGGGGGCGCGGCTGATGACGTTCGCGCCGGAGTCCGGCAACGGGGTGGAGACATTGATCGACCGGCTCCTGGCGAAGCTCGAGGCGCTACCGAACGTGAAGCTCGAGCTGCACCGGACGGTGCGAGGCCTCGCGCAGCGACCGGACGGGACGCTGGACGTGACGATCGAGGGCAGCGCGCCGCTCAACGTGGATCACGCGGTGCTGGCGCTGCCACAGGCGCCCCTGCGCAAGGTCGCGGCAGCGTTCACCTCGCAACTACGTGCGGACGTGGAGGCGGTGTTGCCCTTGCCGCTGCTGAAGGCATTCCTCGTGGTCGAGCATCCGTGGTGGAGTCCGCACGCCGAGGCGCAGTCGCTGGCCTGGCTGGTGCCGACTCGTGAGCTGCATTACTTCACCCACCCGGGGCCGCAGGCCGACTGCCCCGCACGCCTCGACCCCGAGGCGCGCTGCACGTGCCCGGTCGAGGCGGGGATGGTGATGCTCTACACAGACCACCCATTCATCGAGTTCTGGCGGCCGTTGCTGCCCGAAGGGCCGGGGTTCAACGCCATCACTTATGTCACCGACGATGCCCCGGCAGGCGACTCACATCTCGAGGGGTTGCGGCGCTCGCTCGTGCGGCAGTTGCTGGTGGAGGCGAACCCGGACGTGATCGCGAAGATCAACGCACAGCGCAGCCGGGTGGAAGAGGGGCTCGTAGCGGCGCTGGGGCGCCTCGGCGGGGAGCTGGTGCGGCGCGGCCGCGAGCCGGGGGCGACGCTCGCAGGGGCGATCGCGGCGCACCTGCGGGTGTGCTCTTCGGAGGAGCAGGACGTGGTCGAGGAGCTGTTCTCGGAGCTGTTCGGGGCGGACCACAGCTGGGTGCCGCGGCTGCTGCGCGGGCCGGCGGACGTGCTGACGGAACGCCTCGAGGACGGGCTGGCGGACGTGCTGTCGTTCGGGATCCACGATTGGTCCGCAGAGGCGTTCGGCGGGGCGGCGCACTGCTGGAAGCCGGGGGTGGACTCGACGGAGGTGCGGGAGCGGCTGCGGGCGTTCGCCCTCGAAGGGTCGTCGGTGGCGAACGTGCACGTGTGCGGGGAGGCGTACTCGGACTTCCAGGGGTTCATCGAGGGGTCGCTGCGGTCGGCGAACCACGCGGTGGAGTCTGTGCTGGGGGCGGGGTAGGGGCGGGAGTCGGCTACGATGGGGGCATGTTCAACATCCGCGCCGAGTCCGACCTCGCGATTCACCCGGGCGAGCTGCTCGCCGAGGAGCTCGAGGCTCGAGGGCTGACGCAGCGCCAGCTGGCGCTCAACATCGACCGGACTGTGCAGGCGATCAATGAGATCGTGCGGGGAAAGAAGGCGATCACGGCGGAGACGGCGCTCCAGCTCGAAGAGGCGCTCGGCGTCCCGGCGCACCTGTGGGTGAACCTGTAGGCGGCCTACGACGTGTCGTGCGCGCGGCGGAGGCGGGCGGCCTCGCGTGGCGGTTGACTCCTCGTTGGGTCGGGCGTATCAGCTAGGTGGAACCTTCGATTAGTACGGACCTCTGAGGAGGGATAGACGCGATGGACTGGAACGACACACCGGAGCAGGCGGCGTTCCGCGCGGATGCGCGGGCGTTCATCGAGGCTTCGCTGCCGAAGTACTACCACGACCAGATCGTGAACGGGCCGGAGGATGACAATCCGGAGGCCGGGTGGCAGTTCGACATGATGCACGGGACGGACTCGGCGAAGGCGGCGGCCCATCAGTGGATGGAGGCGCTGAATTCGCGCGGGTGGGCGGCCCCGAGCTTCCCGTCCGAGTATGGCGGGGCGGGGCTGTCGACGATCGAACAGTTCATCCTCAAGCAGGAGCTGGCGCGGGTGGAGGCGCCCGAGGTAGGCGGCGCTCACCTGATGCAGATCGGGCCGACGCTCCTCGTGCACGGGACCGAGGAGCAGAAGAAGCGCTTCCTGCCGCCGACGCTCAAGGGGGAGTACCTGTGGGCGCAGGGGTTCTCGGAGCCGGGGGCGGGGTCTGACCTCGCGTCGCTGCAGTGTCGCGCGGTGCGCGAGGGCGACGAGTACGTGGTGAACGGCCAGAAGCTGTGGACCTCCGCGGGTCACATGGCGAACTGGATCTTCATGCTGACGCGGACGGACCCGGATGCGCCGAAGCATCGCGGGATCACGTTCCTGATGGCGGACATGACGACGCCGGGCATCTCGGTGCGGCCGATCATCTCGATGGGGTGGCACCACGCGACGAACGAGACGTTCTACGAGGACGTGCGGATCCCGGTCGACCAGGTCGTGGGCGAGGTGAACCGCGGCTGGTACGTGGGAATGACGCTGTTGGACTTCGAGCGGTCGGGCATCGCGGGCGCGATGCAGCAGCAGCGGGCGCTGAACGCGCTGATCGAGGACGTGAAGGGCGGGCAACGGCCGAACCGAGCGCACCAGCTGCGGCACGAGATCGCCGACCGCTTCATCGAGGTGGACATTAACAGCAACCTGTCGCTGCGCATCGCCTCGATGCAGTCGCGGGGTGAAATCCCGAACTACGAGGCGTCGATGGGGAAGGCGTACTCTTCGGAGCTGTCGCAGCGGGTGTCGCGGACGGGGACGAAGGTGTACGGGCTGTACGGGAACCTGTGGTCCTCGAAGGAGCCGCTGGCGCCGCTGCGGGCGACGCACACGCAGACCTACGTGAGCAGCGTGGTGATCACCATCGCGGGCGGGTCGAGCGAGATCCAGCGCAACATCATCGCGACGCGTGGTCTGGGGCTGCCTCGAGGGTAGTCCCCACCGGTCAGGGTTCATTCGCGAAGCGCCGCCGGGGCATGGCTCCGGCGGCGCTTCTTCGTGTCGCGAGCCGCCGCCACGCCGGGTCTGGACGGTACTTGGCGAGGGGCAGCGCCCCTTAGCAGACCTGCATGATTAAATAGCGCTACATGGTCAGGGAGACACTGATGTTGTCGCGGGCGCGGCGCATTCCTCGTGGTGAGGCGCGCGGACCGCGGCGGCGGGGAGGCGGACGATGACGGCGCGGGCGGCTCCGGTGCGGCCGACGGGCTTCGATCCTCGGTGGCTGCCGCTGGCGGTGACGACCGTGGGGTCGTTCATGTCGGTGCTGGACACCTCGATCGTCAACATCGCGCTGCCGAGCATCCTGAAGGACTTCGGGGCGAGCATCGAAGAGGGTCAGCTCGTGATCACGAGCTACCTGATGGCGCTCGCGGTGGTGATCCCGGCGAGCGGGTTCCTGGCCGAGCGGGTCGGGATGAAGCGGCTGTACATCATCACGTTGATTTCGTTCACGGTCGGCTCGGCGCTGTGCGGGATGGCATGGAACGTGCAGAGCCTGACGTTCTTCCGCGTCCTGCAGGGGCTCGGCGGCGGGATGATCCAGCCGCTGGGCATGGCGATCGTCTTCACGCTGATCACGCCGCTGGAGCGGCCGTACTTCATGGGGCTGCTCGGGATCCCGGTGCTCCTCGGTCCGGTGCTCGGGCCGTCGCTCGGCGGGTACCTGACGGAGTACGCCAGCTGGCGCGCGATCTTCCTGATCAACGTGCCGATCGGGCTGATCGACCTCGGGCTCGCGATCTGGCTGCTCAAGGAAACGCCGATCCGGCACACGGCGAAGCTCGACACGCGGGGCTTTGTGCTGTCGGCGATCACGTTCCCGAGCCTCGTGCTAGCGCTGAGCTGGGGCGCACAGCACGGGTGGGGATCGCCGCTGGTGCTGGCGCTGCTGGCCGTGGGGCTCGTGGGGCTGACGCTCTTCGTCCGCCACGAGCTGGGGCACCGGAAGCCGATGCTGCAGCTGCGGCTGTTCAGCGACCCGATGTTCCGGCTGGCCGTGGCGGTGCAGTGGATCGGCTTCTTCTCGCTGTTCGGGCTGAACTATCTGCTGCCGCTGTTCCTCGAGTTCGCGCACGGGTGGTCGGCGGCGAAGACCGGCATGGCATTGCTGCCGATGGGGATCGTGGCATTCGTGACGATGAACCTCGCGGGGCGCGCGTATAACCGCGTGGGGCCGAAGGTGCTTTCGGTGGCCGGCCTCGGGGTGCTGCTGGCGACGACGTTCCTGTGGGGGTTCGTGGACGAGCGCACGCCGCTGTATGCGGTGATGATCCTCGTGGGCGGGCGGGGCCTCGCACTCGGGCTGTTCTCGCAGACGGTGCAGATGGTCGCCTACAACACCGTGCCCGAGGGGCAGATGCCGCGGGCGACGGCGCTCGTGAACACGGGGCAGCGCATCAACGGGGCAATCGCGACGGCGATCGTGACGACCGTCCTGGTGTTCAGCCTGAGGTGGCACGGGGCGCCCGAGGGCACCTCGATCACGAGCGGCACGGCGCCGTTGAGCTTCATGCTGCGTTCGTTCCGCGACGCGTTCTGGCTGATGACCGGGCTCAGCACGGTGGGTCTGACGCTGTCGTTCTTCCTGCATGACCGGGTGCTGGTGGAGTGGCGTGAGCGGGCGGCACGGGGCGAGGTGAGCCACGGCCGGGGCGAGGTACGATCGGAGCCCCAAGCGGGGCCCGCGGCGCGCTAGGCAGCGGGCAGAGCGAGGGCGCGACGTTGGGAAGCGGCGCCGGAGTTGAAGCCGGCGCAGCTCTTGTTACTCGGACCTAGGCTCGGAACCAACGTCGGTCGCGAGTGGTGGCGAAGCCGGCCTTTTCGCGGGCGAGTTCCTCGGACGGGGCGACGAAGGGGCCTCGGGGCTGGGGGCCGGTGAGGAAGTCGGCGTCGACGCGCCCGACGAGGCCGCCGCCGAACTCGACGTAGCAGGAGCCTGAGCCGTCGAAGGGGCGGAAGTCGGCGGTCTGCTTCGCCTGGTCGATGAGGTAGCTGGCCAGGGCGCGGGCGGCGCTTTCGGCGAACACTCCCGCCTTGGGTACGGGCGCGCTGGTGACATCGCCGAGGGCGTAGACGCCGGGGAAGCGGGTCGCGAGGTTCGTCTTGTCGACGGGGATCCAGCCGTCCTCGGCGAGGCCCGACTCAACGACGACGGCGGGCACGCGGTGGATGGGAATGCCCAGGAAGAGGTCGTATGGAACCGTGCTGCCGTCGGCGATGTGGACTGTCTTCGCGGCCGGATCGATGTGGGTGATGGTGCGGTCGCCGAGGAACGTGATGCCGCGTTCCTCGAAGCGCTGCCGGATGGCCACGGAGCCGTCCGGCGAGGGCGGAACCGGGGTGCCCCAGGGGTGGACGAGCGTGACGCTCGAGCGTTCGCGCTGGCCTCTCTTGGTGAGCCATTCCTCGAGGAGCATGGCGGCCTCGCAGGGGGCGGGCGGGCACTTGAAGGGCTGCCCGAGGACGCCGATGACCACCGCCCCGCCCTCGAACCCGAGCAGGACGTCGTGGAGGGCGATCGCGCCGGGGACGGAGTAGAACTCGTGGCCGCCCTCGACGAAACCGGGCGTGGCGCCGGGGTCGTACTCGGCACCGAGGGCGACGACGAGGGTCTGCGCCTCGTAGGTCTCGCGGTCGGTGACCACGCGGCGGGCCGCAGGGTCGATGGAGAGGATGCGCTCCCGCCGGAAGGCGACGCCCGGCTTCACCAGCTCGGCGTAGCGGTGCATCACCTCATCGAGGGTCGCACGGCCAAACATGAGCTCGAACTTCGAGAAGCCGAAGACGAAGCCCTCGTTCTGGTCGATGAGCGTGACGCCAGCATCGGGGCCAAGCGCGTCGGAGAGGCGAGAGGCGAGCTCGAGGCCGCCGAAGCCGGCGCCCAGGATCAGTGTGTTGGTGTCCATCATCGCTCCTCGCCGCCTCCAGGTCCGTGTCCCGACCAGTATCTGCGCTCTCAGGGACAGCGGCTCCCTCGGGGCTCATGACAGCCGTGCTGCCCGCTCCTACACTGCCGCCAACATC
>JAIBBD010000025.1 GCA_019694855.1 Dehalococcoidia bacterium
GCCGTGAACCCGCCGTTCCACCTCGACCGTCAGACCGACACGCGCACCGCCGAGCGCTTTATCGAGGAGGCGCATCGAGTCCTGCGCCCCGGGGGGCATCTCTTCCTGGTGGCCAATCGCTTCCTGCCCTACGACCGTGCGGTCGCAGCCGCCTTCGGCAACTGCGCGACAGCATACGAGGATCGCTCGTACCGCGTGCTGCGGGCTGAGAAGCAGCCCGATGCCTGAGCGTCGCGAGGGTATCCGCTATCTGAGCCTCGAGGCGGCACGCGCCATCGAGTGCAACGGGTGTGGCGACTGTTGTGACTCTCGCCGCACGGAGGGCCACTGGGCGTGGGCTGCCGTGCCCGAGGACCTCTATGCCGGCCTCGTCGGCGAGCCGCTGATCATCCCCCTCGAGCGCATCGAGGACGGCTGGCGCGAACGCCCGCACGAGGATCGCGATGTCCTCGAGCTGATCCCCACGCTGTTCCATTGCTCCGCCTTGCAGCCGCAGGCGGACGGCCGCGCCCTGTGCGGGCGTCACACCGAGCCGCGGCCACCGGTCTGCGCCGAGTTCCCCGTGTGGGGCCCAGACGTGGAGCGCGATCTGGAAGACAGCGGCGAGGCGCACCTCGCAACGGGCTTCCTCGCGCGCTGCAGCTGGTTCAACGTCGTCGTGGTCCGCGACGACGATCCGCGCTGCGAGCGGGAATGAGCGGCGACCCCGACGAGGGTTGGAACGGTCGACCGGCGTCACGGCGTGATCTCCTGCGCCTCGGAGGCGGCCTGGCGCTGAGCGCGTTCCTCGCCCTGTCATGCGGCGGCGGTGGCGGCGAGGAGGTGGCTCCAGCGAGCACGACCGCCGCGCCTCCGACGCCGGCGCCCACGGCGGAGCTGGCATTGCCGGCCGGCCCCCGACAGCCAAACGACCTCGTGTACGTGGCCGTGAACGACCCGCCACAGGATCAGTTCGTCCTCGTGCAGTACGCGGCCGGCCTCGCGCGTGACTTCTTCTTTCGCCAGCTTGGCTTCTATCTCGATGGGCCGCTCACCATCAACGTCGCCAACCTCCCGGCGCTTGAGTTGCACGGCGCCACCTTCCTCCGTGAAGGAGACCGCATCAGCACGGTCACGGTGAACGTCGGGCAGGCGACCTGGGAGATGGAAGCGCCTTTTGAGCGAGCCAAGGTCGTCGCTCACGAGTACTTCCACGTCCTGCAGAACTGGCTGCGCGGCAGCACCGACACCGCCGCCGACCCTCTCTTCCTCGTCGAAGGAGCCGCTGAGTACGCCGGCTATGCCACCGTCATCGACGCTGGTCTGAGCAGCTGGAACGACCTGCGCCACGGCCTGGAGGAACGTCTGCGTAACGACCGCGTCACGCTCCCCGCGCTCGACCGCCTGAGCGACGACGGGCCGCTCGCGTTGAGTGGCTACCAACTATCTGCGCTTGCGATCGACCGCCTCGTTGGTGCCGCCGGCGTGCAGCCGCTGGCGAGGTACGCACTCCTGCGATCGCGGGAGCAGCCTCCCACTGCGTTCGAGCTGGTGTTTCGCCGCAGCCTGCCGGACTTCTATGCGGAGATCGCCGGCTGGCGGCAGAGCAGCGGGCTCTGACAGAGGGGGACAGACCGAACAGCGGCGCCCATGGGCGCCGCTGTTGCCGTTCAACGAGTCCCCCGCCAGGAGCGCTTAGGGGTGAATCATGTCCTCGGGACGCACCCACTCGTCGAACTGTTCGGAAGTGACATAACCGAGGGCCAATGCCGCTTCCTTTAGGGTTGTGCCTTCGTGGTGCGCCTGGTGGGCCACCTTGGCCGCCTTATCGTAGCCGATGTGCGGGCTGAGTGCAGTGACCAGCATCAGCGAGGACCGCATCAGATCCTCGATGCGGCTCATGTTAGGTTTGATGCCCGCCACCATGTTGTCGGTGAACGAGCGGGAGGCGTCCCCGATGAGCCGAAGACTCTGCAGCGTGTTGTAGACGATCACGGGCTTGAAGACGTTCAGCTCAAAGTGGCCGGTGGCGCCGCCGATGTTCACGGCGACGTCGTTCCCCATCACCTGCGCGCAGACCATGGTCAGCGCCTCGGACTGCGTGGGGTTCACCTTACCCGGCATGATCGAGGAGCCTGGCTCGTTCTCCGGCAGCATCAGCTCGGCGATGCCGGCACGCGGCCCGGAGCCGAGGAAGCGGATGTCGTTCGCGATCTTCATGAGCGAGGCCGCGACTGTCTTCAGCTGACCGGACAGCTCGACCTGCGCATCGTGCGCCGCGAGCGACTCGAACTTGTTCGGCGCCGTAACGAACGGCAGGCCCGTGAGCCGGCTGATCTCCGCCGCCACGCGCTCCGCGTACTCGGGATGCGTATTGAGTCCTGTCCCCACGGCGGTACCGCCGAGGGCCAGCTCGTAGAGCCGAGGCAGCACGCCCTCGATGCGCGCGATGCCGTAGCTCACCTGCTGCACATACCCCGAGAACTCTTGCCCGAGCGTGAGGGGCGTCGCGTCCATCAGGTGCGTGCGGCCGATCTTCACGATCGAGTCGAACTCCGTGGACTTCGCCTGTAGCGCGTCGCGGAGGTAGCGCAGCCCCGGCAGGGTCAGGTGCACGACCTGCTCCGCCGTCGCGACCGCCATTGCCCCGGGGAACACATCGTTCGAGGACTGCGACATGTTCACGTGGTCGTTCGGGTGCACCGGGTCCTTGGACCCGAGGGCGCCGCCGAGGATCTCGATCGCACGGTTCGAGATCACCTCGTTGGCGTTCATGTTCGTTTGTGTCCCGGAGCCCGTCTGCCAGACGACGAGCGGGAAGTGGTCGTCGAGCTTGCCGTCGATCACTTCCTGCGCCGCCTCGCGGATTGCATCCGCACGGGTCGCGTCGAGCTTGCCGAGGTCTTGGTTCACCGTCGCCGAGGCGTGCTTGATGATCGCGAGCGCCCGGATCAGCGGGCGCGGGAACCGCTCGCCGCCGATCTTGAAGTTCTGGAGCGAGCGCTGGGTCTGCGCTCCCCAGTACACGCTCGAGTCGACCTCGATCGGCCCAAAGCTGTCGGTCTCCGTGCGCGTGCTCGCGCTGGTCGTTGTCATCCTGTCCCTCGTTCCGGACTAGGCCGCCGGCGGCGTGGCTTTCACCAGGTCGCGCACCGCGACACCGGCCGCCTTGATCGCCGCGACTTCGTCGTCGGCCAGCGGCGGCGCGTACACCTTTTGGATGCCGCCTTCACCCACGAGGACCGGCGCGCCGACGTAGCCGTTGCGCACGCCCCACTGGCCCGTGAGCAGCGTCGCGCACGGCAGGACACGCCGCTGGTCGAGCAGCACCGCGTCGACCATCTCGATGGTGGCCGCGGCCGGCGCGATGAACGCGCTGCCGGTCTTCAGCAGCTCCACGATCTCTGCGCCGCCGCGCTTCGTGCGCTCGACGACGGCCTGCACCTTCTTCGGCGCCAGGAGCTGGGTCAGCGGCACGCCGCCCACGGTCGCGTTCGAAACGATCGGGACCATCGTTGCCTCGGTGTGTCCGCCGAGGACCCACGCGCTCACGTCGCGCACCGACATCCCGGTCTCCATCGCGATGAAGGTCCGGTAGCGCGAACTGTCGAGCATGCCGCCCTGGCCGATGACGCGCTCCTTCGGCAGTCCGCTCGCCTCGAGGGCCACGTGGCACATCGCGTCCATGGGGTTCGCGAAGATGATGAACACCGCGTCGGGGGAGTGCTGTACGGCGTTCTTCACGACGCTGCGCACGATGTTGGCGTTCGTCCCCAGCAGGTCCTCGCGCGTCATGCCCGGCTTGCGCGGCACGCCCGAGGTCACGACGACGACGTCCGAGTTCGCCGTACGGGTCCAGTCGTTCGTGCCCACGATCGAGGTCGAGAACCCGACCCACGGCGCCGACTCGGCGATGTCCAGCGCCTTACCCTGTGGCAGCCCGTCGACGATGTCGATCACGACGACGTCGGCGTAGCCACGGGCCGCCATCATTTGGGCCATCGCGCTGCCGGTCATGCCGGCGCCCACAAACGTCACCTTCTTACGCAGAGCGCATCTCCTCCACTTCGTCCCGAAGGACGCCCTTCGCTCGGGCGGCGCCCGGCGATGTCATGCCGAATCACAACCGGCCGCGCGAGGGACGCGCTAGGCCGAAATCGCTGCCTGTAGCCGCTCGTCGAGCTTCGCGAGGAACTCCTGCGTCGTCAGCCACGGCTGCTCCGGGCCGATCAGGATCGCCAGGTCCTTCGTCATGAATCCCGCTTCGACCGTCTCGATGCAGACGCGCTCCAGGACGCTCGCGAAGAACTCGAGGTCGGGATTGCCGTCGAGGTTCGCGCGATGGTTGAGCCCGCGCGTCCAGGCGAAGATCGAGGCGATCGGGTTCGTGGAGGTAGGGTTGCCCTTCTGGTGCTCCCGGTAGTGCCGCGTGACCGTGCCATGCGCCGCCTCGGCCTCGACGGTCCGCCCGTCCGGCGTCAGCAACACCGAGGTCATGAGCCCCAGCGATCCGAAGCCCTGCGCCACGACGTCCGACTGCACGTCGCCGTCGTAGTTCTTGGCGGCCCACACGAAGCGCCCGCTCGACTTGAGGGCCTGCGCCACCATGTCGTCGATCAGCCGGTGCTCGTAGGAGATGCCCGCCTCGTTGAAGCGGTCCTTGAACTCGGCGTCGAACACCTCCTGGAAGAGGTCCTTGAAACGCCCGTCGTAGGCCTTCAGGATGGTGTTCTTCGTCGACAGGTACACCGGCCAGCCGCGCGCGAGCCCGTAGTTGAAGGACGAGCGCGCGAACCCGCGGATCGATTCGTCGAGGTTGTACATCGTGAGCGCGATGCCGCCGCCCGGGAAGTCGAAGACGTCCCGCTGGATCGGCGGGCTGCCGTCCTGTGGCGTGAACGTCACGGTCAGCTTGCCGGGGCCAGGAACCACGAAGTCCGTGGCGCGGTACTGGTCGCCGTAGGCGTGACGTCCGATGACGATGGGGTCGGTCCAGCCCGGAACCAGCCGGGGCACGTTGCGGCAGATGATCGGCTCGCGGAAGACCGTCCCGCCGAGGATGTTGCGGATCGTCCCGTTGGGGGACTTCCACATCTCCTTGAGGCCGAACTCCTCGACGCGCGCCTCGTCGGGCGTGATGGTGGCGCACTTCACACCCACGCCGTAGTGCTTGATCGCCTCGGCCGCGTCGACCGTGATCTGGTCGTTTGTGGCGTCGCGGCTCTGGATGCTGAGGTCGTAGTAGCGGAGGTCGATATCGAGGTAGGGGAGGATCAGCCGCTCTTTGATGAATCCCCAGATGATCCGGGTCATCTCGTCGCCGTCGAGTTCGACGACCGGGTTCGCGACTTTGATCTTCGCCATGCTGCTACCTTCGATTCCCGTCCCCCGCACGAAGGCGCGAGGGCGTCCTACAGCGGAATGTTCCCGTGCTTCTTCGCCGGCAACGCCTCCGACTTGTGTCGCAGCATCTCGAGGGCGTGCGCGATCTTGGCTCGCGTGTCACGCGGCTCGATCACGTCGTCCACATAGCCTCGGGCCGCCGCGATGTACGGGTGCTCGAGCCGCTGCTTGTAGTCGGCGACGAGGTCGGCGCGCGTCGCATCCGGGTCGGCCGCGGCCTGGATCTCCCGGCGGTTGATGATGTTCACCGCCTGGCCGCCGCCCATGACCGCGATCGCCGCCCCTGGCCAGGCGTAGTTGATATCGACGCCGAGGTGCTTCGAACCCATCGCGACGTACGCGCCGCCGAACGCCTTGCGCGTGATCACGGTGACCTTCGGCACCGTCGCCTCGGCGTAGGCGTAGAGCACCTTGGCGCCGTGCGAGATGATCCCGCCGTACTCCTGCGCGATGCCGGGGAGGTACCCCGGCACATCGACCAGCGTCACGATCGGGATGTTGAACGAGTCGCAGAAGCGCACGAAGCGTGCCGCCTTGCGCGACGAGTCGATGTCGAGCACGCCGCCGAGGTACATCGGCTGGTTCGCGACGATCCCGACGCTTCGCCCGCCGATGCGGCCCAGCCCGACCACGATGTTCTGCGCGAAGTACTGGTGGACTTCCATGAAGTCCCCGTTGTCGACCAGGCGCTCGATGATGTCGCGCACGTCGTACGGCAACGTCTCTTCGTCCGGCACGATGTTGAGAATGTCGTCGAGCCTGCGAGTGGGGTCGTCGCCCGTGTCGACGACCGGCGGGTCCTCCATGTTGTTCGACGGCAGGAACGAGAGCAGCCGCTTCACCTCGGCGAGGCAGGATTCCTCGTCGGCGAACGAGAACTGCGCGACGCCCGACTTCGCGGCGTGGGACATCGCGCCACCGAGCTCCTCGAACGTGGTCTTTTCACCGGTGACGCTCTGGATGACGTCCGGCCCGGTGATGTACATCTGCGAGGTGCCCTCGACCATGAAGATGAAGTCGGTGATCGCCGGCGAGTAGACGGCGCCGCCCGCGCAGGGCCCCATAATCACGCTGATCTGGGGAATGACCCCCGAGGTGCGCACGTTGCGGAAGAAGATGTCGCCGTAGCCGGCGAGTGAGCCCACGCCTTCCTGGATGCGCGCCCCGCCGGAGTCGTTCAAGCCGATCACGGGAGCGCCGGTGCTCGCCGCGTGGTCCATCATCTTCGAAATCTTCTCGCCCATGACTTCGGACAGGGAGCCGCCGAACAGCGTGAAGTCCTGGGCGAAGACGAAGACCGGCCGTCCATCGACCCGGCCCCAGCCGGTGACGACGGCGTCGCCGTAGAAGCGCTCGCCGTCGCTCTCGTTCTCGTTCCATTCGACCGCGAGTGCGTCGATTTCCTCGAAGGTGCCGGGGTCGACGAGCATCGCGATGCGCTCGCGTGCGGTCAGCTTGCCTCGCTGGTGCTGCGCATCGATCCGGTCCTGGCCCCCGCCGAGCGAGGCTCGCTGCTTCAGCGCCGCCAGGTACTCGAGCTTCTCTTCGAACGACATCTAGGCTCACTCTCCGGTGTCCAGAGTGTGTGGACGATCTCGGGAGAGTATCGGCCGGATCGCCCCACGGCGCCAGCGCGCGCTAACGGCCGGGGATGATCAGGACGTCGCCGACGTTCAGCTGGTCGAGGCTCTGTACGGTCCGGTTGTTCGCGGCTGCGAGCTGGTCCAGCGTCACGCCAAAGCGAGCCGCGATCGAGCCCGCGAGGTCGCCGCTCTGCACGGTGTACCGCTGCCCGCCCGTGGCGGTACCGGTTGCTGTGGCGGTGCCGGTTGGCCGGGGCGTGGCGACAGCAGTGGCCGTCGAGGCGGGAGTCGCGGTGCGCGCCGGGGTGGCCGTTGGCGTCGCGACCGAGCTCGATCCGCTCGGGATGACGATCTCCTGTCCGGCGCGGAGGTCGGCCGCGCTCGCGATGTTATTGCGGGTCATGATCGCTTCGACCGAGGTGCCGTAGCGGTTTGCGAGGGCCAGCAGGGTGTCCCCGGACTGCACGACGTACTTCACCTCGTTGGTGGCGCCGCCGCTTGTCCCGGCCCCGCCCCCGTTGGTGCCGCCGGTATTACCGCTCGTGCCGCCGCCGCTTCCGTTTCCCGTGACGAGGATCACGTTCGGCAGCACCGCATATGGCGTCGCGCTGGCGACGGGCGCGTTCGAGTCGTCCGCCTGCTTCGGGCTGCTGCCGCCCCCGCAGGCGACCACGAACGTCAGGAGGGCGGCGGCGGTCAGGGCGAAGAGTCGTCGCATGGGCGTCCGTATCGAGGGGGAAGCTGCGGTCATCGTAGCCGAGCGCTCATCCCGCGAGCAATCGGTCGAGCACCGCGACCGCCACGTCGAGCAGCTTCGCCAGATCCCCTTCGGAGACGTTGTCGAGGTTGTCCTGTGCCGTGTGGATGTGCTCATCGTCACCCGCGTAGAACATCAGCACCGGCACGCCTGCCGCCTGGAACGACGCATGGTCTGAGGACGTCCCGGGGCCGAACGAGGCAATCGAACGCGCCGTGACGCCTCGCTCGCCCGCAACCTGCGTCGCGATCTTGGTGAGCGCCTCGTCGCCGATGAACGTGGGTCGCGTCGCCTTCGCGACCATGTCGAAGTTCATCATGAAGGCGGCGGTCGATACATCGTGCTGTCGTACGAACGCCTTCGAGCCAAAGAGGCCCACCTCCTCGCCGCCGAACGCCACGATGCAGACGCCATCCACCCGGCGCGTCCGTGCCAGCTCGATCAGCAGCGAGGTGCCCGAGGCGTTGTCGTTCGCGCCGGGGCCCGCCGGCACCGAGTCGTAGTGTGCCCCGAGGTAGGAGGTGCAGGGCGCGTCGCTTGGCTTTGCAACGACGTTCTGGGAGCGTCCGCTCACGCGGTTCGTCTGCACCTCGATATGGACCTCGGCCCCTCCCGCGGCCACCGCATCGCGCGACTCGCGCGCGACGCTCACGACGGGTATTCGCACCGGCTCACCGCCGAGGTCGCCGCGGAACATCCCCGCCTCATTGTTCGCGATGATGACCGCGGTCGCGCCGGCCGCCTGCGCGTTCCGCACCTTCTCCGCGAACGTGATCTCGCCCCGATCGAGCAACGCGATCTTGCCGCTCACTCCGGCCGCCGCGAGATCGCTCGCGCGCCCGAGGCCGGCGGGTACGACTTGCCCGCTGACGCTGCCATTCGCCGACCCGCTCAGTGGCGCCGTCTCGACGCTCGCGCCACCGCCGACGGTCAGTGTGGCGTTTCCGCCCAGGGTGGCCTGGACGTCGAACTCCTCGAGGGTGACCCGATAGCCGGCCGCCTGCAGCTGCTGCTGGATGTACTCGGCCGCCCGCCGCTCGCTCGACGTCGTCGTCGCGCGGGAGCCGATGTCTCCGGCCAGCACCCGCAGGTCAGCCATCGCCCTCGAGGCACTGGGGGTGCCCCGCGTGGCGGTCGAGGTCGTCCTGGGCGATGCGCTCGAGGCGGGAGCCGACACGGTGGCGGTGGCGGTGGCGGCGGGCGTCCCGGGCTCGGCCGAGGTGCTGCCGCACGCCGCCAGCAACAGCGCGCCGCCCACCCACGCCAGTATGGCGGTTCGAATCGAGGGGAACATAGGTCAAGACCAATCGAGGGAGCGAAGGTCGGTTGACTCGGCGACGGTCAGCGCTGGCGGCCCCACCAGCGTCGCATGCGGCTTCCGAGGCTACCGGAGTCATACGACACGGGGCGCCCGCGCCAGTACTGCTGGCCGCCCGGCCCGCCCGAGCCGCCGCGGCTCCCGCTCACGATCATGAGCACGAAGCTGGTGAGGAACAGTACCAGTCCGGCATACAGCAGCCACGGCCAGGCAAACGGCACGCTGCGCAGGAACAGCGATGCGAGGATGAACACAAACGCCAGCAGCATCATCTGCGACAGCGACGCACGCCCCAGCTCGCGGGTCACGCCGTGCGCACCGGACGAGATGGCATTCGTCGCGCCGCTGAACCGCTTCGAGGTCTGCCTGCGCCGGCGCTCCGCTGGCGTAGGGAAGCGGTCGATCTTTTCGAGGATCTCGTTGATCTCGCGTTCGAGCCGGTCCGAACTCTCTCGCTGCTCCGGCATCTCCGATCCCCCGTCCTCCCTCGGCACGTCGAGGTGGCTGCTTCAAATTGTACATCCGCCTGTTCCGGGTCATGCGCATCCGCTTGACCCAATCTGCGCTCCCTCATAGCTTGGAAGGCCTCACCAAACACCCGCACGCCCGCAGGAGCATCCGACGATGCCGGACACGTACGCCGCTGAACCTCGCACGCTACTTGGCAAGCAAGTCTCACGACTGCGCCGAGAGGGCGTGCTGCCCGCCAACATCTACGGCCGAGGCCTCGCCTCGACCGCGGTGCAACTCCAGACCCGCGATGTGCGGGGTCTGCTGCAGGCGCACGGTCTGAACACACTGATCAACCTTCAGGTGTCCGGTGAGGGTCAGCCCCGCTCGGTCGTGGTGCGCAAGGTGCAGCGTCACCCCGTATCGCGCCAGCTCGAGCATGTCGACTTCTATCAGGTCGACCTCGCGCGGGCGATCCAGGGCGCCGTCCCGGTCGTGCTGACCGGCGAGGCTCCGGCCGTGCACACCTACAAGGCGCTGCTGCTGCAGTCGACCGATTCGGTGGTTGTCGAGGCGCTGCCCGCGCAGATGCCCGCCCACATCGAAGTGTCGGTGTCCGGCATGCGCACCCCCGACGCGGTCATCAGCGTCGGTGACCTCAAGCCGCCCGCCGGTGTCGCGATCGTGACCAGCCCGGACGTGATCATCGCTCAGATGAGCCGCGCGCGCGGCGGCGCCGCAGCCGGCGAGGTCCTCCCCGAGGGCGAGCAGGAAGAGCCGATCGAGGGCGAAGGCGAGTCGGACGGCGAAGAGGCGTCTGCGGAGGCCGAGCCCGTCGCCGAGTAGGCTCGGCACTCGCTGCACACCCCCTCAGACGAGGGTGAGTAGCTCTCGCCTGGCGTAGTCGGTCCTGAGCTGCCCGCACGCCGCGGCGATCTCCACGCCGCGCTCAACGCGTACCGTCGCGTTGATGCCCTCGCCTTGCAGGGCTCGCTGGAATGCCCGCACCCGCTCTCGCGAGGGACGCCGCAGGCCGGCGCCCGCCGTCGGGTTGTAGGGGATCAGGTTCACATGCGCCTGCAGCCCCCGCAGCCGTGCGGCCAGCTCACGCGCCTGCTCCTCGCTGTCGTTCACCCCGTCGAGGAGCGCGTAGGCGAATGTCACGCGGCGTCCGTTCGCGCTGATGTATTCGCGCGCGGCCTCGACGAGATCATCGACCGAGGTGCCGCCGGCCGTTGGGATGAGCCGGCGACGTAGCTCGTCGTTTGGCGCGTGCAGCGAGATCGTCAGTCCGACCTGGACGCGTTCTGCGGCCAGCCGGCGGATGCCCGCGCGCAGCCCGACCGTAGAGACGGTGATGCCCCGCGCGCGCATGTCGAGGCCATCCGGATGCACCAGCCATCGCACGGCCGCGATGGTCGCGGCCGTGTTGGCCAGTGGCTCGCCCATGCCCATGAACACGACGTTCGTGACGCGCCCCGACCGAGTGAAGTGCAGCACCTGGGCCAGGATCTCGGCTGGTGTCAGGTTGCGCGTGAACCCCTGCTGCCCGGTCGCGCAGAACACGCAGCCCATCGCGCACCCCGCCTGCGTCGAGACGCACACCGTGCTGCGCTCCCGCTCGTGGGGTGCGTCGGCGTCGTAGTCCATGCGCACCGTCTCGACGGCAACCCCGCCGCCGAGATCGAGCAACGCCTTCACCGTCGATCCGTCGTCCGCCGTCGTCGTCGCGAGGACTGCGGGGGCAGCCAATGTGAACTCGGTAGCCAGACGCTCACGTAGCGGCGCGGGTAGGTCGCTCATCTGCTCGAACGAGACCGCCCCGCGTTTCAGCGACCAGTGTGCAACCTGCCGTGCGCGGTAGCGGGGCTCCCCCCACTCGCTGAACAACGTCTCGAGGTCGTCGAAGGACAGGTCGAGGAGATGACGGGTGGGGGTGGCGGGTGTGACGAGGTCCACGGTCTGAGTCTATCAGGCGGTCTGGCCGAGCCGCGTTCCGATGAACCCGACGTCACCGCGCAGGTACTCCTCGATGTCCAGCGCGCGTTTCCCCGGCCGCTGTACGCGCAGCAAGGCCAGGCTGCCCTCGCCACAGGCGACCACGGCAGTCGCCCGCCTGCCCGGCAGCAGCGGCGTCAACTCCGATCCGTCCCCCGCGAAGACGGCGCCAGCGGGCGCCTCGATCGACGTGGCCAGCGGCCATGCCTCGTGCACGGTGAGTGTGTCGCCTCGGTACGAGGTCGTGGCGAGCGGCCAGGGCTGAAACGCGCGTACACGCCGCGCGAGCGCCTCGGCGGGCTGCGTCCAGTCCAGGACGCCGTCCTGCTTGGTCAGCCGCGGGGCATACGAGGTCAGCGATTCGTCCTGCGGTTCGGCGTCGACTTCACCCGCGACCCAGCCGGGCAACAGCTCCAGCATCCGCAGCGCACCCAGTTCCGCAACGCGGGTGGTCAAGGTGCCCGTCGTGTCGAGTGGCCCGATGGGCGTCGTTACCGTGCCGAGCACGGGCCCGGCGTCGAGCTCACGGACAACGAGCATGATCGAGGCGCCCGTGGCCTCGTCGCCCGCGAGGATCGCTGCGGCCACAGGCGACGCGCCGCGGTGCCTCGGGAGCAACGAGGCATGCACGTTGAGCACACCGTGCGGAAATGCCTCCAGTAGATGCGTCGGCAAGATGTGCCCCGATGCCGCGAGCACGCCCACGTCTGGCCGGAGTGCCCGCAGCCGCTCAGTCGTTTCGAGCCGGATGCGCTCGGGCGTGAGGGTTTCCACGCCCGCCTCGCGTGCCACGGACGACACCGCAGTCGGTGCCGGCGCGCCGGAGCGCCCTCGCGGACGGTCCGGCTGACTGACGACGGCGACCACCTCGATGTCCGCGGAGGCCAGAAGCAGGCGCAGGGTCGGCAATGCGTAGTCGGGCGACCCGAAAAAGACGACACGCAATCGGCGGCCGCCGATGCGAGGACCAGAGGTCACGTCAGGCCTCGTGCGCTAGGAGGCCGCGACGCTCCATGCCGAAAAGAGGAGGAATATCCCCACCAGCACGATCGTCATGCGGTGCAGCGAGCGCTGCATGCCGCGGCGCGTGCGGAAGGTCGAGTCCTGGCCGCCGAGCGCGGCCCCGAAGCCGGTGCCTTTGACCTGCAGCAGCACGAGCACGATGAGGACGCTCGAGATGAGGATTTGCGCGAAGCTGAGAAAGTCCTTGAGTTCCATAGACCACCAAGGCTATGCGCCGCCGTCGCCGTGGGCAAGTTACGACCGGATCGAGGCCGGTTCCACCGCCGAGGCGGCCTGCACGCGAAGGTCCCGTTCGTAATACTGGCGCATCACGGCCGCTGCCAGCTGCTCCGGGTGGTGCCGGTATCGGTGCTCGGGTGCCACGAGGTCGGCGAGCACGAGCCGGGCGCCGCCGTAGTCGGCGTCACCGGGTGCGGGCACCGGCCTCGACTGCCACGAGTCGGGCAGCGGCTCCGCCGGCAGGTTGCTGTTCGCCAGCACCACGTCGACGACGCGGTCCGACCGCAGGTGGCGGCGGATCGCCGCGTAGTGATCGGCCGCCGTGTAGCCGTCCGTCTCGCCGTGCTGCGTGGCGACGTTCGGGATGTACACCTTGTGCGCTCGCGAGGCGAGCAGCGCCTCCCCTAGGCCACGCACGAGCAGATTCGGCAGTACCGAGGTGTAGAGGGATCCCGGTCCGATCACGATCAGATCGGCGTCGAGCAGCGCGCGCACGACTTCCGGGTTCACCGGCGCGGAGGCCGGTTCGATGAATACGCTCGCAACTGGCGAGCCGGCATGCGGGATGTTCGACTCGCCGCGCACCGTTGTTCCGTCCTCGAGGACGGCCGACAGCGTGACGTCGGCGAGTGTGGAAGGCAGGATCTGGCCGCGCACCGCGAGCACCCGCGAGGTCTCCCGGATGGCCACTTCCATGTTCCCGGTCACCTCGGACATCGCGACGATGAACAGGTTGCCGAACGAGTGGCCCGCGATGCCCTCGCCGGCGTCCTTGTCGAAGCGGTACTGGAATAGTTTCGTCACGAGGGGTTCGGCGTCGGCCAGCGCTGCGATGCAGTTACGGATGTCCCCCGGCGGAATCACGCGCATGTCGCGACGCAGCAGGCCGCTCGATCCGCCGTCGTCGGCTACCGTGACGACCGCAGTCAGGTTGCTCGTGTACTGCTTGAGGCCGCGCAGCATCGTCGAAAGGCCAGTCCCGCCTCCGATCGCGACGATCTTCGGGCCACGCCCCTGCATCCGCTGCGCGTAGATCTGGTCGAAAATCTGCGCCTGGCGTTCAACCGGCAGCACCGCCGACACGATCGATCGATTCAGCCGCCAGGCCGCATACATCGTGATCCCCGAGGCGGTCGAAATGAACAGCAGGCCGCGCAACCAGCGGGGGATGAACTGCAGCGTGACCGTCGCGGCCCACGCCGGGAACGGATAGTTCAGGTACACCTCGCGCAGCAGGTATGCCACGCCGAGGGCCATGACGACGAAGCCGAATAGCAGCAGCAGCAGCCAGCGCTTGATCTGCAGGCCGACGTACAGCCACTTGGTGATATTGCTGCGACTCATGGACAGCCTCGACCGCTGCCCCGCCGCTGACCGGTATACGTGCCGCGCTCTGCGCTCGTCAACCTGCTACACCCGGACGTAATGTCCACTCAGCCGGCGTCGAGGTGGCGACGCAGCACGTCGGCGACGCTGTTTGCGTCGGCTCGCCCTCGCGTCTGCCGCATGACCTGGCCAACGAGGAACTGCAGCGCTGCCGCCTTCCCGGCCGCGTAGTCAGCCACCGGCTTCGGGTTTGCCTCGATGACTTCGCGCGCAATCCGGTCGATCTCGCCTTCGTCGCGTACCTGCGCCAGCCCGCGCTCCTCGACGATCGCCGAGGGCCGGGAGCCGCTCTCGAACGCGATCTCGAGCACTTCCTTCGCGGTCGTCAGCGTAATCGTGCCACCCTCTACAAGTGTTACGAGCTCAGCGATATGCGCGGATGTGAGCGGGGTTGCCGACAATTCGACCTCTCCACCCTCCTGGTGCCTCAACCGCGCCACGTCTCCGATGAACCAGTGCGCGACGGCCCGCGCTCGGCCCTTGTCCACGCCGTGGGGACACGCCAGGGCTACCGCCTCTTCGTACGAATCCGCCTCGGCACGCGTCTCCGTCAGCAGCGCGGCCTCCGAGGGCGTGAGCCCGAACTCCGCCTCGAACCGCTGCTTGCGCGCGTCTGGCAGCTCCGGCAACCGCCGCTGTAGCTCCTCGACCTCCGCCGGCGTGATGTCGAGCGGAGGCAGATCCGGTTCCGGGAAGTAGCGGTAGTCGTGCGCCTCTTCCTTCGAGCGCTGCGACACCGTCGTGCCGGTCGCGTCGATGTACCCACGCGTCTCCTGCACAACGACGCCGCCCGAGGTGAGCACCTCGGTCTGGCGCTCCACTTCCGACTCGATCGCGCGCATCACCGCGCGGAACGAGTTCATGTTCTTGACCTCGACCTTCGCGCCGAGCGTCTCCGAGCCACGCGGACGAATCGACACGTTGGCGTCGCAGCGGAAGGAGCCCTTCTCCATGTCCGCGTCCGACACCTCGAGGTAGCGCAGCGTCTGCCGCAGCTTGCGCAGAAATGCCCCGGCCTGTGCCGCCGAGCGGATGTCAGGCCTCGACACGATCTCCATCAGCGGCACGCCGGAGCGGTTCACGTCGAGCAGGGAATACCCCTCGCCGTGCGCGTCTTCGCGGTGGAGGAGGCGGGCCGTGTCCTCCTCGAGGTGGATGCGCTCCAACCGGACATAATGTGGGACGCCGTCGACCTCAATCTCGAGACCGCCACCCACGCAAAGCGGCTGGTCGTACTGCGAGATCTGGTAGCCCTTCATGAGGTCGGGGTAGGGGTAGTTCTTGCGGTCGAACTTCGAGTGCTGGGGGATCGCACAGCCGAGGGCGAGGCCCGTGAGGACGGTGTACTCCACCGCCGCACGGTTGATGACGGGGAGCATTCCCGGCATTCCGAGGCATACGGGGCACACCCGCGTGTTCGGCTCGACATCGAAGTAATCCGCAGCGCAGCCGCAGAACATCTTCGACTGGGTCTTGAGCTGCACGTGGACCTCGAGGCCGACGACGACCTCGTATTCGGTGGCGACTGCGGTGGTCATAGCATCCCTGTCCGTTGCTGCACCGATTGTAGCAGCGGACTCGGGTGGCCCTCGGAGACCCTCGGGGGCCGGTAGGGGAACCTGCGGCGAGGAGACAGCCCTGGCCATCTCCTCGCCGCGTCTGGTGCGGGCCGGACTAGGACGCTTTCGCCGCGGCCTCGTCGAGGTACTTCTGCGGGTTACCGACGAAGCGGCTCCGCGCCCCGATGTCGAAGAAGTAGTACCACTTGCCGTCGTGCATCCACTTGAAGCCGGTCTTCTCGTCGTCGAACTCTTGCCCGGTCACGAAGCACGTGCGCATCGTCATGCTGGTTGCCTCCCTGCGTCTCCGATCGCGCCCTGTTCCCGGCCTCTCGGCCGCGAGTGCTCCGTATTATATTCGTGGAACGCAACGTTTGTTATCGAGCCAGTCCCCCGCCCCGCCGTCGGCTGCGCCTGCTCACAACCGGTCGAGGCGCTAGAGTGGTGCGACTATGCTCGTCTCGCTCAAGTGGCTTCGCGACTACGTCGACCTGCCTGCTGACCTCGACATCGATGACCTCGCGACCCGCCTCACCATGGCCTCCTCCGAGGTCGAAGGCGTGCATCGCGTCGGCGACTGGGACCGCGCGCTGGTGACGGTTGGCCACGTCCTCGCCGTCGATCCGCACCCGCAGGCCGACCGCCTGCGCCTTGCGACGGTCGACTTCGGCGGCGAGACGCCCCAGCAGGTGGTGTGCGGCGCTCCCAACCTCGCCGTCGGCCAGCGTGTCGCCTTCGCCCGCGAGGGCGCGCGGCTCTTCGATGGCCACTCCGGCGAGCCGTCCGTTCTCAAGCGCTCGAAGATCCGCGGCGTCGAGTCATCCGGCATGGTGTTGTCGGAGCGTGAGCTCGGCCTCTCTGAGGCCCACGAAGGCATCATCGAACTGCCAGCCGACGCCCCCATCGGTGCGCCGCTCGCCGACTACCTCGGCGACGTCGTCCTCGACGTCCACACCTGGCCGAACCGCGCCGACACGATGTCCATGCTCGGCATCGCCCGCGAGGTCGCTGCCATCCTCGGCACGAGGTGGCACGCGCCCGGTGAGGACTATTCCGAGGCCGGCCCCGCGGTCTCCGAGGCGGTCGCAGTCCACATCGATGACCCCGGTCTCTGCGCGCGCTATATCGCCACGGTCGTCGATGGCGTGACGATCGGGCCATCGCCGGCGTGGATGCAGGAACGTCTGCGGGCGGCGGGCCAGCGGCCCATTAACAACGTCGTGGACATCACCAACTACGTCATGCTGGAGTTGGGTCAGCCGCTGCACGCCTTCGACCTCGCGAACCTGCGCGGCGCCGTGGGCGTCCGCACAGCCCGCACGGGCGAGCGCCTCACCACCCTCGACGGCGAGGACCGCGAGCTGACAGCCGCGACGCTTCTCATCACCGACGATAGCGGTCCGATCGCCCTCGCCGGCGTCATGGGCGGTCTGTCCACCGAGGTCACCGAGGCGACCACCTCAATCCTCCTCGAAGCGGCCCGCTTCGACCCCGCGAGCATCCGCCGCACTTCTACCCGCCTCCATCTGCGTAGCGAAGCGTCGTCGAGGTTCGAGCGCGGGCTCTCCGCCGAGCTGGCCGAACACGCCTCGCGCCGCGCCACAAAGCTTCTGGTCGAGCTGTGTGGAGGGACCGCCCGCGCCGGGATGGTGGACGTCTACCCGCGCCCGCATGTCACCCCGACGGTCGTGCTCGCCCGCGCCCGCCTCGACACGCTGTTGGGCTTCGTCGTGCCAGCCGAAGAGGTCGAGTCCGGTCTGCGAGCCCTCGGGTTCGAGGTGCAGGTCAGCGGCGAGGGCATCGAAGTGCGCCCGCCCTGGTGGCGCAGCGACGTCTCCATCCCCGACGACATCGCCGAGGAAGTGCTGCGCATCGCCGGGTACGACCGCCTGCCCGCCACGATGCCTTCGGGCGAAGTGCCCCACCACGAGGTGCAGCCCCGCATCGAGCTGCGCGACCGGCTCTCGGACGCGTTCGCCTCTGCCGGCCTGCGTGAGGTCATCACGTACTCACTGACGACCGAGGAGGTGCTGGCGCGTGTCATGCCGGCCGAGGTCCTCGAGGCGCGGCCGCCCCTCAAGTTGCTGAACACGCTTTCCTCGGAGCAGGAAGCCCTGCGCCCGACACTGCGTCACTCCATCCTCGAGACTGTCGCCCGCAACATTCGCGCCGGCGCCCAGCGCATCGCCATCTTCGAGGCGGGCCGGGCCTACGTTCCCCGCTATGAGGAGGGCAAGGGCGGCCCGCTGCCGGATGAGCGCGAGCAGTTGACGGGCGCCGTTACGGGCTTCGAGGTCGACCGCTGGGACACGCCCACCGGCCGCCGGCTCGACTTCTTCGACGCGAAGGGCATCCTCGACGCGGCGCTTGCTGAGGTCGGCGTATCGCTCGACTACGCCCCCGCGGACGAGGAGTTTGGCCTGCTCCCCGGTCGCACGGCAGCGCTGTCGGCGGGTGGCGACCCGGTCGGCATCCTCGGCGAGGTGCACCCGCATACCCTCGAGGCGTTCGACGTTGACCAGCCGGTGATCCTCTTCGAGCTGGACCTTGCCCGTCTCGAACGGCATGTCCCCGGACGCTTCAAAGCTGTCTCGCCTCCGCGTTTCCCCGCGGTCGAGCAGGATCTCGCCGTCGTTGTTGACGACGCCGTCCCCGCCGGACGGCTCCAGGCGACCCTCGAGTCGTCCCGTCTCGTGGCCAGCGCCCGCGTGTTCGACGTCTATCGAGGCGAGCAGCTGTCGGCCGGCAAGAAGTCGGTTGCGTTCACCATCCGCTACCAGGCCGCCGATCGCACCCTCACCACGGACGACGCCAACCGTGAGCAGGCACGTCTCCTCGCGCGGCTCGAGCGCGAGTTCGGCGCCGCCGCCCGCGGCTAGGCCGCGCGTCGTGACGTCCGAGGACGGCCGCGCCCCGCTGCTGATCGTCGACGGCGATAACCTGGCACACCGCGCCTACCACTCGACCCCGAAGACGGTGAAGGCCGAGGACGGCCGTCCGATCAACGCGATCGTCGGTTTCGTGAACATGCTCGTCGCTGTCTGGCGGGCCGAGGAGCCCCGCGCCATCTTCGTCGCCTGGGATACCCTCGGCGTCCCGACCTACCGCCACGAGCTATGGCCGCCGTACCAGGGCGGCCGCGAGTTCGACCCTGAGATCGTCGAGCAACTCGATCGCCTGCCGGGCGTGTGCGCAGCCCTCGGCTTCGGCGTCGGTAAGGCCGCGGGTTACGAGGCGGACGATCTGATGGCTGCCGCCACTGCCGCCGAGGTGGCCGCGGGCGGTCGTTGCCTTTTGCTCACTTCAGACCGCGACTCGTATCAGCTCGTCACCGAGGACGTGACGGTGCTCTCTCCCGCCCGCGGCATCCGTGAACTCGCTCGCATCGGCCCGCACGAGGTCGTCGCGCACTTCGGCGTCCTGCCAGAGCAGGTGCCCGACTTCAAGGCGCTCAGCGGCGACGCCTCCGACAAGATCCCGGGCGCGCGCGGTGTCGGCCCGAAGTCCGCGGCCGCGCTCCTGCTGCGGCACGGCACTCTCGACGGGGTCCTCGAGAGCTGGTCCCGCGCCGACGAGGTGGAGCGATTGCTCATGTTCCGCGAGGTCGTTCGCCTCCGCCCGGACGTGCCGGTCGAACTGCCACCCTCGAGCCCGCCCGACTGGGAGCGCGGCGCCGAGGCCTTGCGCGCGCTCGGCGCTGAGAAGTCCGCTGAACGACTCCTCACCCTCCGCGACGAACTGGCCGCCGCCGAACGCTCGCCGCGCCTCGGCGGACTGTAGCCGGCAACGAAGAAGGCGGCCTCTCAGCCGCCCTCTTCGCAACTCGTCCCGAGGTGAGCGCTATCCGAGCGCGGCCTTCGCCTGCTCCGCCACGCGCCCGAATGCTGCCGGCTCTCGCACCGCGAGGTCGGCCAGCGTCTTGCGGTCCAGTTCGATGCCGGCCTTCTTCAGGCCGTTCATCAGCCGACCGTAGGTGAGGTCGTGCAGCCGGGCCGCCGCGTTGATGCGCACGATCCACAGCCGGCGGAAGTCGCCCTTCTTATCGCGCCGGTGATCCGTCGCGTAGCGCAGGGCGTGCATGACCGACTCATGCGCGACCTTGTAGTTCGTCCGCCGCTTTCCTCGATGTCCCTTGGCGAGGTCGAGGATCTTCTTGTGGCGCGCGTGCGCGGCAACGCGGCTCCGGACTCGGGCCATGGCTCGTGCTCCCTGGACTGTCTAGCTGATCGTCGCGTACGGCAGCAGGCGCCGGACACGCTTCTCGTGCGTGCTGTGGATTGGCTCCATGCCCCGCAGCGCGTACAGCTTTTCGCGGCTCTTCTTCATCCGCTTGTTGTTGCGGTGGTGCGACATCATCAGCACGCGGCCCGAGCCCGTGATCTTCACGCGCTTCGCCGCGCCCTTGTGCGTCTTCATCTTCGGCATTGCTTAGTTGCCCCCAACCGCCGCCGAGGACGCCGCCTCGACTGCAGGTCGTTCACTGCGCGCACCAGCCCCTGCGGGCGGACGCTCTCGCTTCACCCCGGGCGTCACGATGATCGACATCATGCGCCCCTCCATCGCTGGATTGCGCTCCAGCGTCGACACGTCTCGGATCTTCTCGTAGAACTTGTCGAGCAGTTCGCGCCCGATCTCGGGGTGCGTGATCTCCCGCGCGCGGAACATCACGGACACCTTGACCTTGTCGCCCTCGGCAAGCAGCTTCCGAGCGGTGCGCGCCTTGAAGTCGATGTCGTGCTCGTCGATCTTCACCCGCATGCGCACCTCGCGCAACTCCGAGTGCTTCGAGCCCTTCCGCGACTCCTTCTCGCGCTTCGACTGCTCGTACTTGAACTTGCCGTAGTCCATGATCCGGCAGACCGGGGGGTCGGCCGTCGGCGCAACCTCGACGAGGTCGAGACCCGCTTCCTCCGCCATCCGCAGCGCGTCGTCCGTGCGGACGATGCCCAGCTGCTCTTCTTCCCGGATCAACCGGACGCGCGGCGCGAGGATGCGCTCGTTGATCCGCAGTTCCTTAGCGATAGACGTATGCCTCCGTGAACGAGGTGGCCCCGACCGGCGCCACCAGACGACGATTCTAGCATCGCCCGATCAGCGCTCACAACGAGTGCATGACCCGGCGATCAAGCCTCCGTTACGAGGCCGTCTCCGTCCCATCGGCGTCGTATTCGAGGACGAGCGCACCCTGTTCGACTCGGCCGCCGCGTTCGCAGTGGATGGCCTTCACCGTGCCGTCGTGCGGGGCCTGGATCTCGTTCTGCATCTTCATCGCTTCGATCACCAACAGCGTCTGACCGGCGCTGAAGCGGTCGCCGACCGCCACTCGCACGTCAACGACCACGCCCGCGAGTGGCGCCGTGACCTCGCCGAGCCGGTCCTTGCCACCGATGCCGCCGCGCTGCCGTCCGCCGCCGGTTGCGGGCCCCACGAGGAAGCGCCGCCCATCGACGGTGACCTCGAAGCCCTGCCCACGCCGCGTCACGTATGCCTGCGCCGGCTGCCCGTCGATCACGAGCGAGAACGTCCCCGGAATGCCCGAGGTGGTGACGTCGATCGAGAGCGGTTCGCCCTCGCCCACCGTGACCGTGACCTGGTCGCCCGCCTCGTCGACGACGACCGTGCGCTCCTCGCCGTCTAGGAGGAGCCGGTGCCGCGTCGCCATCCGCGTCCTCCTCCCGCCGCGACCCGCTGCTGCATCGCATTCGCGCGCCCGGCGCGCAGCCACCGGCTGCTCGCCGGCGCTCCCGCCGACGCCGGAGCCGCACTCGCGACCATCCCGGAGGCGAGCGCCGCCGCGATGAGCGCGGTCATTCCTCGAGGGTCGTCCTCCGGCAGGGCCGGCATGGTGAACGAGTTCTCGAGCCAGTTCGTGTGGATGCGCCCCGCCTGAAAGTCCTCGTTATCGAGGAGCGCCAGGTGGAATGGCACATTCGTGTCTACGCCCGCGATCAGCAGGTCGTGCAGCGCGCGCCGCATCCGCTTGATCGCAAGCTCGCGGTCCTCCGCCCAGACGATCAGCTTGCCGAGCATCGAGTCGTAGAAGACCGGTACATCGAGCCCGTCGAAGAGCATTGAGTCGAAGCGCGTACCAGGCCCCAGCGGGACCTCGACGCGCTCGACGAGCCCCAGGCTCGGCATGAAGTTCAGGTACGGGTTCTCACCGTTGATGCGGCACTCGATCGCCCAGCCCTTTGGCTCCAGCGGCCCTTCGAGCGGCGGCAGCGCCTCGCCGGACGCCACTTCGAGCTGCTGTTTCACGAGGTCCACGCTGTAGACGAGCTCCGTGACCGGGTGCTCCACCTGCAGCCGCGCGTTGACTTCGAGGAAGTAGAACTCACCGCTCTTGTCGAGCAGGAACTCGACCGTGCCAGCGTTCTGGTAGCCACAGCTCTTCGCTGCCGCCACCGCCGCGTCGCACAGCCGCTTCCGTAGCTCCGGCGACACCGCCACTGACGGCGCCTCCTCGACGAGCTTTTGGTGACGCCGCTGCACGGAGCACTCACGCTCGCCGTAGGCACGGACGTTGCCGTGCTGGTCGGCCATCATTTGCACTTCGATGTGCCGCGCCTCGGTTACGAAGCGCTCGAGGAAGATCGTCGCGTCCCCGAAGGAGGACGCGGCCTCGGCCCCCGAGGCTCGCATCGCGCCCTCGAGGTCCTCGATGCGCTCGACCACACGGATGCCGCGCCCACCGCCGCCTGCGGCGGCCTTCACCAGCAGCGGGAAGCCGATGCGCTCGGCCTCACGGCGAGCCGTCTCGAAGTCGTCAGCGCTGATGTCGTTCGCGCCGGGCACCACGGGGACGCCTGCCGTCTCCATCAGCTTGCGCGCCGAGACCTTGTCACCGAGGGCGCGCATGGCCGAGGCCGGTGGCCCGATGAAGGTGATCCCGGACGCCTCGCAGGCGTCGACAAAGCGTGGGTTCTCCGACAGGAAGCCGTAGCCCGGGTGGATCGCGTCCGCGCCCGTCGCGCGCGCCGCCTCGATGATCTTGTCGATCACCAGGTAGGACTCGGTCGAGGGGCCAGGGCCAATGCACACTGCGTGGTCGGCGAGACGCACATGCAGCGCGTTGCGATCGGGCTCGGAGTAGACGGCCACGGTCTCGATGCCGAGCTCGCGGCAGGTACGCTGCACACGCAGCGCGATCTCGCCGCGATTCGCGATGAGCACGCGTTTGAACAACGCTGGTCGCCTCCACATGCCACGGTTGAGAGAGTGGCCGTAGCCTCGCACGTCCGCGCCAGTGCGGCAACCGTACGCCATCGTCCGCCGGTTGACCCGCTCTGGCATGCTGGTCGCTATGACCCGTCGAACGATGCCCGCCGCCGTCCTCGCGTTCCTCGTGCTCACCCTCGCGCTGGTGGCCTGCGGCGGCGACGAGTCGTCTACACCCACAGCAACAGCGACCGTGAGCTCGACGCCGGCTCCCAGCTCGACCGTCACCGCGACGGGAACCGCCTCGGCCACCGCAACCGGCACCCCCTTCGCGACCTCGACACCGTCACCAACGAGCACGGCGACGTCCGGCGCGCCCGCCGGCTACGCGACCTCCTGCGCGGCGGGATACCCCTGGGGCCAGACGGTGACCGGCCCCTTCGTGTGCATCCAATTCCCCAATAGCGGCATCACGCCGACCGGCAGCGTCCCGGTCAGCGGCTACGCCGGCGGCTCCTTCGAAAACAACGTCGTCGTGGCGCTCCGTGACCAGAACAACGCGACGCTGCTCCAGCAGTCCCTGACGTACACCGCCCCCGACGTTGGCAAGCCCGGCACCTGGCAGACCACGGTCGCGCTGCCGCCCGGCCAGCCATCCGGCTCACCGGGCCGCATCATCGTCTACTTCACCAGCCCGCGGGACGGCCAGGTCGTCGCCCTCGACAGCATCGAGTTGCGCTTCCCGTAGCTGGCTCTCACCTCATTCCGAGGCGCGCGAGTCGCGCTCCCCGGCCAGCCGCTCGACCAGCTCCTCTAACGGCATCGCCCCGAGGTCGCCGCCGCTGCGCGTCCGCACGCCGACAGCGCGCGCTTCCGCCTCGCGGTCCCCGACCACGAGCATGTAGGGCACCTTCTGCAGCTGCGCCTGGCGGATCTTCGCCCCCATGCGGTCGGGCCCGGAGTCGACCTGCGCGCGCAGCCCCTTCGCCGCGAGGGCGCTGCGTACTTCCTCGGCGTAGTCGAGGTGGCGGTCGGCGATCGGGATCACCACGGCCTGCGTCGGCGCCAGCCACAGCGGGAAGCGGCCCTCGACATGCTCGATGTAGACGCCGAGGAATCGCTCAAGCGACCCGAGGACGGCGCGGTGGATCATCACCGGCACGTGCTCCGCGCCGTCGGCGCCGATGTAGCGCAGCCCGAACCGCGTCGGCATTGCCTGGTCGATCTGGATCGTCCCGAGCTGCCACGACCGTCCGAGGGCGTCTCGGAAGTGGAACTCCACCTTCGGCGCGTAGAACGCCGCCTCGCCCGGCGCGATGGTGTAGCTCCAACCGGCGGCCGCCACCGCCTCCTGCAGTTGCTGCTCCGCGCGGTTCCAGTTCTCGATCTCGCCGATGAAGTACTCGCCGCGCGTGGCGATCTTCACCTCCACGTCGAGCAGGCCGAGGTCACCGTAGACCTCTCGCACCATGTCGAAGAAATGCGCGATCTCCTCGGGCTGCTGCTCCAGCGTGCAGTAGATATGCGCGTCGTCCTGCGAGAAGGACCGGACACGCGTGAGCCCGTGCAGCACCCCGGATCGCTCGTTCCGATGCAGCCGGGTGAATTCCGCGTACCGGATCGGCAGTTCCCGATAGGAGTGCAGGCCGTAGCGATACAGCATGCAGTGCCCGGGGCAGTTCATCGGCTTGAGGCCGGACTCAACCTCGTCGTCGCGCATCTTGAACATGTCCGGGAACAGGTCGTAGTGCCCCGAGGTCTTGAAGATCTCGGTGTCGAACATCTGAGGCGTGATCACCTCCTGGTAGCCGTATTTCGGGTACAGCGACCGGATGTAGTCGACCAGTGTCTGGTAGAGCACCGCCCCCTTCGGGTGGAAGAACGGGGATCCCGGCGAAATCGGGTCGAGGTGGTACAGGTCCAGCTCCGGACCCAGCCGCCGGTGGTCGCGCCGCTCCGCCTCCTCGCGGGCGGTGAGGTACGCGTCCAGCTCCTCCTGTGTCGGGAACAGCGCGCCATAGATGCGCTGCAACATCGGCCGGTGCTCGTCGCCGCGCCAGTAGGCGCCGGCCACGTGCGTGAGCTTGAACGCACCGAGCTGCCCCGTGCGTTCCGTGTGCCCGCCGCGGCAGAGGTCCTGGAACTCCCCGTGCCGGAAATACCCCACGGTGGGGTCCTCGATGTCCGCGATCAGCTCGAGCTTGTACGGCTGCTCCGCGAAGATCCGCCGGGCTTCCTCCTTCGGGATCTGCTGCCCCACGATCGGCAGGTCCCGCTCGACCGAGACCCGCATGCGCGCCTCGAGCGTCTCGAGGTCGTCCGGCGTCAGCGGCCGTGGCAGATCGAAGTCGTAGTAGAAGCCGTTCTCGATCGGCGGCCCGATGGCGTACTTCGCCTCCGGGAACATCTCCAGTACGGCCTCCGCGAGCACGTGCGCTGCGGAGTGCCGTTGCCGGAACAGCCGCTCCTCCGCGGGCAGCTGGTGGAATGCTGTCTCGTCGCTCATCGTCCGCTCCTCCGCCGCGTACCTCTCGCGAGGTGTACGCGGGCCAATAAGAAAGGCACGCAGCCCATCCCTCAGGGACGGGAGGCGTGCCTCACGTGGTTCCACCCCGATTCCCCCGCCGGCGCGTCGCGCGGCGAGGCTTATCGTGGCCGTTAACGAGGCCAGCCGCCGCGAGTTCGCCCGCGGACTCCGAGGTGGTGTCGTCGCCGCTCGCCTGCCCGGGCTTCCAGCCGCGGCCCGGGCTCTCTCTCAGGCGGGGTTCGAGGCGAAGCGCGTCCTCATCGCCGTTCGTGTGACGCGCCCTGGGGCGCGGCCTGCCATCATCCTAGCAGTGCGTATCGGTGGCGGCGACGCGGCGCGAACGGCGTCGTCGCTTGAGGGTTCGAGGGTGCGGAAGTGAGTGCGGATGGTGGGCGATACTGGATTCGAACCAGTGACCTCTGCGATGTCAACGCAGCGCTCTAACCAACTGAGCTAACCGCCCCGAAGGCCGTATGTCGACCGGTGTCGAGCGTAGCGCCGTCCTCGTTCCGCGGTCAACGACGCACGCGATTACGCAGCTTGTGAAGCGCTGCTTCAGGGCCTCCCACGTTCGTTGACACCTGATCTGCCGCCTGATAACGTCGCGCCCCACGAACCGGGATTCCGGCGCGAAACATGGCGACGAGGCGAGATGCTGGTATCCTGAGAGCGTGGGCCTCTAGCTCAACTGGCAGAGCAGCTGACTCTTAATCAGCCGGTTCAGGGTTCGAGTCCCTGGGGGCTCACCACCACATCTCTCGTCACCAAGTAGCGTTGGTTCTCGCAAGGGGCGTCCGCCGGGGGGAAGTGTCGGAACTGGCAGACGAGCATGACTTAGGATCATGTGCCGCAAGGCGTAGGAGTTCGAGTCTCCTCTTCCCCACCACCGGGACGAGGACCCCTGGAACTCTCCCCGTCGGCAGGCCAGGGGGGGCGAATGGCAAAGCTGCTTGAGGTTAGAAATCTCCGCACCTACTTCTACACGGAAGAAGGTGTCGTCCGAGCTGTAGACGGCGTCAGCTGGGAACTCGAGGAAGGCGAGACCCTCGGTCTCGTCGGGGAGTCCGGGTCCGGCAAGTCCGTCACCGCGATGTCCATCCTCCGGCTCATTCCTCGGCCGCCGGGCCGCATCGTCGAGGGCGAGATCCTCTTCGAGGGCCAGGACCTCCTCAAGGCCAGTGACGACGAGATCCGCCACATTCGCGGCAACCGCATCGGCATGGTCTTCCAGGAGCCGATGACCTCCCTCAACCCCGTCCTCACGATCGGCGCCCAGATCGGCGAAGCCCTCCAGCTTCACCTCGGCCTCGACCGCGCTCAGTCCGATGCCCGTGTGACCGAGCTCCTCGAGCTCGTCGGTATCCCGGAGGCGGGCAACCGCATTCACGACTTCCCGCACCAGTTCTCGGGCGGGATGCGCCAGCGCGTCATGATCGCGATGGCGCTGGCCTGCAACCCGAAGCTCCTCATCGCCGACGAGCCCACGACCGCCCTCGATGTGACCATCCAGGCGCAGGTCCTCGAGGTGATGGCACGCCTCTCCAACGAGCTCGGCACGGCCGTTGTCATCATCACCCACAACCTCGGCGTTGTGTCCCGCTACGCGGACCGCGTCAACGTCATGTACGCCGGCAAGATCGTCGAGTCGGGCGCGACGCTCGACATCTTCAAAGACCCTCGCCACCCCTACACCGTCGGCCTGATGGCCTCCGTGCCCCGCCTCGACGCCACCGAGCACAAGCGGCTCTACGCGATCGAGGGTCAGCCGCCGCTGCTGATCGACCCCATTCCGGGGTGCCCGTTCGAGCCGCGTTGCGACTGGCGCATCGAGAAGTGCAAGTCTGAGGCGCCACCCCTCGAACTGAAGGCGGCCAAGCACTGGGCTGCTTGCTGGGTCAACCCGCAGGTGGATGGACGCACGGTGATCCGCGAGGAAGTCGCCGGCGCCCAGCTCGCCACGCAGGCCTAACGGACGCAGGGAGAAACGGCCATGACCACGACCGAGTCCACGACCTCCCAGGCGACCGACGGCGCGAATACCCAGCGCAGGGGCCTGATCGACGTCAACAACCTCAAGATGTACTTCCCCGTCACCGCTGGCGTCCTGGTCCAGCGCAAGGTGGCCGAGGTCAAGGCCGTCGACGACGTGAGCTTCTTCGTCCGCAAGGGTGAGACGCTCGGCCTCGTTGGCGAGTCCGGCTGCGGCAAGTCCACGACCGGCCGGGCCGTGCTCCAGCTCTACAAGCCCTCCGGCGGCTCGGTGAACTTCGACGGCACCGAGCTCACCACCCTCAAGCCGAAGGCGCTCCGCTCCTTCCGCCGTCGCATGCAGATGATCTTCCAGGACCCCTACTCATCGCTGAACCCACGCATGAACGTGCAGAGCATCATCGCCGAGCCGATGGCCATCCACGGCCTGCACAAGGGCGGCGAGCGCCGCGACCGCATCTCCTACATCATGAATGCGGTCGGGCTGAACCCGTACTTCGCCAAGCGCTTCCCGCACGAGTTCTCCGGCGGCCAGCGCCAGCGTATCGGTATTGCCCGCGCGCTCGCGGTCGAGCCTGACTTCATCGTCGCAGACGAGCCAGTCTCCGCCCTCGACGTCTCCATCCAGGCCCAGATCGTCAACCTGATGGAAGACCTCCAGACGGAGTTCAACCTCACGTACCTGTTCATCGCACATGACCTCGCCGTCGTACGCCACATCTCCGACCGCGTGGCGGTCATGTACCTCGGCAAGGTCATGGAGCTCGCAAACTCCACCGAGCTCTATGAGAACCCGCTCCACCCGTACACGAAGGCGCTGCTCTCCGCCATCCCGATTACCGACCCTGAGCTCGAGCGCACCCGCGAGCGCATCATTCTCACCGGCGACGTGCCGTCGCCCCTCCGCCCGCCCCCCGGCTGCGTGTTCAACACCCGCTGCCCGATCGCCATCGAGGAGTGCCGCGAGCGTGTTCCCGAGTGGCGCGAGGTGGTCCCCGAGCACTGGGTCGCCTGCCACCGCGTCTAGCGGACGGTCAGCCGTAATCACACGAAATCGCGCCCGCAGGGGCGCGATTTCCGTCTGTCCCAAGCGCCCAGCGGCGTGCACCCGTACGATGGTGCTGTGCCTGATTCTCGCATCCGCAACTTCTCCATCATCGCCCACATCGACCACGGCAAGTCGACGCTTGCCGACCGCATGCTCGAGTTCACCGGCGCCGTCGACGCCCGTGACATGCAGGAACAGCTCCTCGACTCGATGGACCTCGAGCGGGAGAAGGGCATCACCATCAAGGCGCAGGCCGTGCGCATGCCCTACCTGGCGAAGGACGGGCAGCGCTACGAGCTGAACCTGATCGACACGCCCGGTCATGTCGACTTTGGCTACGAGGTGTCACGCGCGCTGGCCGCCTGCGAGGGCGCCGTCCTCGTCGTCGATGCGACGAAGGGGATCCAGGCGCAAACGCTCGCCAACGTCTACCAGGCGCTCGACCTCGACCTGACGCTCGTCCCCGTCGTGAACAAGATCGATCTCCCCGCCGCCGAGCCGGAGCGTGTTGCGCAGGAGGTGATCGACGTCATCGGCTTCACGCCGGACGACGTGATCTTCGCCTCCGCCAAGAGCGGCGTCGGCATCCAGGACATCCTCGAGGCCGTGGTCGAGCGTGTCCCACCCCCGGCGGGCGACCCCGACGCGCCCCTGCGCGCCCTCGTCTTCGACTCCAAGTACGACGCCTACAAGGGCGTCATCGTCTACGTCCGTGTGGTCGAAGGCACCATCGAGGCGGGCCGCGGCCTCCGACTCATGCAGCAAAACACCCGCTTCGAACCGATCGAGGTCGGTTGCTTCCGGCCGGCCATGGAGGTCGTCTCCTCGCTCGGTCCCGGCCAGGTGGGCTACGTCGCCACCGGGCTCAAGAGCGTCCACGACAGCCGTGTCGGCGACACCATCACCTACGAGCGCCACGGCGCCGAGGAGCCGCTGCCCGGTTATCGTCCCGCGAAAGCGATGGTGTTCGCCGGCATCTACCCGTCCGACCCGAACCAGTACCCCGAGCTGCGCGATGCCCTCGAGCGGCTGAGCCTCAACGACGCCTCGCTGCAGTGGGAGCCCGAGTCGTCCGCCGCGCTCGGCTTCGGCTTCCGCTGTGGGTTCCTCGGCCTCCTGCATATGGAGATCATCCAGGAGCGCCTGGAGCGCGAGTTCGGCCTCGACCTCGTCGCCACCGCTCCCTCCGTCGAGTACGAGGTCACCCGTACCGATGGCCGCGAGATCGTGATCGACAGTCCGGCGGATCTGCCCGTGCCCAACGAGATTGGGGAGATCCGCGAGCCGTGGATGCGCATCAACGTCGCCACCCCGTC
>JAIBBD010000098.1 GCA_019694855.1 Dehalococcoidia bacterium
CCCCGTACCTGCCCGCGCAGCATCCGCAGCTCGGTGTTGAGAGGCCGCGCGTTCAGGTTCGACACGTTCGAGGTCCCCACGACGCAGCTCACCGCCACAACTGCCACCGCCACCCCTCGAGGCAGGATCCGCCACAGCCGTCGCTCGTCCTCGTTGAGCCGTAGCCCGATTGCCCGGTCGGCGACCAGCCACAGCCCAATCGCCCCCAGGCCCAGGTAGAGCGCCAGCAGGCCGGCCAGCGCCGTCTGCGTGCGCAGCGGCGACCACGGATCGGTCACCACGAGGTTGGGGAGATGGCTCAGCGGCACCAGCGCGATCGCGATTCCCGCGTACAGCCAGGGCCGGCGCACGCTCGTGAACAGCCAGAGCAGCATCCCGGCGGCGGCGACCGCGACGACGATCGCGGCCTCCCACTGCGTCGGCGTCAGGTCGAACAAGTTCAGCGCGTGGTAGAGAGGCTCCTCGCCGAACCACCGGAGCCGTCCCGGCACGTCATGGCTCAACCCGCTGCGTGTTGCCCCCGGCGTGTCCGACCCGAAGTACCACACGAACGCTTTCACGCTCGCGAACGAGACCGCCAGCCCCACCGCCCCGACCAGGAGGTGTGTCCACGCCAGCCGCCACGCCCGCACCGGGTCATCGAGGGCGCCCACGATCGCGATCGCCAGGAACACCCAGTAGAACATCGCCGGTGGCTGGTACAGCCAAGTGCCGGCCAGCACCAGGCCTGCCGCCGTCGGATACTCCCATGACCGCAGCCCGATCCCCCGGTCGACCCCACGCACGGTCACCATCGAGGCCACGCCCGCCGCGATCGCCGCCAGCGGAGCGGCGATCAGCACGCCCCACGACGCAAACACCAGAAACCCCGGCATCGAGCACACCAGCACCGCGATCAGCACAGCCACGACACGGTCCAGGCCGGCTCGCATCAGATTCCAGTGCAGCAGCAGCGCGAACAGCGCGACGCTCGCCACGCTCAGAGCCCGTACGTATCGCAGGTGGTCAATCGTCCCGGCGACGTGGAACACCACCTGCACCAGCAACCCCGCGAGCGGTCGACCTCCGACCGCGTTTTGCGCGATGACGCTGTCGCCGAATTGCGCCGTCGACTCCCCGCTGACCGCCATCCACAGCATTGCGGCGTCGTCCGCCACCGCGAACTCGGTGAGCGCGACCGGCAGCAGCACCGCCACCACCGAAAGCGCCACCGCCAGCGGCCATACCCCCGACCCGGTGAGGTACGTTCGCAGCCCGAGCCCCACACCGCTCCGCGCGGCCGCTCGAGGTGTCGGCGCTCGCCCAACAGCGAGCCGGGACCCCGCCTCCGTCTCCGCCGCCATGCCCCATCCTCCGGCACGCCGGCAACATCACGAGCGCGCGACGGTCATCGTAAGTCCTGTTTAAGGGCGTGGCGAAGCCTAGCGGTACACCGCCAGCACGATGTCCCCGTCACGGAACACCTCGAACGTATCCGCCACCCGGGGTGCGCCCACAATGAACGCCTCGAAGCGCCCCGCCGCGTTCGCGCGGTAGAACGCCGACGGCGATCGCCCGCCCAGCAACAGATGCGAGAACCGTGCCGGGAACTGGTCCGGCCCCCGGTACTGCAGCGTCGCCACACCGGGCCCCTCCGGGGTCGGCCCCACGAGGCTCGCCAGTCCGTCGCCCGGAGGCAGCACCGGCCCGACCCCCTCGAGCCCCCCGAGCTGCAACGACCGCGCCGTCGAACCGGTGCCGCCCGCTGGCGCGGCGCCGCCCCGCGTGCGCAGCTCCTGCGCCACCTGTGCCGCGCCCGCCCCCGGCAACGCCTCGAACAGCAGGGCCGCCGCCCCCGCCACGTGCGGCGTCGCCGCCGAGGTCCCCGAGAACGTCACCTCGCCGCCCGTCGCGCGGCCCGTCGGCGCCACGAGGTCAGGCTTCGGCCGCCCGTCTTGCGTCGGCCCGACCGAGGAGAAGTTCGCCACCAGCGCGTTGTCGAACGGGTTCTCCGCACCCACCGTCACGACTCCCGCATGGTCCGCGGGCTCCGCCAGCGACCCCGCCGTCACGAAGTAGTCAAGCGGCTGGCTCCGGTCCGGCGCCCCGAGCATCAACAGGTCCAGCCGGGGCGTCCGCCCCGACGACCCCACCTGCACGATCCGCACTCGGTACCGGCCGGTCTTCGTCGCCAGCACCTGCACGCTCTCCACCGGATTCCCGAGGCACGCCTGGCTCCCCCGCGACGCCGCGGCCAGCGCCCCGTCCGGCCCGAACAGCTCCAGGTCGTAGTCGGTGCACGCGAACCCCCAAGAGTCGTCCCACCGCAGCGACACCGTGATCAGGTCGCCCGCCTGGTACGCCCGGCCGTTATCCTCGACTCCCGGCGCGAAGTCGTTGATCCCATTCCCGTCCCGGTCCGTAAACGTCCCCGACCAGTGCTGCTGCGCCCAGTTCCCCGCCGCCACGGTCCACAGCTGCCCCGAGGCCACCGACCGCCCGATGATGTCGTCGACCGGCCCGGTCCCGTCCCCGGGTCCGTTGTGCACGAACCCCAGCGAGAACGACACCACCTGCACCTGCTCCGCCTGCAGGTACGCGACCAGGTTCGAGAACTCCTCCACTGTCGAGAAGTTCGCGAGATAGAGGTCCGCGCGAGGCGCGATGCTGTGCACGATCCGCGCCGCCAGCGTCCCGTGCTCGCTCCCCGACTCCAGCCGCCCGTCCGCCCGGAACGATCGTGCGTGCACCGTCCCCGGCAACGTCACACCGAGCTGTGACTGGTAGCCGTCGAACCCCGTGTCCACGATCGCGACGCGCACGCCGTACCCCGTGAACCCCGCCACCTGCCAGCGGTCAGCGCCAATCGCATCGTTCGCCGCGATCACGCTCGAGGGCGCCCGCGCGAGCCCCGCCAGCACGCTGTCCAGCGTCGCCCGGTCCACCGTCGCTGCCTGTGACGCCGTCGACGAAGCCGTGCGTTCCTCCGACGCCCCCGCGGACGACCCCGAGTCGAACCGAGCGTTGCCGATGAGGGTGACGCCGAGCCCCAGCAAGACCACCAGCAGGACGACCCTGCGCATGCTGCCCTTTGTCCGTAACGGGCACGGGAGGCAAGCCGCACCCCGAGGAGATGCGATTTATTGTATGCCCGCGGCCGGGCTCAAACCCGCGAACATCCGAGCACGCGCCGGACCACGCGGCGCGGCATAATCACGCGCGGACACCACGCGAGACGAAAGGGAGACCACCATGCGCGGCGTAGGACTGATGGAGTTCGGCGGCCCCGAGGTCCTCCAGATCGTCGACCTCCCGGAGGTCCACGCCGGCCCGGGCGAAGTCCGCCTCCGCGTCCAGGCCGCGACCATCAATCCCACCGACACCGGCCTTCGAGGCGGCCTGCGCGCCGAGGCCATGCGCCGGGACCCACCGCCCTACATCCCCGGCATGGACGCCGCCGGCGTCATCGACGAAGTCGGCCCCGACACGGACACCAGCCTCGCCGTCGGCGACCTCGTCATGGCCATGGTCCTTCCCAGCGGTAGCCACGGTGCGTACCGCGAGAGCATCGTTCTCACCGCCGATTCCGTCGTCCGTGCACCGAAAGGGGCCACCGCCGCCGAGGCCTCCACCCTCCCGATGAACGGGCTCACCGCCCGCCAGTCCCTCGACCAGCTCGCGCTCCAGCCCGGACAGACCATCGCCGTCACCGGCGCCGCCGGCTGTTACGGCGGCTACGTCGTCCAGCTCGCGAAGGCCGACGGCCTCCGCGTCATCGCCGACGCCTCACCGGCCGACGAGGCCCTCGTCCGCTCGCTCGGCGCCGACGTCGTCGTCCCCCGCGGCGACGACATCGCCGCTCGCATCCGCGCAGTCGCTCCTGAGGGTGTCGACGGCCTCGCCGATGGCGCGGTGCAGCAGGAGCTCGCCATCGGGGCCGTCCGCGACGGCGGCGGCTTCGCCTCCGTCCGTGGCTGGCGCGGCAACGAGGAGCGTGGCATCACGTTCCACCGCACGTGGGTCGGCTCCTACGACCACCGCCCCGACCTCCTCGATCGCCTGCGCCAGCAAGTCGAGGACGGCCAGCTCACCCTCCGCGTCGCCGCCACCTACCCGGTCGAACAGGCCGCCGAGGCCCACCGCCGTTTCCAGGCCGGCGGCACCCGCGGCCGCCTCGTCATCCGCTTCGACTGAGCCCGTCCATCTTCGGCGCGTGCGGATGTTGTATGGATCAGCGCCCACTACATGATGAAGTGGAGATTGAGTAATAAGATCGCCCTGACGAAACCGCGCATCGACGGATCGGGGTCACGCCAATGATCGGCGACATCGGCTGGGAAGAACTCCTGATCATCCTCGTCATCCTCGCGCTCGTCTTCGGCGCCTCCCGCGTCGCCGACCTCGGCGGCGCGCTCGGTCGCGGCATCCGCGAGTTCCGCCACGAAGCCGGCGCAAAGCCCGACACCGACGATCACCCGTCCTCTGGCGATGCCACCCCGCCCGCGGAGACCCCCGCCCCGCCGCCCGCGAACTGACGCATCGTCCGGGGGCACAGACCCCGAGCCACACCCGGGCCTCGAGGAGGTCGCGCGATGGTCAGCGAGCACCACGTCAAAGCCCACGCCGAGCACGCCGGCGCCTTCGGTTCCGGCGGCTTCGGCGCCTTCGCCGAGGCCATCGCTCGCTTCTTCGGCACGCCGCGCTACCTGGCCGCGCAGACCGCCCTCGTCGCCCTCTGGATCGCCGCCAACGGCTGGGCGCTTCTCCACTTCGACCCCTACCCCTTCATCCTCCTCAACCTAGCCTTCTCCCTGCAGGCCGCCTACGCCGCGCCGCTCATTCTCCTCGCGCAGACGCGGCAGGCCGCCCGCGACAAAGCCTTCTCCGAGGCCGACTCACGCCACCGCGAACAGCTCACGCAACAACAGCTTCAACTGCTCCTGGAAAACACCCGTCTCACGGAGGAAGTCCACCGCCTCACCGCCGAAGTCCACGCCCTCGTCGAACGCATCCCCTTGCCCAGCGCTGCCAGTTGGGCGCCTCCTTGGGGGACTGACGAGGCGTCGTCGGTCCCCCGGCGCTGACGACACCGCCGCCCCCAGACCCGCCGCCCACCGGCCGGAAGCTGGTCGCCGAGCTCGGCCACGCGCCCGCTCCCGCCTCCCTTTCGCCCGCGCCCGGCATCTCGCGTATCCATCGCGTGCGCCCGTCCGAGCGAGCACGGGAGACTTGGGAGGACTCCCCGTCCTCCTCCTTGGGAGTCTGCTATCCTGCCCGAATCAACCGCCGCCCCAACGCGGCGGATGCCCCGCCGGGCGGGCGGCGAGGAGAGGCGGCACACCACCCTCCGTGAGGATCGAACTCACCGCCCGCGGCATCTTCTTCATCCTGCTGGCCATCGCCGGCATCATCGTCCTGCGCCGCCTCTGGCCCGTCGTCATCCTCGTCGTCACCGCCCTCATCTTCATGGGCGCCCTGCTCCCCTACGTCGAATGGCTCGTCGCACGCGGCGTCAATCGAGGCGTCGCCGTCCTCCTCGTCGCCTTCGCCGTCTTCGCCGCCATCGTCGGCCTCTTCGCCATGATGGTCCCCGGACTCGTCAGCGAGTTTCAGACGATCCGCGATCAGCTCCCCGGCTGGGCCGAGGAAGTCCAGAGCCGCCTCGCCGACTTCGGCGTCGAAGTCGACCTCGAACAACGCGCGAGAGAGATCAACTGGACCGAGGTCCTCTCCGGCCGCGCCATCGACTACACCCAGCAGGTCCTCTTCTTCCTCTTCGGCGCCTTCACCGTCGCCGTCATGACCATCTACCTGCTCATCGACGCCCCGCGCCTCGCCCGCTGGGTCTACCAGTTCGTCCCCGCCGGCAAGGAGGCCGACGCCCAGCGGCTGCTCCAGTCCATGACCCGCGTCGTCGGAGGCTACGTCCGAGGCCAGACCATCACCTCCGCCATCATCGCCATCTACACCTT
>JAIBBD010000026.1 GCA_019694855.1 Dehalococcoidia bacterium
AGTCGCAGATGAAAGCCGCGGCCCGCAACCTCGAATTTGAGCGCGCGGCGCTGCTCCGCGATCAGGTGGTGGAACTGCGTCGTGAACTGGTGGGTGACACGCCCGACGCGCTCGGTCGCTTCATCGGCGACTCAGTCCCGGCCTCGTCAAGCCCGTCGGCGGTGCCGACCCGCAGCGGCGGGCGAATGCGCAACGGACGAGGCACCCGCCGACCGCGACGCTAACGAAATCGACCTGGCCCGAACGTTCGCGACTCTCGTGAGGAGCCGCGACGACGGCTCCGCCTCGGGACGACGCCACCCCTGAGCGCCGAGGAGCACGGGAGTTGCCGTCCAGCCGCGCGCGTTCGACTGCCCTGCAACGGAGCCGCTGTCGAACATGAGGCCCCGCTGGGGCGGGGCCTCACGGGCTCTTTGAGCGTCAACGGCTGGTTAGCCGTGACGGTCCGAGCGATAAGATCGATCCACGTTGTCCAAGGGTCGAGCCCTCCGGTCCGCGGCAACCTTCCTTGTTGAATCCAGTATGCGAGGACGCGGCAAGTTCGATGGTCGGCATCTCGCGCGCGGTGCCTCACCCGGCGTGGGCTCAATCGCGAGGTTTCGCAAGCGTTCGGACGAGGGCTCGCGGATGTGCCCGCTGGCACCGAATCTCAGGCGTCATCCCCGTAGGAGCGCAGGGCGACCGGTGTGGCGGTGCCATCGAGCACCTCCGCGCCAGCTGTCTCTGACGAGCGCAGGACTTCGCGCGATCCGCTCGGGCCATCCGGTGGGCCGACGACCCCGCGTTCTTCGAGGTCGTCGATCAGGCGAGCCGCGCGCGGATACCCGATACGGAGACGCCGCTGCAGCATCGAGGTCGAGATACGCTGGTGCTCGCCGGCCAGCTCGATCGCCTTCGCGAGCAACGGGTCGCCATCGTCCGACGGCTGCTCCAGCTCGGCCAGCTCGAGTTCCGCTTCCCGGAGCAGGTCGTCGTGTTTCGCGGGCACCGCCTTGTCGAAGCGGCCATCGCTCCAGAACTTGACCACGGATTCGATCTCGGAGTCTGAGACGTAGACGCCCTGCAGCCGGATCGGCTTCTGCGCATCGGTCGGCACGTACAACATGTCGCCCTTGCCGAGCAGCTTCTCGGCGCCGCCCTGATCGAGGACGGTCCTCGAGTCGACCTGCGAGGACATCGCGAACGCGATGCGTGTCGGGAAGTTCGCTTTGATGAGCCCCGTGATCACGTCGACCGAGGGCCGCTGCGTCGCCACGACGAGGTGAATGCCCGTCGCGCGCGCCAGCTGCGCCAACCGGACGAGCTGCTGCTCGACCTGGTAGGGAGCCGCCATCATCAGGTCGGCCAGCTCGTCGATGATCACCACCCAGTAGGGCAGTCCCTTCCCCTCGACGACCTCGTTGTACCGCTTGATGTTGCGCACGCCGGCCTGCGCGAACCGCCGGTAGCGCGACTCCATTTCGTGGATGACCGCCTGGAGGGTGCCCACGACCTTGTCCATGTCAACCACGATGTTCGAGAACGCGAGGTGAGGGATGGACTCAAAGGTGGTCAGTTCGACACGCTTCGGGTCGACCATGATCAGCCGCAGCTGTTCCGGCGAATGGTTCATGAGCAGGCAGGTGATGATGGCGTTCAAGCACACGGACTTGCCCGCACCGGTGGCTCCGGCGATCAGCACGTGAGGCATCGCCGCGAGGTCGGCGACGGCCGGTTCACCGGATACCCCGGATCCGAGGGCAACGGGGAGCGCCATCTTCGACAGGGAGCCTTGGAACGCGGCGGACTCCATGACGCTGCGCAGCGTGACCACTCGTGCGCTCGCGTTGGGGACCTCGATGCCCACGATGGGCTTCCCTGGCACGGGCGCCTCGATGCGCAACGCGGGCGTCGCGAGGGCGAGCGCCAGGTCGTTCTGCAGGGCGGTGATCCGGTTTACCCGAATGCGCGTGCGAGAGACCTCGATCTCGCGCGTGCGTGGCTGCCCGTTCTCATTGAGCAGGGTACGTCCGTCCGGATCGCGCTCGACGACCGCGCGTGTACGGATGTCCCATCCAGGCTCGACGCCAAACTGCGTGATCGTGGGTCCCTCGTTAATCTGGGTGACGCGCGCGTCGACGCCGAACGAGGCGAGCGTATCGACGATCAGGCGTGCCCGGCGCTCGTTCTCATCGGTCGAGTCCTGCGCCTCGACGCTCGCGACCAGCGTGTCGATGGCGGGCAGTTGCCAGCCATCCGCGGAGTGCCGCCAGGCGGCCGGCGGGCGGTCCATGTCCATCGCGATTTGCACCGGCGTCTTCGGTGTCCGGCGCCGCGGCCGCGGGGCTTCCTCCTCGGGGGCCGACAGCGTAGGTGCGGCCGGTCCGGCTAGCTCTTCGATAGTCCGTTCGTATGAGGCGCCGCCACGCGGCGCCCGCTGACCCGACACCTGCGCGGCCAGCGCGCGCCCGCCGGAGCGCAGTCCGCGCCCGGCGGCCCGGTGTAGTCCAAGCCGGTCGAGGCCCCTGACGGTCGCATGGGCGATCGCCGCTGAGACCGGGGGCGTATTCAACGCGATCATTCGCGCGGTCCGTGGCCATACGAGCGTGAACCCGACGGGCAGGAGCGCGATCCAGACGAGGAGTGCAACCGGCTCGCCGACCAGGAAGCGGCCGAAGTCGCCTCCCGCCGAATGGAGTGCGAGTGACACTCCACCGACGGACGTCGCCGGTTTCCACAGCCCGAGCACACCGGCCGAGAACACGAGCAGCATCGAGGCGCCGACGAGGTGCCGTACGTGCCGCCGCAGCCAGATCGTGTATTGCAGCGCGAGCATCGTGCCGATCGCAGCGACGACCAGCGTCAGCGTGAACACATGCACGCCGAGGGCGCGAATCAGGCCGTCGCGGCCTTCGCTGAGGACGCCGGCGAATGGGAAAAGGAAGGGGATCACGGCGGCGGCCATGACCACCAAGACCGTACCGACCACCTCCGGACGGAGCAGGCGGCCACCAACGGTGAAGAGGTCGGGGAACTGGGGCGCCCCGCGCGCAACAGCGCGCGAGCGGCGGGCTTTCGCACGAGCCATGGCTCTGGTCTCCTCGTCCGGCTGGGCCCGCCGCGCAGCCGGCTCGATGTATCGGGCTACACCTCCACGGTGATGGGAAGCACCAGTGGACGCCGATGCGTCTGCTGGTGCAGGTAGGTCGCCACGTCGTCCTTCAGTGTCTCACGGATGCCCGTCCAGTCGACGTGCTGACGCTCGCCGCCGAGCACGTTCATCACGACGCTCTGCACGCCTTCGATGATCTCCGGCTCCTCCTCGGGCCCCACAAAGCCGTGCGACATCACCTCGGGCGGTCGCAACAGCTCGCCGAGCTGCCGGTTCAGCGCGACGACGACGACGACCATGCCGTCGCTCGCGAGGTGTTGTCGGTCCCGCAGCACGATGTGGTCGACATCGCCCACACCGAGGCCATCGACGTACACGTACTCGGCGGACACCTGGTCGACGATGCGGGCGCCATCCTCGTCGATCTCGAGGACATCGCCGTTGGTCATGGTGATTGCATCTTCCTCGGACATGCCGAGTGAGATCGCAAGCTGGCGATGGAGCACCAGGTGCCGGTACTCGCCGTGGATGCCGATGAAGTGTCGGGGCCGCACGATGCGGTGGATGATCTTCAGTTCCTCCTGGGAGGCATGTCCGCGCACGTGCACGGGAGCCAAGCGGTTGTAGATCACATGCGCGCCCGCTCGATAGAGGTTGTCGATGTTGCGATAGACCAGCATTTCGTTGCCGGGCACGGGATTCGAGGAAAGGATGACGGTGTCGTCACGTTGGATCGTGACGTTCTGGTGGGTGCCATTCGCCATGCGGGTGAGGGCGGAGGTTGGTTCACCCTGCGAGCCCGTGCAGATGATGACGGTCTTGGCCGTCGGATGCTCCGTCATCTCGCGGGCGTTCATCATGATGCCAGCCGGCACGCGGAGGTACCCGAGGTCACGCGCCATCTGCACGTTGTTCACCATCGAGCGTCCGGTGACGAACACCCGTCGTCCGTGCTTCTCGGCGGCATCGATGACCATCTGAATCCGCGAGATCAGCGAGGCGAACGTCGTCACGATCACGCGGTCGGGAGCGTCCGCGATCGCGCGGTCGAGTGACTCGGCGACCGTCTGCTCCGACGGCGTGTACCCCTCGATCTCGACGTAGGTCGAGTCCATCGCGAGGAGGAGCGCGCCTTCGCGGCCGATTTCGGCGAGCCGCTGCAGGTCGGTGTGCTGATCCATCACTGGCGTGTGGTCGATCTTGAAGTCGCCGGTATGGACGACCGGCCCGAGAGGCGTATGCACGATGAGCCCGGCTGCATCAGGGATCGAGTGCGAGACGGAGAAGAACTCGACGCCAAACGCGCCGACATTGACCGTCTGGCCCACTTCGACCACGTTGACCTGCGCCGTCTGGTGCAGTTTGTGTTCCCGCAGCTTCACCTCGACCAGTCCGCGCGTGAGCCGGGTGCAGAAGACCGGGACGTTCACTTCCTTGAGCAGGAAGGGCAGCGCGCCGATGTGATCCTCGTGGCCGTGCGTCAGGAAGACCGCCTTCAGCTTCGACGGATCGTCCATGACATAAGTGATCTCGGGGATCACGAGGTCGACGCCGAGCATTTCTTCCTCAGGGAACATCAGACCGACGTCGACGGCGATCATGTCCTCGCCGTACTCGTAGAGCATCATGTTCCGGCCGATCTCGCCGAGGCCACCCAGCGGGATCACCCGCAGTGCGGTCACAGCAGCCGCCCCTGATCCGTGTCGGCCGTGGCGGCGACCGGCCCAGCGGCGAGGGGGGCCGGTGCGGGGCGCGCGGCTGGCCGGCCGAGCAAGTTCGGCAGCTGCGCAAAGTCGGCTTCGATGACTGCCCGCAGGTCGCCTCGATGGAGCGCCGCCGCTGGGTGATACATCGGGACCACGAGGCGACCGTCGACTTCGCGCGGTCGTCCGTGGATGCGACTGATGGCGAGCCCGGGGAACCAGCGCGCCATCGAGAATCGCCCGAGCGTGACGATCACCCGGGGATTCACGACCTCGATTTGCCGGTCGAGGAACGGCCGGCAGGCGGCGATCTCCTCGGGCTCGGGGTCGCGGTTGCCGGGAGGCCGGCATTTCACGACGTTGCAGATGTAAACGTCATTCCTCGAAAGGCCGGCGGCCGCGAGGAGGTCGTCGAGGAAGCGGCCGGCCGGCCCCACGAACGGCAGGCCCTGCTCGTCCTCGCGCGCCCCGGGCGCCTCGCCGATCAGCATGACCTCGGCGAGCGACGGACCGACCCCAGGGACAGTGCGCGAACGCGTGCGCGCCAGCGTGCAGCGAGGGCAGTCAGCGATCTCCTCGTAGAGATCGGCAAACGCCGGCTCGACAGCGGGGACGGTCTCGGAGGTCATCGCCGACATCGTAGCATCACGGACGGAACCGCTTCAAAGGGTAGGCCGATGATCAATTCCGCCGTGCCAGCCAGGCGAGGAAGATGCCGAGGAAGTAGAGGACGATGATCGGCCCCGCTACGAGTGACTGCGTCACCGGGTCGATCGTCGGCGTCACCACCGCTGAGACGACGAACGCTCCCACGATGGCGAATCGCCACAGCTTGAGCAGGCGGCCTGCGCCGACGAGGCCGACTTTCGCGAGGCCCATCACTAATAGCGGCGTCTCGAAGACGAGGCCCATGATGCCGAGCATCCTCGTCACGAAGTTGATGTAGTAGCCGATCCGGATGTTGGGCTCGGCGTAGTCGCCAAACGTGAACAGGAACTTCAGTGTGACCGGCAGGATGACCCAGTAGCCGAACGCCATCCCACCGAGGAACGCGAGCGAGGCGCCAATCACAATGGGGAACAGCCAGCGCTTCTCGGACGGCGTAAGGGCCGGCGTCACGAACGCCATCACCTGATACACGATCATCGGCATCCCGACGGCGACGCCGCCGAGCAGCGCCACCCGGAAGTAGGTGACGATGTTCTCCATCGGCTCGATGAACTGCGGTCGGAAGCCCGGCAGCGCCTGACGCCCTGGTTCCAGGAGGAAGTCAATGAGCTTGAATCCGATGGCGGGGATGAAGAACAGCATCATCCCCGCCGCCACGGCGATTGCGCTCCACATCACGCGAGAACGGAGCTCGAGGAGGTGCTCGAGGAGAGTCATCTCGCCGCCCGCGCGCGGGGGCGGGATCAGCTCCGTCGGTTCGTCGATCTGGGTGGCCACGGCCTATTCGTTCCGAGCTGGAGACGACGCCGTCTCCTCGGTGGTTCCGGGGGCACCGCCAGCCGGCCCCGCGGCTTCTCGCGTGCGGGTGCCGATCTCGCGGATCTCACGCAGGGTATCTCCGCCGGACGTGGAGAAGTTGCGCCCGATATCACGGATCTCGCGCAGGTCCTCGGTCTGCGTCTTGACCTCGGACTCCAGCTCCTCCATCGCTCCGCGGACGTCCTTCATCACCTCGTCGGCGTAGCGGCGTGCCATGCGGTAGTACTTGCCACCCTCGCGGGCGATGTGGGGGAAGCGTTCGGGCCCGACGACAAGGAGGGTGATCACGAGGATCAGCCCGGCCTCCATCCAGCCGACGCCAAATAACTCCATGCTGGAAATGATACGCCCCGGCCCGCCTTACGGATGCCGGGGCGCGTGATGGGAAGAGGTCGGAAGAGGGACTACTCGTCCTCGACGCCGGCGTCGTGGATGAAGTCGACCGCGTCCTGGACGGTCTGGATCTTCTCAGCGTCCTCGTCCGAGATCTCGATGGCCGGGCCGTCCTTCGAGAACTCCTCCTCGATGGACATGATCAACTCGACCAGGTCGAGGGAGTCGGCGTTCAGGTCGTCCACGAACGAGGCGTTGGGCGTCACCTGCACTTCGTCGACGCCGAGCTGCTCTACGACCATCGCGCGCACGCGCTCGAATACCGTGGTCACCGAGTGTTCCTTTCCTCGCCTCGCCGGCGACGTCACGCTTCGTCCTGTGTGTCGGTATCGTCGCCAGACGACGCTGCGAGCGCAACCGCCCCGAGGACCCCGTTTACGAAACGCCCGGACGACTCCGAGCCGTACCCCTTGGCCAGCTCGACCGCCTCGTTGATCGCGGTCCGGAGCGGAGCCGGCTGATTATCAAAGAGCACTTCGTAGATTGCAAGACGAAGGATGTTGCGGTCGACCGGCGGCATCTCGGACAGCGGGAACGCAGGCGCACGCTCCCGGATGACGTCGTCAATCGCCGCTCGATGCCGCTCCACACCCTCGACGAGGTGCGCGGTAAACTCTGCCGCCTCCTCGCTCAGGTGCGCTTCGCGGAGGTGGCGCTGCATCGTCTCTCGTGGATCGCGGCCCGCGGTGTCAGCTTCGAACAGCGTCTGAAAGGCGACGATCCGCGAGCGTCGACGCGATCCGTGTGTCGAGGTCACGCGCCGGCGTCCCTCAGTGCATGACCACACCACCGTCGACGTTGAACGTCTGCCCGGTGATGTAGCCTGCGGCGTCACTCGCGAGGAACGCGACGAGCGGCGCGATCTCCTCGGGCTCCGCGTAGCGGCCCATCGGCACGATACCGAGGATCGCCTGCTTCTGCTCGTCGGTGAGTGAAGCGGTCATGTCGGTGAGCACGAATCCCGGAGCGACGGCATTCACCGTCACCCCTCGCGAGGCAACTTCGCGCGCCGCCGAGCGGGTGAAGCCAATGATCCCGGCCTTGGCCGCGGCGTAGTTCGCCTGGCCGGCGTTCCCCATCTCGCCGACGATCGATGTGATGTTGATCACGCGTCCCCAGCGCGCCCGGGTCATGTGCCGCAGCGCGAGCTTGGTGGCCAGGAATGTCCCCTTCAGGTTCGTATCGATGACGGCGTCCCATGAGTCCTCGCTCATGCGGAGGATGAGGGTGTCGTCGGTCATCCCAGCGTTGTTGACAAGGATGTCCAGCCCGCCGAATTGTTCGCGCACGCTGTCGATCAGGCGCTCGACGGCCCCGGCGTCTCGTGCATCTGCTTCCATGGCGCAGGACTTGGCCCCGAGGGCGGCGATCTCGGCGACCACCTGATCGGCGAGGTCCGGGCGTGACCGGTACGAAATCGCGACGCTTGCTCCCAGGCTCGCGAGCTCCAGCGCGATGGCGCGACCGATGCCCCGCGAACCCCCGGTAACGAGAGCGCTGCGTCCTTGGAGGTCCGTCGACCGCACCTATTCGCCGGCCTCGCCGCGCGCCTCGGCCGTCGTCCCGATGTTGCGGACTGCCGCAGAGCGCTCGGTGCGCTTGAGGGCGCCCGTAAGCACGCGGCCCGGGCCGAACTCCACGAAGCTGGTGCAGCCTGCCGCGAGCATCGCTCGGACGCCATCGACCCAGAGGACCGGCGCGGTGATCTGCTCGGTCAGCTCGTTCGCAAGCTGGCTGCCGAGGGTGAGCGGCTTTGCGTTCACGTTCGATACGACCGGCGTCTGCGGATCGGCGAAGGTGGTTGAGCCGAGCACAATCCGCATGCCGTCGGCGGCGCTCTGCATGAGCGGCGTGTGGAAGGCCCCCGCCACATTGAGGGGGACGACGCGGCTCGCTCCCGCCGACGTTGCTGCCTCGGAAGCCGCGCGCACCGCTTCCAGCGTGCCGCCGATCGAGATGTTCCCCGGTGCGTTCTCGTTGCACAGCGATGCGCCGTGCTCGCCGCAGATGGAAGCGACCTGATCTCGTTCGAGGCCTAGGATGGCTGCCATCGTTCCGGCTTGCGCGTCGCACGCTTCCTGCATGAGCCGCCCACGCTCCCGGACGAGGCGGATGCCGTCCTCGAAGCTCACCGCGCCTGCGGCGATCAATGCGGCGTACTCACCGAGCGAATGCCCCGCGAGATACGCGGGCCCCTCGTGCAATGTGCCACAGTCGATGGCCGCCACCAGCGCCGCGATGGCGTGTGTGACGAGCGCGGGCTGCGTATTGATCGTCCGCGTGAGCTCGTCCTCGGGGCCTTCGAAACACAACGTCGACAACGGGAAGCCGAGCGCCTCGTCTGCGGCGTCGAACACAGCCCGGGCGGCCGGGACGTCAGCGTACAGGTCGCGGCCCATCCCGACGGCCTGCGCGCCCTGCCCTGGAAACAGCCATGCCGTAGAACCAGAACGTGGAAGAGAAGGGATGGAGACGCTGGACATGCGAAGACCCCCGTCGTTCCGTGAAGAGAAGAGTGGCGTCCGGGGGAGTGTACCGGCTCGGCTCAGTCCAGAGGAGTGCGCGACGAGCGCTAGCGCGAGTCGCTCGAACCCAGCACCTGGCGGCCCTTATAGCTGCCACACACCGGGCAAATGCGGTGGTTCACACGCGGGGACCGGCACTGCGGGCAGCGGGCAATCTGCGCGGCGACGACATGGTGGTGACTGCGGCGCTGGCCTTGCTTCGCGGGCGGAGTCCTACGCTTCGGGACTGCCATCGTGTTCCTCCGTTCGCAGCCGCTCCGCCAGAGCAGCCAGTCCTGCCCAGGCGCCTTCCGGCTCGGGCTGTTCACAATCGCAGCGTCGTTCGTTCAGATTCTGTCCGCAGACGGGACACAGCCCCGCGCAATCCTCGCGACAGACGGGCTGGATCGGCAACGCAGCCTGCTCATATTGCCTCACCGCCTCGCTGAGGTCGAGGTGGTTCCGGCCGTCGATGCGAAACTCGTCCGGGTCGGCCTCGATCGCCTCTCCTGTCACCGGGTCGCGCAGCGGTACGAACTCCTCATCGATCAGGAGCCGGATCTCGCCCTGGAACGAGGTGAGGCAGCGGGCACACTCCAGCGCCGGGTGGGTGGTGAGATCGGCATGGACGAGCACGCCGCGCTGCGTGCGCATGAGGCGCGCGCGGCCGCTGACAGTCGAGGCGTATCCCGCCGCGGGCACGGCGACCGGCTCGTCCTCGACCTCAGCGAGACGGGTGCTCCCGACCGGCTCTTGGAGCAGGGTGGATACGTTGAATTGCACTGGTTCCTCCGGGACCCCTCGATCGTAACACCAGAAGGCCGGCGGGCGTGGCGCGTATACTGCCCTGCGGCGGGAGGAAGGTCGCTTGCGATGCAGGCGGTCTGTTATCTGCGTGCGACTCCGTCGACGCCGCTGGCCGACCAGCAGCGGCTGTTCCTGGACTTTTGTGACCGCCACGGGTTGGAGGCGGCGCAGGTCTACCAGGAAGACCCTGGCGCGGCGAACGCGCCGCAGTTTCGCCGTATGCTGCGGGAGCAAGGCGGCACGCGCCGCGGCTTCTCCGCTATCGTCGTGGCGTCGCTGGAGGTACTCGGCCCGACCGCCCGCGAGCAGGCGCGCCGCTACCTGCAGCTCCAGGCGCTGGCACTACCGCTGCGCATTGCCGACGGCAGGGATCCCGACCAGGCGCTGCTCTCGACGTGGCTCGCACGTGACCCTCGCGAACGCCGCCGCGACCAGGTGCGTGAGGGCATGCGTCGCCGGGCGTTGCGCGGGGAGGTGCTCGGTCGGGCGCCGTACGGCTACCGGGTCGTTGACCGCCACCTCCACATCGATCCAGTCGAAGGCGACGTGGTGCGCGAGATCTTTCGCCGCTACCTCGAGGAGGGGGAGGGCGTGAGGGTCATCGCCCGCCGCCTGAACGAGGCGGGGATTCCCACCCGGCGGGGCGGCACCTGGAGCATGGTCAGCGTGCGCGGGGTACTGAAGAATCCGGTGTACACGGGGACCTACCGCAGGCTGGGTGTCGTTGTGGCGACTGAGCACGACGCCCTCGTCACGCGCGGGCGATTCTACGCTGCGCAGCAGCGCCTCGCGCAGCGGCGCACGAGCGGCGGGCCCCAGGCTCGGAGTCAGTACCTGCTCAGCGGCCTGGCCCGTTGCGGCTACTGCGGGAACTCGCTGATTGGCGTGCGCCGAGTCCGTGCCGCACGTCGTCCCGAGGACAAGCCGGCCGTCTACACCTATTACCAGTGTGAGTCACGCACGAACCAGAGTCGGTGCGCCTACCACACGCGTCGCGCCCCCGAACTCGAAGGGATCGTGCGTGAGCGCCTGCGGCAGGGCCCGCCCTCCGGGGTCGCGGCGACGGAAGAACCCGCCGCCCTCGACGAGGAACTGACCCGCCTGCGGGGACGGCGTGACGGCATCCGGCGACAGCTCGATGCCTTGCTCGAGCGGCATGCACGCGGTGAATGGACGATGGAGCGCCTGCGGGCCGAGGCCTCGACATTGGCGCTCGAGGACCTCGCGGCCGAGGAACGAGCGGAGTCACTCGTCGAGCGGCGCACGGCCGGCGTCGATGGTCGGCGGCGGGAGGCCACGCTTGCGCGTGCCCGCGCGCGCCTTGCTCGGGAATGGGACGACCTTGAATTTCAGCAGCGCCAGGATCTCCTGCGCGAGGTCGCGACAGCTGTGATCGTGACCGACGACGACGTGCGCGTCGACTTCGCCGGCTGATCGTTATCGAGTGGCCTCGAAAGGCGCAGGTTCCCAGGAAATCACCGCCGAGTAGTTTCGCCTCGGCGGCAGCTGTACGCGGCCATCGGGCTGCCCGTACCGCTCGACGAGCAACTGACCGAGGCGCTCGTCGCCCGCCGATCCTGGCTCGACCCAGTAGCGCCAACGCGAGTCGGCGAGTGCGTCCTCCGGCGTCATCAGTGGGGGCGGGCTCGACATCCCAAAGGCTCGCACCTCGTAGCGGCGTTTCATCGCGCCCAGGACTGCCACGAACTCGGGGAGCCCCGGCAGCGCGCAGAGCGGTTCGCCGTAGAGCGCTTCCCACACCGCCGGGTCGGGCGTGCTCGGGGCGCGGTCGGACGCGATCACCACGCACCGCCTCGATACGTGGGCTTCGAGGGCCGCGATGAACTCCCCGAGCACCAGGCAGTCGTAGAGCACGTTCGCCACGAGGGCCACGTCGCCGCTCGGCGACTCGATACCCGGCTCGGGTGGCCACCGCAGGTCGACGACCTCGAGGTTGTCGCGCTCGGCGGCCGCGATGCTATCGGCGAGCATGCCGCGCATCGCCGGCGACGGCTCGATGGCGATTACTCGTTTCACATGCCGGCTCAACGGGACGGCAAAGCGGCCGCCCCCCGCCCCGACGTCGAGCCACACGTCCTCTGGCTGAGCGAGCTCGAGCAACCCCGGAAGCTCCTCGACATCGAGGACGCCCGGACGGAACCGCGGAGCCCGGCGTGCCCAGAAATCGCCTTCCGGTTCCGGCGTATCGCGCAGGCGTTCGACCTGCTCGCGGTTGGCCGCCACGAGGGAGGTGTAGGCGTCGAGGGCCTCGGTGGCCGCGGGCCGCAGCCGCGTGGCGGCATCCACGTACTGCATCGTTCGCTCCTTCATTCGCGCACCGGCGTGACGACCCTGGCACGAGGGCAGGACATGGTAGCCATTGCACCGGGATGGCGGGCAACGATACTCTCGCCCATGATACTCAGGCTTTGAGTAATCGGGACAACAGATGCGATCAATGAGTAGCCCGTGCACAACGCCGACCGCGTGCGGTTGGGAATAGTGACCGCCCGCCGTGCGCCGGCCCCGCTCGTCCGCGACGAGCCGCTCTCGGCCGTCCAGTACGCCATCCTCGGTCTGCTGCGAGGCCAAGCCGCGCATGGCTACGAATTGCAGCGCTCGTTCACCGCGGGCAGCGACCTCGCCGGCGTCGTGCACCTCGAACAGCCGAGTTTGTATGCCGCGCTGAAGGATCTCGCCGGCCGAGGGCTGATCGAAGGCACCGAGGCACGCGAAGGCCTGCGCCCGCCGCGCACGGTGTACTCACTGTCGAAGCGCGGCGAGCGTCTGCTCGATGTCTGGATGCGGACTCCGGTCGAGCGACTCCGCCAGGTGCGCCTCGACTTCTTGCTCAAGGTGTATTTCGCCCGTCAGCGCGGCGAAGCCGCCGTACGCGCCCTCGTCGACGCGCAGATCGCCACCTGCCATCGCTACCTCGCCGACCTCGAGGCGCGGGCGGCCGAGCTCGGCCCCGAGAGCTTCGCCTACCTCGTGACGGAATCCCGGACGAGCGCCGCGCGCAGCACGCTCGAATGGCTTCGTGAGTATCGCCACCGCGTGTAGGGCCAGCGGAATCGCAGTCAGAGCGGAATGGGATGCGTATGAACGGCAGCCGAAGGTGGTGGCCAGCGGTGCTCCTGACCATGGTGGTCGCCTCCCTGGTCAGTGTCGGCGTCGCCTGCGGTGGTTCCGACCGCGGCGCCACGTCGGCTAACGGGATACCGGCGACCAGCTCGACAGGCGCCACCCGGCTCCAGGGCAAAGTCACAGTTTTCGCGGCTTCCTCGTTGACCGAGTCGTTCAAAGCGATTGGCGAGGCCTTCACGAACGCCAACCCGGGTGTAACGGTCGAGTTCAATTTCGCCTCCTCGAGCGCGCTGGCCACACAGATCGAGCAGGCGGCGCCGGCCGACGTGTTCGCCAGCGCCGATCAGCCGCAGATGCAGCGCCTGGTGGACGACAGGCTCGTAGACGGCACTGCCGAGGTCTTCGCGCGCAACCTGCCCGTGGTCGTCGTTCCCGCCGCTAACCGCGCCGGCCTCACGACGCCGAAGGACCTTGCGAAGTCTGGCATCAAGCTCGTGCTCGCCGCCCAGGACGTGCCGATCGGCAATTACGCGCGCCAGATCATTGACAGGCTCGCGGCTGACCCTGCCTACGGCGCGGCATTCAAGGACGCGGCGCTCAGGAACCTCGTCTCGAACGAGGCGAACGTGCGCGCCGTGCTCACCAAGATCGAACTCGGCGAGGGCGATGCCGGCATCGTCTACACAACCGACGCGCTGGTCTCGAAAGAGAAGGTCAGTACCATCGCTATCCCTGAAGGCGTGAATGTGATCGCGTCCTATCCGATCGCCGTGCTCAGGACATCGAAGAACGCCGTGGCCGCGGCTGCGTTCGTCGCGTTCGTGCGCGGGCCTGAAGGTCAGTCCTTACTGAAGGCAGGGGGCTTCAATGCCGCCCCGTGACATCGCCGCAATCCTCGTCTGCTCCGCGGCTCCGATGCCCGTCAGGCGCCCCTTGCGCCGAGCGTCGGGCGAAGAGCACTCTGAGGTATGACCTCTCTGGCGGACCGTCCGGTGGCCAGCGAGGGGCGCACGAGTCCCTCGCTGGCCACTCTCTTTGCGCTGCCGGCGTTGCTCTTCGGCGCCTTCGTCCTCGTCCCGCTGGCTGCGCTCGTGTACCGCGCGGTGCGCGATGAAGGGGTCGCCGGCCGGCTGACGGACGCATCGGTGCAAACCGCCCTCCGGCTCTCGCTGGTGACGAGCACCTTGACGCTCGCTATCGCGCTCCTGCTAGGCATTCCCCTCGCCTACCTCCTGGCGAGGACGCAGTTCCCCGGAAAGCAGCTGGTGGACACGCTGGTGGACCTGCCCATGGTGCTGCCGCCGACGGTCGCGGGCGTGGCGCTGCTCGTCGCTTTCGGGCGGCGCGGCGTGTTCGGGTCAGTGCTCGATCGCCTCGGCATCGAGCTCGCCTTCACAACCTCGGCCGTCGTCCTGGCGCAGCTGTTCGTCTCCGCGCCCTTCCTCGTGCGTAGCCTGAAGGCGGGCTTCCAGGCGGTCGACCCGACGTACGAGCAAGTGTCCGCCACGCTGGGTGTGTCGCCACTGCGGACGTTCTGGCGTATCACGTTGCGGCTCTCGCGTCCCGCGCTCGTGGGCGGCGCCGTCCTCTGCTGGGTACGTGCCCTGAGCGAGCTCGGCGCGACGATCATTTTCGCCGGCAACTTCGAGGGCCGGACGCAGACGATGCCGCTCGCGATCATCAGCGCATTTGAGTCTAGCCAGGGACTCGCGGGCGCGATGGCGCTCGCCGTCATCTTGCTCGCGGTCGCCTTCGTGCTCCTCGTCGTGCTGCGCCTCGTCTTGCGGGGCGATCGCCTCTTCGAGGTGTGACGGGTGATCGCGGTCGATATCCAGAAGCGCCTCGGTGACTTTGCTCTCGACGTCGCCTTCGAGGCAGGGCACGAGACGGTGGTGCTCTTCGGCCACTCGGGTTCGGGCAAGAGCGTCTCGCTGGCGGCGATCGCCGGGCTGCTGCGCCCGGACTCCGGACGTATCGAGGTCGCCGGCCGCGTGGTTTTCGACGCCACGCGCGGCGTCAACCTGCCGCCGCAGCGGCGCAACGTCGGCTACGTCGTGCAGCAGCTGGCTCTGTTTCCCCACCTCACTGCGGCCGAGAACATCGGTTACGGCCTTACCCGAACCTCAGCGACCGCCCGCCGCGCCCGGATTGCGGAACTGGTCGGCCTCCTCAGCCTGGCAGGTCTCGAGGATCGACTGCCGCGGCAGTTGTCCGGCGGTCAGCAGCAGCGCGTCGCGCTGGCTCGCGCGCTGGCCCGACCCGTGGATGTCCTGCTCCTCGACGAGCCATTCTCGGCGCTCGACGAGACGTTGCGAGGCGACCTGCGCGCCGAGCTATTGCGGCTGCACCGTGAGCTCGACGTCCCGGTGGTCTTCGTTACCCACGACCTGCGCGAGGCGCACCTGCTCGCTGACCGCATCGCGGTCATCGATGACGGCAAAGTGCTGCAGTACGCCCCGCGCGAGGAAGTCTTCCGCCACCCCCGTGTCCGTCGCGTGGCGGAGCTGACTGGCGTGCGAAACCTGTTCGGCGGCTGCCTCGACCACGGACGGGTTGTCGTCAACGGATTGCTACTTACGGCGGAGGTGCCGGCCGGACTTGGGCCCGAGGTCGACGTCGCGATCCGGGCAGAGCGCTGCAACCTGCGCCGCTACGACCCCGAGGGCGAGCTGCCCGAAAACTGCTTCGTCGCGCACGTGGTCACTGACCTCGCCTTCGGGAACACGCATACGCTGCACCTCGAGCCGGAGTCCGCAGGGCCGTCGGTCGAGGTCGAGGTGGCCTCGCGTCCTTACGAGGTACTCGGCGTCGCCTCCCGCGGACGCTGGGTCGTCGAGCTTCCAGCGCCGGATCTGCATATCATGCCGCGGTGACGGCCAGCGGCAGCGCGACGACCGACCAGACGAGGCGGCCCGGGACTTGGGCCGCCCTTCGCTTTCCCCAGTACCGCATCCTCTGGCTGGCCACCATCGCGGCTATTCTGACTTCCGAACTGCGCCTGGTGGTCACCGGCGTCTGGCTGTACGAGGAAACCGGGTCCGCCGCACAGCTCGGTGTGCTCGGTCTGATCCAGTTGTTCGTGCAGATCCCCGCGTTGCTGTTCGGAGGCACGCTCGCTGACCGCCTCGACCGAAGGCTGCTCATGGCCTGGACGCAGGGCGTGACCTTGCTCTTCATCTCCGGTCTGGCGCTGCTGGTGCTCCTCGACGCCCTCGAGCCGTGGCACGTCTATGCCGCGACGGCGGTGCTCTCCGTCAGCACCGTCTTCGGCAACCCGGCCCGCAGTGCGCTGATCAGTGCGACCGTCCCCGAGGAACAACTGCGCGACGCCGTCACGACGAACTGGATGACGCAGCAGATCGCGATCGTCGTTGCGCCGCTCGGCTTCGCCGCTACCGTGCAGACGCTGGACCTGCGGGCTGCATTCGTACTGACAGCCATCGTCGCCGTCCCCAGCGTCCTGCTGCCGCTGATGCTGCGGGTGCGGGGCGTACCAGCGCAGATGGCCGAGGGCGGCTCGATGCTGCGACGCACCTGGGACGGGTTGCGCTTCGTGCGCGGACATCCCCTGCTGCCCGCGCTGTTCTTCATGGACACCGGGGTCACCATCGTGAGCTTCTACCGGCAGATGTACCCCGTCCTCGCCGACGAGCTCTTTCACGGGGGCGCTGCGACCGTCGGTCTGCTCACGGCGGCGAACTCGATTGGCGCCATCATCGGCAGTTTCGCGGTCCTGCGACTGCGGCACGTGCGACGTCTCGGCATGATGGTGCTCGTCGGCCACCTGCTCTACGCGGTGCTGCTGTTCCCGTTCGCCCTTGTGCACTGGCTACCGGTCGGTCTGCTCTGCATCGCGGGCCTCGGCGGCACGGATGCCATCAGCGTGACGATGCGTCAGGCGACGGCGCAGCTCACCACGCCCGACGAGATGCGCGGACGAGCGCTGAGCGTCATGACGCTCTCCGCGCAGACCGCGAACAACGTCGGCACGCTCTGGGTCGGCATGCTCTCCGCCGCCATCGGGGCGACAGGGACGCTGGTCGTCGGCGGCACCGCCTCGCTCACGTTCGTCCTCGGCGTGTGGCAACGCGTCCGCGGGCTCCGAGAGTACGAGGCGCCCTGAGCCTCGCCGCCTCCGGCGGTACAATGACGTTGCCAGGGGGCCGGACGGCCGCCGGCGGAGGTCGCGAGGCCGCCGCGGGAGGAAAGTCCGAACTTCACCGGACAGGGTGCCGGCTAACGGCCGGGCGGCGCGAGCCGACGGACAGTGCAACAGAAACAAACCGCCTCGCCGCCTCCCAGGCGGCGAGGTAAGGGTGAAATGGTGCGGTAAGAGCGCACCGGCGTCCTGGTGACAGGGCGGCCGGGCAAACCCCACCCGAAGCAAGGCCAAATAGGGGAGCGCGCAGGGTGTCCGGCCCTGCTCCCGGGTAGGCTGCTGGAGGCGACGGGTAACCGTCGTCCTAGATGGATGGCCGTCGCCGCCCTCGTGGGCGGTACAGAATTCGGCTTACAGGCCCCCTGGCCTACGTCCGCTCGCTCAGCGCTCCATGATCACCTGGCCACGCTCGATCACCCGGTCGAGGTCGATCACGACCGCGTGACCCTGCATCTCCTGGTCGAAGTTGCGCTCCACCTCCGGGGCGTCATCGAAGACGCGCTGGCGCGTTGCCGCGTCGTCCACGATGCGCGCGCGACCCTGGAACTGCCATGTCTGGCGCTTGTCCGGGTTGCGGTACAGGAACGCCAGGTGGGGGTTGTTGCGGATGTTCTCGGCCGATGTGCTGTCGGCCTTACGCAGCCAGACCGAGAGCTGGTCCGCGCTGTGCACGTGGATCGAGCCGACGAAGCCCAGCCGCGGTTGGCCGTCAGGCGAAACGCTGGCGAAGACGACGGGGCGTCCGTCGGCCAGCGAGTCATTGATGGCCTGCTGCATCTCCTCGGTCAGATCGATCACGTTCGCGCTGCTCCCTCGTCGGATACCCCTCGGTGGTGGGGTACATCCTACATCGTGCGTCAGGTCGCGGCGTAGAGGCGGGGACGCGCTACGATGGGCGCGATGAGCGCTCGCGGCGACTGGCGAGAAGGACTGCCCGAGGAGGCACGGCTGGCCGTGGCCGACCTTGGACCCGTTGCAGCGGTGCGCTTCGACTCGCGTGAAGTGCAGCCAGGTGACGTGTTCGTCTGCATCCGCGGCGAGCGATCGGACGGGCATGCGTTCGCTTCCGCGGCCGTCGAGGCGGGCGCGGTCGCGGTGGTCGTGGAAGCGGGCCACGCCTCGGATCTCGCTGCGCTCGGGGTACCCGTCGTGGTCGTCCCCGACACACGCCGCGCGCTCTCCTCGATGGCCGCGGCGCACGAGGGGTTCCCGGGGGAACGCCTCACCGTCATCGGCATTACCGGGACGGACGGGAAGTCGACGACCGCGTTCCTGACCGTGGCCGCGCTCGAGCGCTGCGGCGCGAAGGTCGGCCTGCTGAGCACCATCGAATGCCGCGTTGCGGGCGAGGTCGTCCCGAACCCCACACGGCTTACAACCCAGGAGTCGCCGTTTGTGCAGGCGCTGCTCGCTCGCATGGTCGAGGCGGGCTGTACGCACGCGGTAGTCGAGGCGACCTCACACGGCCTGGCGCTCCACCGCCTCGATGACTGCCGCTTTGATGTGGCGGTCTTCACGAACCTTTCGACCGACCACCTCGACTTCCACGGCACGATGGACGACTACCGCGCCGCAAAGGCTCGGCTGTTCGCGATGCTCGACGAGCCCACATCGAAGCGCGTTCGTCGCACCGCCGTGCTCAACGCCGATGACCCCCAGTGGCGCTTCTTTGCGCGCGCCACGCAGGTGCGAAAGGTGACGTATGGCCTCGACAGCGACGCCGACGTGCTCGCTACCGACGTCATGCTCTGGCCGGACGGCGCGACCTTCACGCTCGCCACTGGCGAAGATCGCGACGACGAGATCGAGGCGAGCGTGAGGCTGCCCGGGCGCTTCAACGTGGCGAACGCAGCCGCCGCTGTCACCGTCGCCGCCGCCGTTGGCCTCGATCCAATGGCCGCGGCCGCGGGCGTCGCCGCCTGTCCGGGCGTGCCCGGCCGCATGGAGCGGGTGGAGGGCGCGCCGTTCGAGGTAGTGGTCGACTATGCGCACACCGCCGAGGCGCTGGAGAAGGTGCTCACGATGCTGCGTCCGCTCGTGGACGGCCGCGTGATCGTCATGTTCGGTTGCGCCGGTGAGCGGGCGCGCGACCGCCGCTCCGGTCTTGGCAGCGTCGCTGCCGTGCACGCCGACTTCACGGTACTGACCGACGAAGACCCGCGTTCCGAGCCGCCCGACGCCATCATCGACGAGATCGCGCAGGCGATGACCGCGGCCGGCGCCTCCGAAGGCGAACGGTTCGAACGCGTGCGCCCGCGCCGCGCCGCGATCGCGCGCGCGCTCGAGGTCGCCGTCCCCGGCGACCTCGTGTTGATCGCGGGCAAGGGGCACGAGTCCACGATCGAATGGGCTGAGGGCCCGGAGCCGTGGGATGACCGCGTGGCCGCTCGCGAGGAGATCGCGCGTCGCTTTCGCGTCGAAGCGACATAAGGAGAATCGATGCCACTCGAACAGCCCATCATCGACGCGCTCGTGCGCGAGGACCTGGCGCACCTCCTTCACCCGCAGTACTACGCTCCCGACCACGAAGCGCCGGTGATCTTCGATCACGGTGAAGGGGTCTGGCTGACCGACGTTCGCGGACGTCGCTACATCGACGCGCTGGCGTCACTCTGGAATGTCGCGGTCGGCCACGGGCGTGGCGAGCTGGCCGAGGCGGCAGCGGGGCAGATGCGAAAGCTTGCCTTCTCGAATAACTACGTGGGCTTCTCGAACGTCCCGGCGATCGAGCTCGCCGCGAAGGTGGCTGATCTTGTCTACGACAACCTCGAGGGCGTGTTCTTCACGAATTCCGGCTCCGAGTCGAACGAGGGCGCGTTCAAGGTGGCGCGCTTCTTCTGGAACCTGCGCGGGCGACCCTCAAAGGTGAAGCTCATCGCTCGGGAACGCGCCTATCACGGTGGGACGCTCGCCACCACGGCGATGACGGGTCTGCCCGTGTTTTGGAAGTACTTCGGCCCCCTCAGCACGGAGATCGTCCATACCTCGAAGCCGGACAACCTGGAGTGCGACTGCGCGCCCAACACGGACGGTGAGTGCGCCCACTGGCTCGAGGCAGCCATCCTGCGCGAGGGGCCTGAGACCGTCGCGGCGTTCATCGCGGAACCCGTGAAAGGCGCCGGAGGGGTCTGGACGCCGTCCGCGGACTACTTCCGGAAGATCCGCGAAATCTGCGACCGCTACGAGGTGCTGTTCATCGCCGATGAGGTGATCACCGGCTTCGGGCGGACCGGGCGTTGGTTTGCCCTCGAACGCTGGGGCGTGCAGCCCGACGTCCTCTCGATCGCGAAGGCCATCACTTCGGGCTACGTACCTATGGGCGCCTTCATTGTGAGCGGTCAAATCCTCGACGCGCTGAAGTCGCTGCCGTCCGACGCCCGCTTCATGCACGCCTACACGAACAGCGCCCATCCGACGGCGGCAGCCGTCGGTCTCCGGAATCTCCGCATCATCGAGGAGGAACGGCTCGTCGAGAACGCCCAGGCGATGGGTGATCGGCTCGGCGACGGTCTGCGCCACGCGCTCGGGGGCCACGCGCATGTCACGAACATCCGTCAGCTCGGTCTGATTGCCGGCCTTTCGCTGGTCGAGGACGCCGAGACCGCCCGCCCCTTCGACCCCACTGCCGGTGTTGGGCGGCGGGTCGCCACGCACATGCGCGAGCAGGGCGGCGTCATCACGCGGTTCGTCGGCGACCAGATCGTGCTGGCGCCGCCGCTGATCGTGAATGGCGATGAGGTCGACGCGATCGTCGCGGCGGTCGACGCAGCCGTGGCGGCGGTGACCGGAAACTGATCACCTTCGATAGCGGATTGACGCGCCGGGTCTCCACAGGCTATCGTCGAGAGTGAGAAGGGAGGTGATGCTCATGTCTGACGACAGTCATACGGTTATGGGCCTGGTCCCAAGCATCCTTTCGGAGGTGCACTCGGGCTAGGCCCGTGGCTACGTGACTCTCAAGAGGCCCCGGCGGATGCCGGGGCCTCTTCATTTCCGCGCCGCCGCGAGGAGTGCGTCATCCTGCCCTTTGACCACGATCGCTATGCCTCACTCGTGCGGTCCGTCCGCATCGGCCGCGAAGTGCGCTACGCCGAGCGAACCGCCTCGACGATGGACGATGCCCGAGTGGGGGCGGACCGCGACGGCGAACGCTCCGCCGGCGTGGCCTATGTCGGAGGCCAACAGACGGCGGGCCGGGGCCGCCAGGGGCGGAACTGGATCTCGGAACCCGGCGCGGGCCTCTATGTGACCTATCACCTCGTGCCCGCTGTCGCAGTGGAGCACGTGCCGCTGCTCGCGGCAGCCGGTGCGCTCGCGGTGGCTGACACGGCGCGCGAGCTGGCGAGGCTGGAGACCGAGCTCAAGTGGCCGAACGATGTGCTCCACGCCGGCCGCAAGCTCGCGGGGGTGCTGGCCGAAGCACGCCACGGACCGCGCCTGGATGTCTTCCTCGGCATCGGACTCAACCTGCGCGAGGCCGCGCTGCCGCCCGACGTGCGGGCGCTTGCCACCAGCCTCGAAGCGGCGAGCGGGCGTTCCCCGGAGCCGGAGACAGCGCTCGCCGCCTTGTCGGTGGCGCTCGAAGCGTGGTGCATCCTGCTCGAACGCGATCCGAGCGCGCTGGTCGAGGCCTGGCGTTCTCGGCTCGTGACGCTGGGCCAGCCCGTCCGTCTGGCGCTGCCCGAAGGAGGGACCGTCGAGGGGAACGCCCTCGACGTCACGAGCAATGGCGAGCTGCTGGTGCGCGCAGGTAACGGTGAGGTTCGCCCGTATGCGGCCGGCGACGTCACGAGCCGGTTGCCGGAAAACAATCACAATACCGCATAACTTCCTCGGGATGCCGAACGTGATTGAACGTTCGTATTGCCCTAAGCGCCTTCGTGATATTGTGGCTGTTATTCAGAGGCGCCCGGAGACGATTTTCTCCGGGAAAAGTGGGTTCCAGAGGGAGGTTCCACGGATGTCCGATACACCCGAGCGCTTCGGGATACGGGCGGCGCTCGACCGTCGCACGTTACTCCGAGGCGGCACACTCGCCCTCGGTGGCGTCGCTGCTGCGGCGCTCATCGGATGCGGCGGAGATGACGAGAAGACGCCCGCGGCGACCGGCACGGCCGCCCCGAACGGCACCGGCACCGCCGTCGCGCTGAACAAGAACCAGAATGCGGCGCAGGTCACGCCGAAGGACCCGAATCTGCCGTACGCGTTCGGCATCGCGGAGCCGGTCAAGGACCCGAAGGACGGCGGCACCCTCAACGTCGCAGTCAGCTGGGACGTCTCCACGATGGACACGACCAAGTCCGGTGCGGGAGGGACGATCACCGTCCCCAACACGGTCTACGACCGCCTCATCGGCTTCGTCAGCGGGATCCACTACGACCCGCTGAAGCTCGAGCTGAAGCCCGAGCTGGCCTCGTCCTGGGAGCGCAGCCCGGACGGGCTGGTGTACACCTTCAAGATCCGCCCGGGTGTGAAGTGGCAGAACATCGCCCCGCTCAACGGACGCGCGTTCGTTGCCGCTGACGCGGCGTACGCCTTCCAGCGCTACAAGACCGAGGGCGTCCAGCAGTCGTTGCACAGCGCCGTCGACAAGTTCGAAGCGCCGGACCCGAGCACCTTCAAGATCACGCTGAAGTCGCCGCTGGCCGACTACCTCAACAACCTCGGCGGCCGCTATCAGGTCGTCTTCCCGAAGGAGCTCGTCGACGACGGCTCGATCGAGAAGAAGGCCATCGGCACCGGCCCGATGATCATGCAGGAAGCCAAGGCGCAGCAGCAGGTCACGTTCGTCAAGAACCCGGACTACTGGCAGGGCAAGCTGCACCTCGATGGCATGGTCTACAAGATCATGCCGGACGGCACGGCGCGCACGGCGGCCTTCCGCGCCGGGCAGGTGGAGTACGCCTACGCGCTCGCCGGGAAGCTGAGCGACGTCAAGAACATCGTGGGCACGAACCCCAACGTGCAGGTGTTCATGGTCAACCCGACGGCCGGCGGCTACGGCTTCGGCATGAATGTCTCGAACCCGAAGTTCAAGGACGAGCGTGTGCGGCGGGCGATCTCGCTCTCGCAGGATCACGACACCACGATCCAGCTGGTGTTCGAGGGCTACGGCGTGTCCGCGCCCGACCAGCCGTTCACCTTCCTGTTCAACAAGATGCCGAGCTACAAGGCCGGCGAGATAGGGCCGTGGGTGAAGGCGACCGGCGACCCGGCGCAGGCGAAGCAGCTCCTCGACGCTGCTGGCCTCAAGGACTTCACGATCAACGCGACGTACTACACGTACGGTCAGTACGACGCCGACCGCCCGCAGGTCCTGACGGACCAGATGCGCAAGGCCGGCATCACGCTGAACGCCAAGCGTGTGGAGTACACGGAGTTCAACTCCGCGTGGACGACCGCGAAGCTCGAAGAGGCGACGACGAGCGGCTGGGGCGCCCCCGGCTTCGACGCCGACAACTACTTCTACAACCAGCTCTACTCGAAGTCGCCGGGTAACCGACACCAGATCAACGACCCGCAGATCGACGAGTGGGCGCAGCAGCAGCGCACCGAACTGGACCCGGCCAAGCGCAAGGACATCCAGATGAAGATCTGGAACCGCGTCTGGATGGACCAGATGTACCGCATCCCGCAGGCCGCGGGATACACGTACGAGGTGATGCAGCCCTGGCTGCGCGCCTGGCGTGGCGGCGGCGGTCCCGTCGGTACGAGCAGCTACTTCTACGACTGGGGTGAGCAGCTCATCGATATCTGGCTCGACAAGTAACCACCCCGCGTATCCGGTCGCTCCAGCGGCCAGACCGAGCGCCCTCGGACGAAAGTCCGAGGGCGTTTTGCATCCTCACGCCCAGATCGCCGCGGCACCGAGACGGAGCGCTACGAGGACGAGCGCCGCGCCGAGCGCGCGGATGATCAGCGGGCCGTGCACGCGCGTTGAGAGCCGGGCGCCGACCTGTGCCCCGGCCACGGCGCCGAGTGCGATCGCAAGCGCCTGCGCCATCGGCTCGCCACGGAGCGAACCCGCAAGGACGTGCGTCCCGGTCGCCTCGAGGGCCGTTACTGCCAGCACGAAGTGGCTCGTGGCCGCCGCGATGTGCACCGGGAAGTGCAGCACGATCGCCATCGCCGGGACGTGCACGATGCCGCCGCCGATGCCGAGCAGGCTGGAGACGAAGCCGACGCCGAGGCTGATGGCCAACCCCTGCCAGCGCCGGTAGGCGTAGACGTACGTGTGGCCGTCGCGGTCGCGCATCATCCTGCGCACGACCCCCGGTCCGGTGAGCGGGTCCCGCACCGCGGTCACGCCTCGACGAGGGGTGAGCAGGAAGGCTCCCACCCCCGCCAGGACGAGCGCGAACACGATGTCGAACGCGTGCCGCGGGACAAACCCGACAAGGAGGGCGCCCGCTACGGAACCCGGCAGCGTCGCCAGCGCGAACCAACCACCGCTGTGGAAATCGACCCGCCGTTGCCAGGCATACGCGGCCGAACCCGAGGCCGCGTTCGCGAGCACCACGAGTAGCGACATGGCGGTAATCGTGTCGGCGTCGCGGTCGGGGTAGAGAAACAGCAACACCGGGACGAGCAGGAACCCGCCACCGGCGCCCACGAGCGTGCCGAATGCTCCCACCACCACGCCCAGGACCGCGAGCGCGGCGTACTCAAGCAAGCCGGCCTCCCGTCATTCGGGCCGAGCCGCGGCTGCCGTTCGTGTCGCAGCGCACGAGGAATTCGCTCAGGTGGTATAGTACGCGGCCATGAAATGGTACTTCGATCCCGAACAGCGTCTGTACTGGTCTCTGGGCGATGGCGACGACGAAATCTTCCTTCGTCAGGACTTCGTCCAGGGCAATGAGATGGCGGCCATCATGTCCGGCGTCAGCCTCGACGGCATCGAGCACGCCGAAGTGAAGCCAGTCCCGCGCCTCCCCGCCGACCACGAGGTACGCGGCGCCAGCTAGCCTGCGAGGCAGTCACGCCGCACGTGCCCCCGAGAAACCGGGGGCACGCTTGTGTTCGGGGATCGCCTACACTCGGCTCGTGCCCGCGCCACGTCGCCAGCCAGCGCAACCATCCCTGTTCCCTGACCCGCTCACGGAACCACGGGCGGATGCGCCCCTCGCCGCTCGGATGCGTCCGCGCGACCTGGATGAGTTCGTGGGACAGGAACGCCTGCTCGGGCCCGGCCGGCCGCTGCGGTTGCTCATCGAGCGCGACGAGGTGCCATCGCTGATCCTGTGGGGGCCTCCTGGGTCCGGCAAGACCACGCTCGCCTCGGTGATCGCGCGGCGCACCCGGCGGCACTTCACACGGCTGTCTGCGGTCTCGTCGGGCGTCGCCGACGTCCGCCAGGCGGTGACCGACGCCGAACAGCGCCTGCGTGCAAATGGTGTCGGCACCATCCTGTTCATCGACGAGATCCACCGCTTCAACCGTGGTCAGCAGGATGCGCTGCTCCCCCATGTCGAGGACGGGACCGTCACCCTCATCGGCGCCACGACCGAGAACCCATCGTTCGCGGTCGTCGCACCGCTGCTGTCCCGCAGCCGGGTCGTGCGCCTCGAGGCGCTGGGCTCGGAGGAGATCGCTCGCATCGTCGCGCGCGCCCTCGACGACCGCGAGCGCGGCCTGGGTGACGCGCGCTTGTCGATCGACGATGACGCGCTCGCAGCCATCGCCGCCTTCGTAGCCGGCGATGCGCGCAAGGCGCTGGCGGTGATCGAGGTTGCGGCCGGCCTGGCGGAGGTGGATGCGGCCGGACGACGCGTCATCACGCCAGCGACCGTCGAAGCAGCGGCGCAGCAACGCACCCTGCACTACGACCGCGCGGGCGACGCGCATTACGACACGATTTCGGCCTACATCAAGTCAGTCCGTGGTTCGGACGTCGACGCGTCGCTGTACTGGCTCGCGCGCATGCTTGAGGCAGGCGAGGACCCGCTCTTCGTGGTCCGGCGCGTGGTCATCCTGGCCTCCGAGGACGTCGGGCTTGCGGATCCCGCCGCGTTGCAGTTGGCGGTTGCGGCGCAGCAGGCCGTGCACTTCCTCGGAATGCCGGAAGCGGCGCTTCCGCTCGCGGAGGTGACCGTGTACCTGGCCCGCGCTCCGAAGTCGAACTCCGCGTACGCCGCCTACCAGCGCGCGCTTGCTGACGTCGAAGGGTCGCGCAACGATCCCGTGCCGCTCCATCTGAGGAACGCGGTTACCGGCCTCATGCGCAACCTCGGCTACGGCGCCGGTTATCAGTACGCCCACGACTACGCCGGCCACGTGCCGCCCGCTCAGACACACCGCCCGCCGTCCGTGGAAGGGCACCGCTACTACGAACCCGGCACACTGGGGGACGAGAGCCGTTAGAGCCTCGCGAGGAGCAGTAGGACGCTGGCCCTGGTACCGGGGGAGGGACTCGAACCCTCACGCCTTGCGGCCGCGGAGTTTAAGTCCGCTGCGTCTGCCGTTCCGCCACCCCGGCGCTCGACGCGACCATCGACGTGGTCGCCTGCATCACACGAGGGTAGCTGCTCCTCTCGCCGCTCGCGAGGCGACGGCGCTTGCCTGCAGGGTGTTTAATGCCGTCGATCGATGCCCGTCGGGGACGACGAGGAGGGAGACGACATGGCCGAGCTACGCGTCGAGATCAGTGACTACATCGCGGTGGTCACGATGGATAACCCCCCGGTGAATGCCTTCAGCATGGACTGGAACTTCCAGGAGACCTTCGACGAGCTGGGCGACCGCGACGATGTGCGCGTGGCCATTCTCACGGGCGCCGGAGACCGCATCTTCTGCGCCGGCGCGGACGTGCGGCGGGCCGCCGCGAACCTCGACGCCGGTCCACCGCGGCCGGGCGAGGGGACGACCAGCTCACGGCGCTCGCGCGAGAACTTCTACGTCGTGACGGAGTGCGCCGTGCCGGTCATCGGCGCGATCAACGGGCCCGCCCTGGGCGCGGGTCTCGCACTCGCGGCGTCCTGCGACTACCTGATCGCCTCGGAGCGAGCCGTCTTCGGCCTGCCGGAGATCGATGTCGGGCTCCTCGGCGGTGCCCGGCACTTCATGCGGCTATTCGGCAACCAGCAGACTCGCCGTGCGAACTTCACGGGCATTCGCCTCGACGCTCAGGAGGCCTACCGGCTCGGCGCCGTCATCAAAGTCGTGCCACCGGAGCAGCTGATGGAAGTGGCCCTCGAGGAGGCACGCATCATTGCCTCGAAGATGCCGGTCGGCATCAAGATGGCCAAGGCCGCCCTCAACATGATCGAGGACATGGACCTCCGCAACGGCTACCGCTTCGAACAGACCCAGACGGCGATCCTCGTTAAGACCGAGGACGCGCAGGAGGCCAAGCGGGCATTCGCCGAAAAGCGTCCGCCCGTGTTTCGCGGCCGCTGACCCCGTCAGAAAGAGGCCTCCCGCGAGGGAGGCCTCTTCGTTCATTCGTAGCGCAACGCCTCGGCGACCCGAATGCGCGCCGCGGTGGTGGCAGGGAACAGGCTGGCGAGAGCGGTCGTGCCCACGGCGATTGGGACGAGCAGAGCCAGCCATCGCACCCCCGGGAGTGCGCCGATGCCGGTGCCGATCCCGGCGGTGCTCGACAGCGCGTCGAACATGAGCCGGGTGGCGACGAGTCCGAGCGGGATGCCGAGCAGCGTCGCGAGCAGCGCGATGCCTGCGCCACCCGAGAGGACGGACAGCACCAGCTGGCGGGGCGTGAACCCGACCGTCTTCAGGATCGCCAGCTCCCGCCGCCGTTCACGGACGCCGAGCAGGAGGTTCGAAGTCAGGTTCACGCCGGCCACGGCGAAGAGGACAGCGTTCAGGCCCAGCAGCAACGGACGCCAGCTATCGCGTAATCCAGCCACCGTGTCAGACAACACCTCGACATCGAACTGGCCATCGGTCGCCGCGATCAGCCGGTCGGCCACCGCGTGGCTGTCGGCTCCCGCGCGCAACCGTACGAGGTAATCGGTCGGCGGTTGTTCGAGCGTCACGGTGC
>JAIBBD010000099.1 GCA_019694855.1 Dehalococcoidia bacterium
CGAGCGGCTCGTGGGCGAGGCGACGGGCGAGCAGCGCCTCGAAGCCCTGGCTGACCTCGGGAGGCGGTTCGTCGCTGCCGGCGGCGAGGACCCGAGCGCGGTCGAGGCCGGCGGCTTCGCCGTAGAGCAGTTCGGCCTCGAGGCGGCCCTCGTCGAGGGTGTCGTCGCAGCGGGCGTCGAGGAGGCGGCGGGCGGCTTGGTGGAGGAGGTGGCGGAGCGGGGACATGGAGGGTGATGGTACCGGATAGCAGGATCTGAGGGGGTGGTAGGGCCGAGCATTCGGGCCCGGCAGGAGAACGACTCTATCCGCACCGGGACGACCGGCGAGGACGCGGAGGTTGACAACGCCTGCGATTCCTTTACGGTGCACGAGTTCCCAGGTAGGTATCCAATGCGTCTACAGAGAAAGACCGTCGGATGGATTGCAGTGGCTCTTGCCGCTGGCGCGAGCTTGCTTGCTGTTGCCTACCGGACCAGCAGCGGTAGCACCAGTACTGTCGAGTGGTTCCACCAGCAGAAGGCGGTGGAACTTGCTGCGCCAGCCGTGCCAGATCCCGCTGACCCGTACCACATGCGGCCGAGCGCTGTCCCGTCGTCCCTCGTTCAGGACTGGATCATCGAGGTGAAGGAGGGGACTGTCGTCCGCGCGATCGTTCGCGAGTACAACGACGGTGGGTTCTTGATTCAAGAGGGCATGATAGAAGGCGATAGAGTCGTTAACCAGAACTACCTATTCAAGAATACGACAGCACTATCCCAGCGGTCTGACCGACTTGCACGGTATCGTCACGACGAGCTCCTAAACCTCGGATATCAAGACCTCGGTAGTACCGGCGATGGTCGTGAATACGTGAAAAGCATCCCCGTCGAGCCAGGCGCTGCATTCGTCAGGCGAGAGCATCGAGTCGTTCTGAGTGATGCATTCCCCGGGATCGCATTGATCGACAGTGATACTGGTTACGACGCAGCGGGGTCGGCGGTGCCGGTCTATCGAGAGACGACCATCCTCATCGAGAGGATCGAGGCACAGCCCGAATCCATCTTTGCTTTCAAGGGCGAAAGCCCGAGTGTCCCACAAACAGGTGTCACGGACGCCCCTGGCGTAACCCGGTCCACGACAGACGTCGGTGCGTCCCCAGTCCTAGGTAGCCGCACGGCGAAGACGGCGAGCTTCAGAAGCGGGTGGGTTTCTAGAGACAGCCTGCCACTCGGGAGCGGTGCATTCGAAGTCTTCGCGCTTGAGGGCATCTGGAGCGGCCAGCTTGCCTTTGACAGCGGCTTTGCCACGGTCGCGATTGGGGAGTTCGCTCTGTTCCAGCAGGCCCTGCAACGAACCACAGCATCATGGGTCGAGTCGGTTCCTACCAGAGTAACGCTTGCCGACGGATCGACGCACGACGCGTGGATCGCCAAAGACGCGGATCAAAGCAACATCGGGTGGGCGTTCGTCACCGTTGGCGATCTGCTGCTGGTAGTACACAGTTCGGGAATAACGCCAGCCGAGGTCGCAGCAGGCATCGAGGTGTACAGATGAACCGGATGCTGACAGTCGTCCTCGGACTGACAGTGGTAACTGCGCTACTCCTCCCGATAACTCGGCCGAGAGCCGGCGCGTGGGAGTATATGGACTACCACTCTCAAACGCTGGGATGGGCCTTCATCGTCTGGGAAAAAGGGTTTGACTTCGGATCTTACGGAACCGCTGGCCGCGCGAGATCCAGTGGATCCCTCTACTTCGACGCGATCTTCGCGTCAGCAACCTACTACACCTCGTGCAACAACGGGGCGACTTGGAATTACCAGAGATACAAGGGCGACATTTCCTATAATTCGACTATCCGGGACGTGACCACCGGATATGCTACCGATCCCACCTGCAATTCTGCTCCGAAATACCGGACGGTGTCCAATCATGAGTGGCATGACTCGGGTAACTCCTACTATGTAAGCGGAGCTGTCATTCAGAACTGACTCCAGAAGAGACTGGTCACGGCCTGCGCGGTGGGAGCCGCATCGAGTACGCTGATGCCCGTTCATACGCGCTCGTTAGATGGCACCTAGCCGACGGCCTGGAGGAGCTGGGCCTGTTCGTCCATCGCGACGGCGTCGATCAGGGGGTCGATTTCGCCGTCGAGGATGCGGGGGATGCTGTGCAGGGTGAGGTTGACGCGGTGGTCGGTGACGCGGTCCTGCGGGAAGTTGTAGGTGCGGATCTTCTCGGAGCGTTCGCCGGTGCCGACCTGGGCGCGGCGAGCGCCGGCCTGTTCGGCGGCGGCGGCGGCGCGCTCGAGCTCGTAGATGCGAGCGCGGAGGACGGCCTCGGCCTTGGCGCGGTTCTTGGCCTGTGAGCGCTCGTCCTGGCAGGTGACGACGATGCCGGTGGGCTCGTGGGTCATGCGCACGGCGGTTGCGACCTTGTTGACGTTCTGACCGCCCGCGCCGCCCGAGTGGAAAATGTCGATGCGCACCTGACCCCAGTCGATGTCCACGTCCACTTCGTCGACCTCCGGGAGGACGGCGACCGTGGCGGTGGAAGTGTGAATGCGGCCCTGGGCCTCGGTCTCGGGAACGCGCTGGACGCGGTGTACGCCGGACTCGTACTTGAGGCGGGAATAGGCGCCCTGGCCGTGCACCTCGAAGACGATTTCCTTGTAGCCGCCGGCTGAGGCCTCCGAGGTATTGATCACCTCGGTCTTCCATCGCTGGCGCTCGGCGTAGCGCTGGTACATGCGGTAGAGGTCCGCGGCGAAGAGGGCGGCTTCCTCGCCGCCGGTGCCGCCGCGGATCTCGACGATGACGTCCTTGTCGTCGGCGGGATCGCGCGGGAGCAATGCGAGCTTGAGGTCCTGGTCGAGCTGAGCGAGCTCGGCGACGAGGCGATCTTCCTCCTCGCGGCCGAGGGTACGCATCTCCTCGTCGGCGTCACGGGCGAGGGCACGCGCGTCCTCAAGGGCGTCCTGGGCGTCGCGGTAGCGGCGGTAGAGGGCGACGACGGTCTCGAGCTGCGAACGCTCGCGGCCGAGTTCCTGGAGGCGACGGTGGTCGCTGACGACGTCGGGGTCGGCGAGGAGGCGCGTGACCTCCTCGTAGCGGGCTTCGATCTCGGCCAAGCGTTCGAACATGAAGTCAGGATAGCAGGGCGGGCGGTTACGCCCTCGGGACGGGAGTGGCGAGTTTGCCACCGCACGGGGTGACGTTCGAATGGGCGTCGTAGAGCCATACGTCCGGTGCAGATCGCGGCAGCCGGGTGCACGCTACCTGCGAAGGTACGAACGGAGGAGGCAACGATGGCCGAAGCGCGGGTCGGTGAGCTTCGAGACACGCGAGTGGACGTGAAGGTCGTCCTCGGCGGGCTCTGGACCGCCATGCTGTTCGTCTTCGCGTACGTCGACATCTTCGGGTTCTGGCGGGAAGACGTGATTAACGGCGCCCTGAAGGGCGAGGTCCCGGGACCGGGGTTCGAGATCGGTCAGGCGTTCCTTGCGCTGACGACGGTGTACATCCTCGTGCCGAGTCTGATGGTGGCAGTGTCGCTGCTGGCTCCGGCGCGATGGAACCGGCGGGCGAACGTCTTCGTGAGTCTCGTGTACGCCCTGACCGTGGTCGGGTCGGCGGTCGGAGAGACATGGGCGTACTACTTCCTCGGCAGTGCGGTGGAGGTAGGGCTGCTGCTGCTGATCGCGCGGACGGCGTGGCGGTGGCCGCGCGTGGCGTAGCCCGTGCCGGCGGGCGCATCGCGGCACGACGTGGTAGAAGTCCTTACCGGGAACGCGGCATCGGCCGCGCTGAAAGACGGGCGGGACGACGTGCCTCGATCGCTGCTGGTTCGCCTCGGAGCACTGCTGGCACTTGGCGCCGCGGTCGCGTTCCTCGCCGCATGTTCGGACGGCGGGACGGCCGAGACAGCGAACCCGTTCCCTGAGCGGCAGCGGGTGTTGATCGTGCATTCGTACGACGAGGGGTTCCGGTGGACCTCGGAGCAGGGGCGGGGGATCGTCGAGGGGCTGGGCGAGGCGGGGCTGCGCGAGGGCCGCGACTATGAGTTGCGAACGTTCTTCATGGACACGCGGATCACGTACACGAGCCCCGATGCGGTCTCGCAGCAGGCTTCCGAAGCGCGGCGGCTGATCGAGGATTTCGAACCCTCGGTGGTGTTTGTGACGGACGACGCCGCACTGCGCGAGGTGGCCGTGCGGTGGGTGGAGGAGCATCCCGGCTCGAACGTGGCGTTTGTGTTCTCGGGGGTCAATGTCGACCCGACGGCGTACAAGCCGATCGCGAGCCTTGAGCGGCCGGGCGGACGAATCACGGGGCTGCTCGAGCGGATCCCGGTGGCGGAAGCGTCGGCGGCCATGCAACGGGTGTTCCCCGCCGCGACGCGGGTGGCGCTGCTGGCGGACGGGAGCGCGAGCTCGGCGGCGGCGATCGCCGACTACACCTCGAAGTACCCGGGGGGGCTGCAGACACCGCTGCGGGTGACGGGGTTCACGCAGGCGCGGACGTTCGCGGAGTGGCAGCGGCTGGTGGCGGAGGCGGGGCGGCAGGCGGACGTGATTGGCTTGCTGAACTACCACGGAATCGTGGATGACAGCGGGCAGGTGGTGCCGCCGTCGACGGTCCTGGACTGGACGTTGCGCAACGCCTCGAAGCCGGTCGTCGGGCTGCTGACGGACTGGGTGCGCGACGGGATGGCGATGGGGGTGGGGAACTCCGGGCTGCGGCATGGGATGGCGGCGGGGCGGATCGGCGCGGGGATCCTCGGCGGGGGCGACCCGGGACAGGTGGCAATCGTGGACCCGAAGCTGGTGGAGACGGCGTTCAACCTCGAGGCGGTGCGGCGGTTGGGGTGGTCGGTGCCACAGGGGGAGATCGCGGCGGCGGGGCTGGTGATTCGATAGGCGCCGCCTCGAGGGGTTGGGAGGCCAGAGCCGGAATCCCTCACCCCTGGCTTTCTCCCACGTCCCGGGCGAGGAGGATGCGCCGGGTGGCGCTGAGGTCGTTGTGGCGCCACATCAGACGCCGAACTGCTGCATGGCCTGATAGGTCATGAGGAAGCCGGCGGCGGTGATGCCGAGTGCGCTGGCGGCGGGGAGATAAACGAGGGCGCGGGTCAGCGAGGGGTGGCGCGCGAGGGCGGCCGTCGGGAGCAGCCTCGAGAGGCGCTTGCCGAGGACGAGGCTGACGCCGATGCCGGTGAGAACGCCCGCAAGCCCAAGACTGAAAGCGACGATGAGCAGCATCCCGTAGAGGACCTGGCCGAGTGAGATCGCGGCGAGCATCACGAGGAGGGCGGAGGGGCAGGGGAGCAGTCCGCCGATGACGCCGAGGGTGAGCAGGCCTCGCCAGGTGATGCGAGGGGGATCGGCGGCCTCGGATACGGCGTGCACTTCCTCGGAGTCGACGTGGGGGTGCTCTTCGCGCTCGTGCGAGTGGGGATGCCCGGCGACCTCAGGAGCCACGACCGAAGCCGGGGCGTGGGAGTGAGGGCGGCCGAACAGGCCGTGGCGGTGTTCGCCCTCGGAGGGACGAAGGCCGCGCAGGCGAGTGGCGAAGAGGCCGGCGCCCATCGCGATGACGCTGACGCCTGAGATCAGGCCCAGGTAGAGGTACA
>JAIBBD010000002.1 GCA_019694855.1 Dehalococcoidia bacterium
CGGACGCCATCCCCGATGGCGGCGGGGGCTGGCTGTACGAGCCGAAGTGGGACGGCTTCCGCACGCTCGTCTACTTCGATGGCGACGAGGTGTACCTCCAGAGCCGCGACCTCAAGCCGATGGGCCGTTACTTCCCCGAGCTCGTGAGTGGCCTGCGCGAGACGCTCCCCACCCCCGTCATCCTCGATGGCGAAGTCGTCGTGATGGGCGCGGCCGGCCTCGACTTCGGTCTGCTGCAGATGCGCATCCATCCCGCCGAGTCCCGTATCCGCAAGCTCTCCGCCGAGATCCCCGCGACCTTCGTCGCCTTCGACCTCCTCGCCGAGGGCGACGAGGACCTGCGCACCCACCCGTTCGAGGAACGTCACCGCCGCCTCCTCGCGGCGACCAAGGGCGCCGCCGCGCCCTTTGTCCTGACGCCGTCCACCAAAGATCGCGACCTCGCCCAGGACTGGTTCACCCGCTTCGAGGGCGCGGGCTTCGACGGCGTGATCGCGAAGCGCCTGAGCGACCGCTACCAGCCCGGCGTCCGTGCCATGCTGAAGATCAAGCATCTGCGCACCGCCGACTGCGTCGTCGCCGGCTTCCGCTGGCAGACAAAATACGAGGACGAGGCGGTCGGCTCGCTTCTCCTCGGCCTGTACGACGATGCTGGCGTGCTCCATCACGTCGGCCACACCTCGAGCTTCACGATGGCGAAGAAGCGCGAGCTGACGGCCCTCCTCGCCCCCTACCGCACCGAGGATGATGCGGACGGCTTCGGCGGCGGCCGCACCCCCGGCGCCCCCAGCCGCTGGTCCTCGGGCAAGGACGTCGCCTGGAACCGCCTCCGCCCGGAACTCGTCTGCGAGGTCTCCTTCGACCATCTCCAGGGCGACCGCTTCCGCCACGGCACCACGTTCCGGCGCTGGCGCCCGGACAAGCCCGCCGAGCACTGCACCTACTCCCAGCTCGACGTCGCCGCCCCCGCCGAACTCCGCGAACTCCTCGACGACGTCCGAGACCGCGGCTGAGGCACTACTCGGCCGCTCGCTGAAACACCGGCTGCACCGCCCGCGCGAACCTGAGCAGCTCCCGCGCGAGTGGCAGCGGCTTCGGCCGCCCGCGCGTCGGGTCGAGGTGCTTGAAGACGGTAAACTCCGTGTACTGTGCGCCGGCGCGCCCGCCGAGGGCAGCATGGAGCTGCCTCGACTCCCCCACCGGGATCACGGGGTCGTCCCGGTCATGCAGCAGCACGATGAGCGGCGCACGCACCCCGCCGAGGTGCGCGAGCGGGGACATCGCCTCCAGGCGGTCGCGCAGCGGCTCCGGCAGCTGCCGCAGTGCCGCCTCCGCTTCATCCACCCCGATCTCACACAGTAACGGCAGCAGCGCTCGCGCCTCCTCGGAGAGCCCGTCGAGGTGCGGCGGCGTCCGCCGCTCCGCGCACGCCTCGCGCAGCCGCGCGGCCTCCTCGGGCGCCAGCGTCGCTGTCACGGTCGACACGAAGACGTGCCGTGTTAGTTGGTCTACCTCCCACGGTTCCCGCCCTCGGCCCCCGTCCGCCGAGGCGCTCGCGATGTCCCTCGCCAGCGTTTGCATCGAGCCGTACGCCGCGTACGCGAGCACGAACGACACGCGGTCGCGCACCTCGGGCTCGGCAGCAGCGAGTAGCGCGAACGCGCCGCCCACGCAGGTCCCGAGGAGCCCGCTACGCTCGGCGTCGATGTCCGCCCGATCGAGCAGCGCCGCGTACGCCGCGGCGATGTTGCCGGCATCGGACGGCTCGAGGCGAAAGTCGCGCATCGCCGGCGACCAGTGCATGAGTGCCGCGAATCCCGACCGCGCCAGAGCCTGCCCCAGGCGTGGCACCTGCGGATGGTCGACCCCGAACGGCACCACCCCGAGGCACACGACGATGCCCGGAAATGGTCCGCGTCCACCCGGCCGGTAGAGGTCCGTCTCGGCCTCGCCGCTCGAGGTGGCGTATCGCGCCCGCTCGACGACCGGCCGAGGAGTCACGAGGTCTACCGGCCACGACGGCAGCATCGGGAACACCTCGAAGACGCAGATCAGCGTCTTGCACGCGCCCTTCAGGTGTCGCCACGCTGCCCGTGAGCGCCCCCGCTTCGAGGTCAGCGCGCGCAGCAACCCGATCACCGAGTCGAGGCTAGATGCGGCCGTCTGCCGCGTTGATGCGTTTCGTCTGGCGGCCGCGCAGCGACGGGTCGAGGCCTTCCCACGGGTCGTAGTCGGGGTCAGGCGGCTCCTCGGACGGTCGCTGCGCCACCGGCACGTGCCGCAGGTTCAGCCGGATGCGCGTCCACGTCGAGGACATGCCCCGCATCGAGTCGACCAGCACGTCCGCCGTTTCGAGGTGTGCTGCCGCCTCGGGGTGACGCGCCTTCCACCGCTCGAGGCCCGCGAGCGCTTCGTCCTTGTGCTGCGCGTTCGCCACGGTGATCAGCGGATGCACCGGCTGCCGCCGCCCGCTCTTCTTCGCGGGGGCACCATCTTCGTCGTCCGCGCGCGCCCGCGAGGGCTGCACGCGCTTCGGCTCGCCCGGCATCTTCGGGAACTGCGGCGGCCACGCGGCATCGCCGAGCCCCTCACGCTCGTGGCGCGCGACCACCTCGAGCAATGGTTCGAGGGAGAACGCCATGTCATCAATCGTCGCGTGCGGGTCGCCGTGCTCTCGAAGCCGCTGAGGCACCGTCGCGAGGGTGAACGCGGCCGGATCGACGTTGCTCACCTCGGACCACTCGAGTGGGCACGATACCCGCGCGTCCGGCGTCGGCCGGATCGAGTACGCCGAGGCGACCGTGCGGTCGCGTGCGTTCTGGTTGTAGTCGATGAAGACGCCGTGCCGCTCCTCTTTCCACCACGCGGTGGTCGCGAGCTCTGGCGCGCGGCGCTCCACCTCCCGCGCGAGCGCGAGTGCACAGCGCCGCAGCTGACTGAAATCCCACTTCGGCTCGACGCGCACGTTGATGTGGATCCCGCGCGAGCCCGAGGTCTTTGGGTAGCCTCGGTAGCCGAGGTCGTCGAGCACTTCCCCCACGACCAGCGCGACGTCGCGCACGTCCGCCCAGCTGGCTTCGGGGGTGGGGTCGAGGTCGACCCGCAGCTCGTCGGGGTGGTCGACGTCGTCGGCGCGCACCGGCCAGGGGTTGAGGTCCAGGCATCCGAGGTTCGCGGCCCACAGCAGGTCCGCAACCTCGTCGCACACCGCCAGGTCGGCATGGCGGCCGCTGGGAAAGGTAATGCGCGCCGTCGAGATCCATTCGGGCCGGCTGGCCGGAGCGCGCTTCTGGAAGAATGGCTCCTCGGTCGCCCCGTTCACGAAGCGCTTCAGCACCATCGGCCGGTGGTACACGCCTCGCAGTGCCGCTTCGCCGACCGCGAGAAAGTAGCGCGCGACATCGAGCTTCGTGTAGCCCCGCTCCGGGAAGTACACCTTGTCCGGGTTCGTGATCGCGACGACCCGTCCGCCGGCCTCGAGTTCGACCGCCTTCGGCATGGGTCTACTCTACGCCCCGTCGCTGCCCATGGGCGCCGGGATCGCTCAGGAGCCGCTGCCGTTGACGCCCGCCGTGCTGCCCGTCTCGCGCTCTTCGGCGTCCGTGTTCCCCCCGACCAGGCGGGCAACTTCGAGGGCATCCCCCGATGCCTCGTTCAGTTCGGCAGCGACCTGCCGGAAGCGTTCCTGTTCTCGGGTCAGCCGCGCCTCGGAGTCCTCTTCGAGGGCGATCATCTCGTTGCGTGCGGCCCCCGTCGCGTGGATCAGCTCGTCCAGCTTCAGCTGCACGGCCGTCGAATCGCGGTTCTGGGTGTTCTGGATCAGGAAGACCATGAGGAACGTCACGATCGTCGTGCCCGTGTTGATCACCAGCTGCCACGTGTCGCTGAACCCGAAGACCGGCCCCGCTACCGCCCAGACGATGATGATGAGGACGGCGATCAGGAAGGCGATGGGCGAGCCGGATAGCTGCGCGATGGATCGCGACAGCCGTCCGAACACGTCGCTCATAGCGGCGGCGCCGCTAGCTCGCCGCCCGGGCTTGCTGGCGGACCTCGCGGGGTCGTCTCCAGAACCGGGCTTCGGCGTCGTCCGGCAGTCCGAGCGAGTCGTATCCGAACTCGAGGGACGACTGTAGCTCGGGCAGCGATTCCCGGCTCATCCAGCTCACGTACGCCCACACCGCGGTCGCGTACCAGCTCGCCGAGAGCTGCACCTGCGTGGCGAGGATAGAGCGGACACGGTCGGTTTCGTATCCGGACTGGATCGAGGTCGCATGGAGCAGCGCCCAGGGCCGCCCTTCGAGGATCGAGCCGCACATCACGTATTCGAACTCGGCGCTGAGCAACTGTGCTCGCTCAACGGGCTCAGGCACCGCCATCGCACCAAGTTCCGCGCTGGCGGAGAGCAGTTCCTGGCGACGCGCGCGGGTGCCGGCCAGCAGGTCGGCGAAGCCGTCCGCGTCCTCCTCGTCCGGTCGGTGCGCCAGGAGCGCCGTCAAGAAGCAGTGCTCTGCCTCGAGGTCCGCGAGCTGCACGGCCAGTGCCCGGCGCGCGCGCTCCCGACGTGAGATGTCGGCCTCAAGGATCCAGCTGGCAAGGCTCGATGAGTCGAGGATGGTCCGAGCGATGCTCCACGTCCCGTACTCAGGGGTGGGCGGCTCCAGCCCGCGCGCGAGCGCGATGAGCCCGTGACCGCTCGAAATCAGGCACTGGTAGGCGTACAGCCGGCCGTACTGGAGCGCGTTCGCTTCGACCTCGCTGGCCGACCGCAGCTCAAGGTGGCCCGGGGACCCACGCTCCGGCTGCGCGCCGAGCGAGTCTGCATGTCCGATCAGGTCCGCTCGCAGCGGGGGCAGCGCGTCGAGCAGGTCGCCGGCGCTCCGCATGCCACGAGGTCGCGCCGCGTGCTCGTACCCGCACATGAGGCAGGAGAGCTTGTCTCCGTCGAACAGCAACCGCGCGGCGCATCGCGGGCAGTCGGAATCCGCCGCTCCGTCGGCCCGTCGCGCCCGGTTCGCCGGCCGCCTGGCCGTGTCCCGCCGCGCTTGATCGATGTTGCGAATCTCCGCACCCCGCGCCATAGCTCCTCCGGCTCTCGTTGACGCTCAATCCCTGCCAGAGACTGACGGTAGGTTTGCTCGCTGCCAGAACGCATAACGACGGCGAACGAAGCGGTTGCGATGAGATAACACGCCGAAAACGGGCCGTTGGGTCGTCTGCGCGCGAGTGCACGGCGCAGGCCACTCTTCGGCGTTCGCACATCTGTCCCATCACCCTGATAGACGCCGGGCGGCGGGGTATGAGGCGACTCGTTATGTGCTCGCAAGCCGCGTCGTCGGCTCGTGGCTGGACGGCAAGCGGGCCTCCATATGGTGGGAATGACCGCGAGATGGGAGGTCCTGATGGACGGCCAAACGCGCGGCGAACTGTGTGGCGCAGAGTTCCCCAATGCCCACTTGCTCCGCGATCACCGGGAGGGGGCGCACGGCAACCGTTGCCCGGACTGTGGCGCCGACTTCACGACGGAGGCGCTACTGGCGAATCACCGCGAGAGCTACCACGGTCGCCGTGACGACGAGGCCCTCGCACGTCAGCAGGGAGAACTCAAGCCGTAAGCCGTGGCGTTCTCGCCTCCGCATGGAAAGGAACTGTAATGGGACTGCGCTCGCTGTTGCTCACGATCCTGAGTCTGATCTGGGCGGCGATCCTCGTCCTCGTCGGTGGCCGCTTCCTGGCCCTGCTCGTCGACGCCAACCGCGACAGCGAAATCGTCGACCGCCTGATTCGCCACAGCGATCTCTGGGTGCGGCCGTTCACCGGGCTCTTCGGCCTGACGAACGAGGCCGTGAACAGCACGGGTGGTGTTTTCGAGGCCGCCTCGGCCATCGCGTTCGGCTTCTACCTCGTCGTGGGACTGCTGGTGTTCGCGCTCGTGAACTCCGTCAGCGGCTTCGGCCCCCGCTATCGCGGTCCGGTCGAGGGCTAGCGAGGCGTCAGCATGCGGCTCGCCTCCGCATTCCTGCTGCTGACTGCCGCGGCGCTTGCGTTCGTGGCCTCGCCCGCGGGGCCGCGAACAGCTGCCGGCTCGCGGCGGCTGGCGCGGGACCTTCGCCGGCGTCGGGACCAGCGGCGCATCGAGCGCGATCTGAGGCGACTCGAGCCGGCCGAGTAGGCCCGTCACGAGCAACGACGAAAGCGGCAGGGTTCCACCCCGCCGCTTTCGTCATGTGTGGCACGCCAGCGCCGCCTCAGGCGCTGAGATCGAGCGGAGCGGCCTCTCCGGCGCCCACGGGCGCACTGGCAGCCGCGGTCGAAGGCCCCCCGGCTGCGGCCTCGGAGTCGGACGAGCCGGCCTCGTTCCCATTCTTCTCGCTCTCGTCGCCGCTGAGCATGTAGCCGACGCCCTGGAAGGTCCGGATGATCTTCGGCTCAGACGGTTCGCGCTCGAGCTTGCCTCGCAGGCGGGACACCCAGACGCGCAGGTACTGCAGGTCGCCGACGTACTCGGGGCCCCAGACCTTGCTCAACAGCTCTGCGTTGAGCATCACCTTCCCGGCGTTCGCAGCCAGGCACTGCAGGAGCATCCACTCGGTGCGCGTGAGGTTCACGAGGTCGCCGTCGCGCTTCACAAGCCGTCGCCCGAGGTCGATCTCCACGTCCTCGACGCGGACGACGCTTTCGACGTTCGGCGTGGCGCTGCTCCGCCGCAGCACGGCGCGCACGCGCGCGCTCAGCTCATCGAGGCTGAACGGCTTCGGCAGGTAGTCGTCGGCCCCCATCTCCAGGCCCATGACCTTGTCGGTCTCGCTCCGCTTCGCCGTCAGCATGATGATCGGCACGTTGGAGCGCTCTCGCAGCTCCCGCATGACCTCGAGGCCGTTCATCTCGGGCATCACGATGTCGAGCAGCACGAGGTCGGGGCGGTGCTCCTCGGCCATGCGCAGGCCCTCGGGGCCGCTGCCCGCGGTCAATACCCGAAACCCCTGCGCGGAGAGTTCGAGTTTGATCACTCGCAAGATGCCCGGTTCGTCGTCGATCGCGAGGACCATCTGTTCTGTACCCACGGGCTTCCTCCTCGCTCTGCTGCGTTCGCCACGCAGTCAGTGGACACGCCTGGCTCGGTACGACCGCCCGTGCGCATTTGCCTGGGGCAGGTCCCGCTGATCGAGGCGGTCCATGCACGGGGGCGACGGTCGACTCGCTGCCGATGCTAGAGGTTGCTGCCGCTGAGAATTGTAACAAGCGTAAAGGGCGGCATTTCAGCCACATCGCGATGCCGCTTCTTCGAATCGCAACGGTTTTGTCAGGTCGCCCCCGCCCCGATCACGCTGCTGCCATCTCGGCCGGGCTACTCTCCTGAAGTACCGAGCGTACAACTGACGCCACGGGCTCCACTCGCCCCACTCCTGGGACCTGAGGCGTCGGATTGTAGAGAAGCCCCGTCGAGGAAACTCGACGGGGCTTCTACATGCGGGCCCTGGAGGCCATCTGACCCGCCCACGAGGCCAGAAGCTGGTGGCTAGTTGCCCCCGCCGTTGCCATTCCCGTTTCCGCCGCCCTGACCGAACCCCTGGCTCGGGCGTGGCTGTGGCGTCGAGACCGGGTTGGGGGTCACCGGGGCCGGGGTCGCTTGCTGTGTCGGGGCTGGCGCCGGAGCCGGCCCCTGCGTCGGCTGTGCCGGCGGGGTGCCGGTCGACCGGGGGGTGGCCGTCGGCGTCGGCGACCCACCGAGCCCGTTGCGGGCCAACCAGCTCCCGACTCCGGACCAGGCCTGTAGCTGCGGTGGCAGGACCAGCCGCGCGGAGCCGAAGCTCGATTGCCACCAGTCGTCGCTGAGGGCAATCGGATTCGACCCCTGGAGTGTCTCCGCCGCGAACAGGCCCTTCTGCCGGAACTGCCGCGGGCAGAGCGAGGTGGCCAGCTTGCCCGAGGGGAAGCACACATCGCGCTCGACCACCGAGTCGGGCCGTGCGAACTGATCGGGCGGTAGCTTCAGATAGTCCGCCGCGAACACCATGAAGTCGCGCCAGGCCTGCCATGACACGCTGGTCGAAAAGACGTTCGCGAGGGGCGTGTTGTCCGAGTTTCCGAACCAGGTGCCGGCGACGAGCTGCGGCGTGTAACCGACCGCCCACGTATCGCCGATCAGGTCAGTGCGGTCCTCGAACGGCTCGCTCGTCCCCGTCTTCACGGCCGCCGGCCGGCCGTTGGGGAGAGACAGCGCACCGCACACGCCGAACGTGATGCACTCATTATTGCCGTCCGACAGGATCGAGGAGATCAGGTACGGGAAGCTTGCCGGGAACACCTCCTCCGACTGGGGCTCGTGGTACTCGTAAAGCACCTCGCCGCTGGTCGAGTCGGTCACCTTGAGTACCGTCGCTGGGTCGAGCTGCCGGTCGGGTGCGGTCCGTCCGCTGTTGTTGTCGACGCCATGGCGGACGCCCTGCGCCGCCAGTACGGAGTACCCGTACACGAGGTCGCTCAGCGTCACGTCGACGCCGCCGACGGTGAGCGCGGGGCCGTAGGCGTTGGGCCGCGAGTCGATCGTCGTGAATCCGGCCTGCCGCAGCGTGGTCACCATGTTGTCGATTCCCGCGAACAGCAAGGTATTCACTGCGGCGACGTTCAAGGAGTTCCCCAGCGCTTTCGCGGCGGAGATCACGCCCTGGTAGCTCCCTTTGACCGGATTGCGCACCTCGTATGGCTTGCCGGTCGCGCCGTCCTTCAGCGTCAGAGGCACGTCGAGGACGCCCGTCGAGGGACTCCACCCGCGTTCGAAGGCGGTGAGATAGGTGAAGGGCTTCAGCGTCGATCCCGGCGACCGCAGCGCCCGGTTCATGTCGTTCTCGCCGCCGATGTCCTGGCGGAAGTAGTCACGGCTGCCGACGTAGACGAGCACCTCGCCCGTGCGCGGGTCGATCGCGTTCAGCGCGCCATTGTGGCCGTTCGACACGGCCTCGTACTGGGAGATCCACTTCTCGAGGATCCGTTGCGCCTCCTCTTGCAGCGGGAGGTCGAGCGTCGTCACGATGTCGAGCCCGCCGTCATACAGCGCGGTGGGCCCGAAGCGCTGCTCGATCTCCGCGGCGACGGGGCCAAAGATGAAGTGCGGGGCCTGCACCCCCACTGCTGGCTTCTCGATGATGTTCAGTGGAGCCTGACGGGCCTCGTCGGCCTGCTCCTGAGTGATGGCACCGTGCTCCACCATCAGCCGCAGGACTTCCTGCTGCCTCGCGACCGCTGCCTGCGGCTCCGACACGGGGCTATACGCCGAGGGCTGCTGGGGAATGCCGGCGAGCAGGGCAGCCTCCGGCAGCGTCAGATCGCTGGCCGGCTTGCCAAAGTATCCCTGTGCCGCTGCCTCGACGCCGATGTACACGCCACCATACGAAATCGAGTTGAGATACCACTCGAGGATTTGCTGCTTCGAGAACTGGCGATTCAACTCGATCGCAATCGCGCTCTCCTTCAGCTTCCGGGCGACGGTGCGGTCTGTGCGTTCGGCGGGGGGAATGAAGAGGTTCTTCGCGAGCTGCTGACTGATCGAGGAGCCACCCGTGCCCCCGAGCCAGCCCTGCTTCAGTGGCGTGTTCTCCAGGGCGGCCCGCATCACCCCTCGCGTGTTGATGCCGTTGTTCTCCCAGAACGTCGAGTCCTCCGTGGCGACCGTGGCATCGATCATGAACTTCGATACCTGCGACAGCGGCACCGACCGCCGCAGGCCTGAGTTAGAGAATTCGTACAGCAGCGTCCCGTTGCGGTCGTAAACCCGCGAACCGCCTCGCGGCAGGTGCGCCACGACGTTGTCCGCGTCCTTCACCACGCTCGCGTATTCGTCGTACCGGTCGGTCGTCACCATCGCGGCCGCGGCGATCGCGCTCGTCGTGACCACCGCGACGAAGAACAGGGCCAGAAACAGCGACGTCGAGGTCTGCTCGATGCCGTTTCGACGTGTCTGCTGCAACCGGAGCCGGCGTCGCACTCGGCGGCGCACCAGTTCACCCGCCGACACGCTTCACCTGCATCCTTCTACCCCGCGGAGGGCCCTCGTCGGCAGCCTCAGGCCGCCGTTCGGGTCGGATCCACTGTAGGACAGGCAAGAACCGGAAACGTAAAGAGCCGGGGAAGGGCGCACTACGCACAAATTGCAGACCTGCGGAGTCGTGGTCCCCCGTCGGTCATGCTTGCTCGCCCAGGCTGTCTCGCGCGCCCCGGCGACACGCCGTTGCGATGTGGCCCATTACGGCGACAGCCGGCTGAGATTCGCGCACCGCTACCCTCGGCGCCGGATGACTGGGCAAGGGGCAACGATGAACGGTGAATCGACCTACGGCGAGACCCACCTCGGCAATATCGAGGTACTGAATGACCGCGATGAAGTAGTGGCGGTCGGCAGACTGTCCGGGGCGAAGTACGAGGATGCCGGCGCTACTCGCTGGCAGGGACACCTGACCGCGGTCGCGCCCCCCGGCGTCGCGCAGGACCTCGTCGGCGAGTACCGCCTGCGGTTCCCGGACGGGAGCCTGCACCCCGCGCTTGTCGAATACGACGGATCGGCGAGCCAGCTCTCACCCGGGCTGGAGGTCGCGGTGGAGGGCCTCGGCGCGCCGCCCTTCTAGCCATGGAGCGTTCAGCTACTGTGGCCTCGTTGCCGGCCGGGGTACCATCGACGGCCGGACGAGGGGGCAGAGGTGCGCCGGGAACCGCTCCGTCGGTGGTCGATGCTCGCCGCGCTGGCCGTCGCTGGCGTCATCGTCGTGCTCACACTCGTCGTCAGTCCCGCCGAGGGCGACCCCATGAGTCGGCTCATCCCTGCCATCTTCACCGCCAGCCGATCGGCCGGAGCGGACACCTGCGTCGGCGGCATCCCCTGTCAGGACGGCCACGCCCTGGCGTTCCTCGCGCTCGCCCTGTTCGCCTCGGTGCATGTCGCTGCTGCCTGGTCGACCCGCCGGCAGCTCACGCGTCTCGTCGGGCTGTTTGTCCTCCTCGTGGCCTTTGCGGCCATCGATGAGTTCGCACAGGGGTGGACGGGGCGTGATCCCTCGTTCGCCGACTGGCTGGCCGACACGGCCGGGATCCTCCTCGGCGTGCTCGTCGGCGCACAGCTCACGCGCTTCCTCGTTCGAGGCTGAGCGCGGAACGGACCGGCTGGGCGCGTCGTTAGAATGAGTACAGAGCGCTGCGCGATGGAAGTGGGTGCTCGTTGGCCTCCCTGCGGCCCCTTGGACTCCCGCTTTCGGTGGCTGCGCTGCTGCTCCTGCTCTCCGCCTGCGGCGGCAGCGATAGCCACGAAGCCGCGACGGCTGCCGCGCCGGCGGATCCCGCGGTAACCGCGGTTCCGACGCCGACCCCCCGCTGGCCCGCGGTCGCCCGCGCGACGATCACCACCGAGGATCTCAACGTGCGGTCCGGCCCGGGCTCGGGCTTCCCCGTCGTCGGCCGGTTGCAGCCCAACGACGTGGTCCCGGTGTCGGGACGTCTCGCGGGCGCGGAGTGGCTCGCCCTCCCCGGGATCGGTTGGACGGTGTATGCCGAAGACTGGATGCGCCTCGATGTACCGTTCAAGGATTTGCCCCAGGTGAGCGACCCGGCCAAAGCGTTCGAGTTCGCTGGCCCGGTCTACCCCGCTGACGCGCGCTCCGGCATCCCTGTTGTTGACGAGGTTCTGGCCGCGATCGTCAGCCGCGACCGCACCCGCCTCCTGGCTCTCGCCAGCGCACCTGCCCCATCTCCAACCGCGTCGCCGACCAGAACCGCCGGCGGCACGCCGACCCCGGTCGCCACGCCCGTGTCGACCCTGGTCCCGGACGTAACCGAGGCCGCGGCAGCGGGCACTCCCACCGCAACCCCTCGGAGCACCGCGTGTTCCGACAGCCCGTTGCCGGCAAGCAGGCTGCGCGAGTTCCTGGACGCGTTCTACCGGACCGATGTGCCCGCCGCCTCCCGTGGGGGCGACGGCCAGGGCGTGCTGCGGCTGTACGGGGTGGTGCGTGCTGCGGTGCCTGCCACCGGAGCACCCGACTACGTCCTGGTCGTGGCCTTCGAGGGCGGCGAGGGTCGCCAGCTCTGGGTGAGTCCGGACGGTCGCCTCACGCAGTTCACGCTGCCGTGCGAACCCACGCTTCCCGGGAGCCTGCTCCGGGTGACGAGCGGAGAGCCGTTCTTCTGGTTCCGCCCGGCGGTCAAAGCGCCGGTGCGGCCGCTCCCCTGATCGCTACTCCACCCGGATCACGAGGATCGGACACGGGCTGATCCGCATCAGGTGCTGTGCCACGCTGCCGAGTATCAGGCCGCGCACACCCGAGGCGCGATTCGTGGCAATGGCGAGGATGTCCGCCTGTTCGTCCTCCGCCACCCGGGCGATGCAACTCGGGACGTCCTCGCCGTGCTCGAGTTCCTCCACGCGCGTCCGCGCCTCAGGCTGGAAGTGCGTGGCGTAGTGCTGCAAGTAGGCGACACGGTCGGCGTGCACCGTCTTCAGCGCCTCGGCCCGGCTCGCCGCCACGACGTCGGCCCCGTCCACAAGCGGATTGATGACGTTCAGCAGCACGACCTCGGCGCCTGAGCTGCGGGCGAGCGCCACCGTCGGCGCCGCGACGCTGTCGTCGTGTTCGGACGTCTCGAGGGCGATCAGCAGCTTCATCTTCATTCCCGTCTTCGGCCGCGAGCGCAGGATACGCGCACGCGCGCTTGTGCGCGTGCGCGTGCCTTGGCTCGGACGCTGCGAGTGAACGCTGACTAGAAGACGAGCAGATTGCCTGCCCGGGCCTGGAACGCGGCAACAGTGTCGTGCTCCGGCGGACGCTTCACCTCGCCGTTGGCTGCAGCCGTCGCCGCCGCCACGATGGCGTCGCGCTCGGCCTCCGACAGCTCCGCGAACGGCTCGTCGGCCTGAATGTTGTGCCCGCCCTTTTGCGCGACGCGGTAGACCAAGCCGCGGCCGCTCGCCAGCTTCCACTGTGCGTGGAGGGCCGGCAGGCTCGCCCAGACGAAGGTGATCGCTGCCATGAGCGGCCACATCAGGAACTGCCCGGCGACCTGCACGCGCGAGACGTACGCGGGCCGCGGGCCGCGCGTTCTGTACTCGAACGCGATCAGTGCGAACAGCGGCACGATGCAGACCGCGATCAGCAGCCCGCAGATGCTCAGCGTGATCCGTGGCTCGATCAGGCCAGTCTCGTCGAATGCGAACCAGGTCTGCGGCGTCAGGATGTTCCCGAGGTGCCAGCCGGGACCCGGGATGGTGAACTGCTTGCGCAGCCACCAGTCCGGCATCGGCGCGTCGAGGTGCAGCGCCAGTTTGGTCGGCACCACCATGCCCAGTGTGATGATGTACCACTGAGCCGCCCACAGCACGTGCACCTTGGTCAGGTTGGCGGCAAGCATCCAGCGGCGCAGCCGGCTCAACGGCCCGGGCGCGAAGGTCGCGCGCCAGGCGTAGGGCACGTCGCTCGATCCCCAGGCGTGGCGCACGGACTGGGTGTAGTGCGCGCGCAGCGTCGTCCGGTAGCCGTCCGCCAGCACGCAGTCATTCCCGAGCGGCAGGTACAGCGGTTCGACGTGCACGCGGTCGCCGAGGGCGAAGCAGCACTTCAGGTAGACGTGCCAGTCCTCCGGGATGACTTCCTCGTCCCAGTAGTCCACCTCGGTCAGCATTTGCCAGCTCAGCGCGTAGCAGGAGGTGGGGAACTTCACACTCATCGGCAGCACGAGGTTCGCGAGCCGGTTAACCCCGGAGAGGCCGTCCGGGAGCCGCAGCGGCGCCGGGATGTCCCAGATGTTGTTGCTGTTGAAGATCGCGGGCTGCCAGAAAGCGCGATAGCGGTCCTTCGAGGTCAGGAACAGGTAGTTCAGCGCCTCGAAGTGGTGCGGATCGAAGAAGGCGTCGGCATCACAGCTCGTCACCGTGTACCGCCCGATGTCGCCGTGACCGGCCTCGATCAGCCGCATGTGCGCCTGCCGGGCTGCCCACGCCTCGTTTGACCCCTTGCCCGGCGTCTCCCCCGGGATGCCGGCCGGATGGAACGTCGCGAAGATGTCGCCAAAGCGCGCGCGGTAGGCCAGCAGCAGCCGCGCCGCCTTGCGCTGGGCCCCGGCCTCCCGCTCCTCCATCGCCAGGGCCACCACGAGCTGCCCTGCGTTCGCCTGTGCCGCCAGCGAGTCGAGCGTGCGCGCGAGTTCGTGCTCGTTTTCGCGGTAGTTCGGGATGATCACCAGGTGACGTGGCCAGTCCCAGGCTTCAGCACTCGAGTTGCGCTCGCGCCACTCGGCATACTTCGCCGGCCACTCCGTCCGCTTCCAGCGGTTGATGCGGCGCAGCCCGATCCAGCAGGCGGCGGCAACTGAGTACGACCGTCCGACCCAGTACACGTAGAAGCCGACCAGGGAGACGGCAAAGACCGTCGCGGTCAGGGAGTGGAACGGCGCCCAGAAGATGAAGGTGATCAGGAGCAGTGACAGCGTCAGCGGGATTGCGTCGCCAATGCGCTCGCGTACCCGGCTGCGCGAGTGCAGCCGAGGGATATGCGGAGACGACGCCGAGGGCTCGCCGGGCAGCGGGTAGCGGACGATGGCCGCACTGGGCCGCGCCTCAATGGCCATAGGGAACCCCTCGCACGAGGTTCTTCCTACGCCTGCGGGGTTAGCTGACGGGCTACGGCGGAAGAAGCCGCTCCCCAGGTGGTTGCCCTACGGCCCCGCCCGAGGATTCGCCCCGATCTCTGGGTCCCCCACTCTCCCGAGCGACCGGGAGATTTGGCGTGCCACACGCTGCACGTATGGTGGCTGTCCGCCGTCAGTAAGTCAACGGAAGCTCGGCACCCGCGAGTATCGGAATCATTGCAGCCTGTTCACATCGCCGCCGCCTCAGCGGGCCAGCGCAAAAGCAGAGCCCGGCCGAAGCCGGGCTCGCTGTGAGCGTCAACTGGCGTAGCCACCCGTGCTACGAGGCTGGACGCCTCCTATCGACGGCCGTAGCCGCGCTGGCCGCCGCGGTCTCCGTACCCGCCGCCGCGGTCGCCGTAACCGCCACGGTCGCGGTCGCCGTAGCCACCGCCACCGTAACCACCGCTTCCGCCGCCGCCGTACCCGCCGCGGTCACGGTCGCCATAGCCACCGCCACCGCCACCACCGCCATAGCCACCGCCGTAGCGGCCACCGCCGCCACCACCACCGCCCCGAGGACGGTCCTCACGCTCGCGCGCCTGATTGACGTTCAGTGCGCGTCCACCGAAGTCCTTGCCGTTGAGCGCGTCGATCGCCTTCGTGGCGTCCTCGCCGGACATCTCCACGAACCCAAAACCGCGCGGCCGTCCCGTCTCACGGTCCGTCGGCAGTACGACCGAGATCACCTCGCCGTACTGCGCGAACAGCTCGCGCACGTCGTCCTCCCGCGAACTGAACGGGAGGTTCCCCACATAGATCCTCTGATTCAAGAACCACTCTCCACGTCGGCCCTGCGCCGACAACTGACCCGCCTCAACGGGCCTACGACTAGACTCTCAGGCTCGACGCGGACGCTCGGGTGGTAACGGCCAGGTAGCGACTGAGAAGACGCGGTTCCCCGCGCCCAACCCTCATTCTACATCTGCGCCATCGCGTGTGTGGTGTGGGTTGGCGGCAGCGCCCTCCCGCGCCATAGACTGGAATGACCCCGCCCTTCCGCACCGACGAGGAACCTCGATGCCCTTTCGTGAGGACATCCGCAACGTCGCGATCATCGCGCACGTGGACCACGGCAAGACGACGTTGGTGGATGCCATGCTCCGCCAATCTGGCTCGTTCGCCGCGCACCAGGAAGTAGCCGAGCGCGTCCTCGACTCGATGGATCTCGAGCGCGAAAAGGGCATCACGATCCTCGCCAAGAACACCGCGGTCCGCTACGACGGCGTCAAGATCAACATCATCGACACCCCCGGCCATGCCGATTTCGGCGGCGAGGTCGAGCGCGGCCTCACGATGGTCGACGCCGCACTCCTGCTCGTCGATGCCAGCGAGGGGCCCTTGCCCCAGACCCGCTTCGTGCTCCGCAAGGCACTCGAGGCGAACCTCGCGATCATCTTGGTCGTGAACAAGATCGACCGCCCTGACGCCCGCATCAAAGAGGTCGTCGACGAGGTCTATGAGCTGTTCCTCGACCTCGACGCAACCGAAGCGCAGATCGACTTCCCCATCGTCTACTGCAATGCCCGCGCCGGCGAAGCCTCGCTCGACCCTGCGCAGCCAGGCGCCGACCTCAAGCCCCTGTTCGACCTGCTGCTGAACTACGTCGCGCCTCCGAGCTACGAGGACGACCACCCCCTGCAAGCGCTGGTCACGAACCTCGACGCTTCGCTCTACGTCGGCCGCCTCGCGCTGTGCCGTGTCATCCAGGGGACGATCCGCCGAGGTCAGCTGGTCGCGCGCTGCCGCGTCGACGGCACGGTCGAGCGGGTCCGCGTCACCGAGCTCTACGTCACGGAAGCCCTCGAACGCGTGCCGGCCGAGGAGGCCGGCCCCGGCGACATCATCGCCGTGGCGGGCTTCCCTGACGTCACCATCGGCGAGACTCTCGCCGACGCGGACGACCCCCGGCCGCTGCCGGTGATCCGCATCGATGAGCCCAGCCTGTCGATGACCATCGGCATCAACTCGTCTCCGCTTGCCGGGCAGGACGGCAACAAGCTCACCGCGCGCCTGCTCAAGAACCGGCTCGACCAGGAGCAGGTGGGCAACGTCTCGATCCGCATTCTGCCCGCCGACCGTCCCGACACCTGGACGGTGCAGGGCCGCGGCGAGCTGCAGCTCGCGGTCCTCGTCGAGACCATGCGCCGCGAGGGGTTCGAGCTGACCGTCGGCAAGCCCGAGGTGGTCACACAGGTGATCGATGGTCGCCTCTCCGAGCCTGTGGAGCGGCTCGCGGTGGACGTCCCGGAGGACTACCTCGGCGTGGTGACCCAGCTGCTGGCGCTGCGCAAGGGCCGTCTCGAGCAGATGGTCAACCACGGCAGCGGACGCGTTCGCATGGAGTACCTCGTCCCGGCCCGCGCCCTCATCGGCTTCCACACCGAATTCCTCACCGAGACCCGGGGCACCGGACTGCTGCATCACGTCTTCGACCGCTACGAGCCGTGGCACGGCGAACTGCGCACCAGGCCAACCGGCAGCATGGTCGCCGACCGCCGTGGCCCCACCACGACGTACGCGCTCCTCAGCTTGCAGGAGCGTGGCCAGATGTTTGTCGGACCCGGCATCGAGACCTATGAGGGCATGATCGTCGGCGAGAACGCGCGGGCTGATGACATGGACGTGAATCCCACGCGTGAGAAGAAGCTCACGAACATGCGCTCATCGACCTCCGAGGAGACCGAGAAGCTCGTTCCGCACCGGCAGCTCTCGCTCGAGCAGGCGCTCGAGTTCATCCGTGAGGATGAGTGCCTGGAGGTGACCCCGAGCCACGTCCGCATTCGCAAGGTTGCCCTGGACGGAATTGAGCGCGCCCGCCGCCGCTCCGCCCGCCGCGCCTGACGAATCGATAACAAAGCCCGCGTTCCGTTCCCTCGGGGCTTCCGCCTTACGGGTAGCCGCGGCTAAGGTGAGAGACGGCGGGCCTGGCAGTTGACCATCTGAAGAGATGCGCCCGTCTATGTCTGCGTCCCGGACTACGCCCGTTCGACGGCCCGCACCTGAAACCCCCGCTGACGCGACCTCACGCCGCATGTTCATGGCGTTTTTCCTTGCCGCCATCGTGGTCGCGGTCATCTCCTTCACGTTCTTTCTGCGCGATGGTGCCTTGCACAGCCTCGGCATCGGCGGCGGCAAGTCGAACGACCGCAGCGCAAGTGCGCTCCTCGTCAAAGACCCCAACATTCCGACGATCAAGGACCTGAACCAGCTGCGCCAGCAATACGGCGATCCCGCTGATGCGACCTACGGCCGCATCCTGATTCCCTCGATTCACCTCGACGCGCCCATCGGCGCGCGGATCGTGGGCGCCGATGGGCAGATGCCCGACCCGACCGGGCCGAGCGACGTCGTGTGGTACGACTTCCAGCGCATGCCCGGCTTTGGCGGCGTCCCCGGAACTGGACATAACGCCGTCTTCGCGGGGCACGTGGACCGGGCGGCCTATCTCGACTACGCCGGGGTCAACTACATCGGCGCGGGCATCTTCTACAGCCTGAGCGAGCTGGACCGCGGCGACACCATCACCATCGAGGTCGGCGGGAAGTCGTACCGCTACATCGTCGCCTGGGTCCAGGACGTGAAGACCGAATCCGAGTGGGGCGAGTACCTGGCCTCCGACGTCGGGATCGACAGCATCACCCTCGTCACCTGCGGCGGCGACTTCGACGCCGCGAAGCACGCCTACACAAAGCGCACCCTGGTTCGCGCCACTCGAGGCTAGCGAGACCCGGTCGACGCCTCGCGCCCGCACCCAAGAGGGCGGACACTGCCTGCCGTGAAGCTCAGTCGTCCAGTTGCCGTCCAGGTCGCCGTCTTCGGGGGTATCGCAGCGCTCTTGTTGCTCGTGACGGTGCTCATCCCGCGGCTCGCCGACTTCGAGGTGGTGCACCCCGACACCCCCCAGGGCCCCGCCCTGAAGGGCCGTGTCGTCGAGGTGCTCAGCCGCGAGACCGTGCCCTCCGAGCGCGGAGCTGTCGAGAAGGAGCGGCTGGCGGTCGACGTCGATGGTCTACGAGTGGTGATCGACCGTACACGTGCGGAGGGTGACGTCGGCCAGCTCGACGTCGAAGCCGGCGACGCCGTGCTGCTCTCGAAGGTGGCGGGGCCGAATGGCGACAGCTACTACATCGTCGATCGCGTCCGCCAGACCGCGCTGCTCTGGCTGGTCGTCGCGTTCATCGCCGCCGTGGTGATCACCGGCCGCGTCGTCGGCGTCACATCGCTGCTCGGCCTCGCGGCGAGCATGCTCATCCTCCTGCGTTTTGTCGTGCCCGGAATCCTCTCCGGGCACAGCCCTGTCGTGATCGCGGTGATCGGTGCGCTCACGATCATGGCCAGCACGCTCTTCCTCGCCCACGGCGTTAATCGCAAGACGGCCGTGGCCCTTGCCGGGACCGCCGGCGCCCTGCTGCTTACGGCGTTGCTGGCCAGCCTCACCATCGCTGCCGCCGACCTCACAGGACTCGCTTCCGAGGACACGGCGGTGCTGCAGGTCATGTCGGCGGAGCACGTCTCGGCGACCGGCCTGCTCCTCGGGGGCATCATCATCGGCGCCCTTGGCGTGCTCGACGACATCACGATCGGCCAGGCGTCGGCGGTATTCGAGTTGCGCGCGGCCAATCCACTGCTCGGCCCGCTTGAGCTCTATCGCCGCGCCATGAACGTCGGCCGCGACCATATCAGCGCCACTGTGAACACCCTTGTCCTTGCCTACGCCGGCGCCTCGCTCCCCCTGTTGATGCTCCTGGCTGTCCAGGGCGAGTCCCTCGCCATCCAGGTCAACCGCGAGTTCATCGCGATCGAGGTCGTGCGGTCACTCGTCGGGAGTATCGGCCTCGTCGCCGCGGTGCCCCTCACGACGGCGATCGCGGCCGCTGTAGCCGGCCGCACCTCGGACAGTGCCCCGCCCGAGGCCCCGGACTCGCCCGAACTGACTCCGGCGCTACACTGAGAACGGCGCTGCGCCCCCCTCGCCCCCACTCGCAGACGCCCCGCGCCCGTGGTTCGCTCACCCCGGCGCCAACACGACCAGCGATCGGAGTCTTCGCCGTGCATCGAGTCGTCGCGCTCTTTCTCGTCCCGTTCGTGCTCCTCGGCGCGCTCGCGGTGGGGTGCGGAGGTTCCGACGACGCGGCGAGCTCGAGCGGCGGCTCGTGGTCCTCGGACGCGCTGAGCAAAAGCCAGCAACAGCTGCAGGCGCAGGTCATCGGGTCACAGATCGGGAAGGGGCCCGCGAGGCTCGCCTTTGGCATCCTCAAGCCCGATCCGAAGGATCCCGACGTCGCCTCGCTGGTTCACGACGCGACCGCCCACGTCACGCTCTACAAGCTCGATGGCGACAGGGGCACGCCCGCCGGCGACTTCGACCTGACCCCGGTTCAGCTGCGCGAGAACACCCAACACCAACACACCGACGGCACCCAGCACCTCCACGACGACCCACTGGCTACGGTCTACGTGGTCAACACGACGCTCGACCAGACCGATTGGTGGGGCGCTTCGCTCGACATCAACATCGCGGACAAGGAGTACAAAGGCGTCAAGCTGCGCTTCTTCGTCGCCGACAAGACGACCGAGCCGGGCATCGGCGACTCCGTGCCCGCCATCAAGCAGCTCACGACGAAAGACGTGCCGGACGTGGCGATGATCGATTCCTCGACGCCCCCACGGCCGCAGCTGCACAACCTCACCGTTGCCGACGCCCTGCAGAGCGGGAAGGCCTCGCTGATCGCCTTCGCGACGCCCGCGTTCTGCCAGACGCGCTTCTGCGGCCCGGTGGTCGACTCGGTCGTCGCGCCGCTGCAGGAGAAGTACGGCGCACGCATGAACTTCCTCCACATCGAGCCCTACAAGCTCGACGAGGCACGCAAGGGACGCCTGATCGCGATTCCCGAGATGGCCCAGTGGGGCCTCCAGAGCGAACCGTGGATCTTCGTTCTCGACGCCAACGGCCGGGTCGCGGCCAAATTCGAGGGCGTCATGTCCCTCGAGGAGGTCGAGCCCGTCATCCAGCGCGTACTCGGTGGCCAGGCCGCCAGGAACTGACACCGCGTCCGCGCGGCCCTCGCGTAGACGCTCATCTGGGGGCTCGGTAGGATGCATCCGTTGAACGTCCGGGGCGCAGTGCGCCCGGCTACCTGAGGAGGCGTCGCGTGGCGTTCGTCATCACGCAGCCCTGCATCGACACTCAAGACCAGGCCTGCGTCGAGGTCTGCCCGGTGGATTGCATCCACTTCGAAGAGGGCGCCGACCGCATGCTGTACATCAATCCGCTCGAGTGCATCGACTGCGGCGCCTGCCAGCCGGCCTGCCCGGTGAACGCCATCTTCCCCCAGGCGGACGTCCCGGCCGCCTCGCAACAGTTCATCCAGATTAACGAACTCTGGTACTCCGACCCCGCAGCCGCTCGTGGCATGGTCGGTGGCGGTGGCGCGCCGGCGCCTCGGCCCGCCGCCGAGGCCGCCCCTGCCACTGAGTCACAGGACACCGCCGGGGCCGCCGCGGCAGCGCCCGCTGCTGCCGCGGCCGCCGAGGCAGCGCCGGCCGCAGCCGCCCCGCCCGTTGCCGCGTCGGCGGTGGTCGCTTCCGCACAGGTCGAGGCAACCGAGGACGAAGAACACGGCCCCGTCGTGGTCCCGCACTACAACCCGCCGTCGCCCAAGGGTCTCGTCGGCTTCGCGATGATGGCCGTCTCATTCGCCCTGATGTGGCTGACCCCGGGACCGAAGTGGCTCGAGATCGGCGGCGTCGAGATCGCTGCCGGCGTCATCATCGGACTCCCGATCTTCCTCCTCGGCCTGATCGGCTTCCTTGACAGCCAGATTCACGACCTCGGCATGTTCGCCGCCCGTCAGCCTCGCAGCGCCGCCTACTGGCGCGAAGGCCGCACCGAGTGGCGTCGCAGCGAGAACACCCGCCGCTATGAGCTGGAGCGAGCGGTCCAGGAGCTCGTGGAGAGCCGTTTCGACTTCCCCAGCCCGGAGCACCCGGACTACCGGACGCACGTCAACCTGCCCGAGCCCACGATGGCGCTCGAGTTCGGCGGCGGCGGCGGCCAGAAGGTCTTCCCCGACGTCCTCGTTGTCCGCTATCCAGGGAATTACCCCGTGATGGTCGCGCAGGTCGAGACGCGCGAGACGGTGACCCGCGAGCAGGCAAAGCGCGTCTGGAAGCAGCTCGAGAACGAGGCCGCGCCCCTCTACATCTACGTGCCCAGCGGCTACGGCACGGCCGCGAAGGACTACGCCAAGGGCGCCGGGATCAAGCACGTGAAGTTCCGCAGCTGGCGCCACCAGCCCGACGGCATGATGGTCGAGGACATTTAGCGACCAGCCTTCATGCCGGGACAAGAGCACCCCGGGCTGCCATCGCGAGATGAGCTCCGACCCGTTGCCGCGGCTGCGTGAGCTGTGCCTCGCGCTACCGGAGGTGACCGAGCGTCTCTCGCACGGGGAGCCTGCCTGGTTCGTCGGTGGTCGCCGCAGCTTCGCCAGCTACGCCAATCACCACCACGATGACCGTCTGGCCGTTTGGTGCGCGGCTGACGAGGCAGCGCAGTCGCTCCTCATTGCCTCCGACCCCGAGCGCTTCTTCCGTCCTCCGTATGTAGGTGCCCGCGGTTGGGTCGGTGTCTATCTCGATGTCCCCGTCGACTGGGACGAACTCGCCGCACTCATCGAGGATGCGTATCTCGCGGTCGCCCCGAAACGTCTGGCTGCCCTGCTTGAACCTCGCGAGGCGCGCTCTACGTCGAGGAGTGCAGCCCTGCCACCGCCTCCCGCGCCGCTGGCACCCGGTACGCGAACCCGTCGAGGAGGCCGAAGCAGCCGCTGATCATCATGTCGCCATGTGGAGCCGCCGCATGCACGTGCGGCAGGCCCGCCGCCCGCAGCGCGGGCAGCATCCGTTCTCGCTGGGGCCCCGTCACTGCCAGCATCGTCACCGGCGCGATGCCGCCCTCAAAGCCGCGTGCGTAGAGAGCGCCGTGACCCATTGAGGAGTACACGGCTTCATTCGTGAGCCGGCCCGCGAGGAGGTCCGCGACCAGCCCCGCCAACTGCTCGGGCGTCACCTCGCCACTGTGATGCTCGAATACGCCCTCGACACGCGTCCCATCGAGGACGAAGCAGAGCACATGCATGTTGCCCACGTTCAAGACGGCGCGGCGCTGCTCGCGGGCGACCTCCGGGTCGTGCAGTGCTCCGAGGGCTGCCGCGGGGCCGTTGTCCATGAAGACGGCCGGGATGTTGAGGTCCACCGCGTCGAGGACCGCCCGGGCCCTCGTCAGGGATGTGGGCAGCGACCCGGGGAGGCACGCGAAGGCGTGCGCGTCGGCGTCGTGGCCGAGCACGTCGGCGATGTGCTCGAACCGAAACACCCGGTCCGAGACGTCCGGCGGCGCCGCCCCGTGGTCGAATACACCCACCGCGATGCCGTCGAAGTCCGCATCGACGTCGAATGCCTGCAGGGCCGCCCGGATGGCGTCGAGGTCGAGGTCGCGCAGCACGACCTGCTCGCCCTCGATCTGCGTTGCCTCCTCGTCCGACACGAGCCGCACTCCGTCCGCCTGTACACGGTCGAGGTCGTCGTCGATCGTGCGAGCGGCATCGGGTGTCGCGAACGCGGGTAGACCGGCCTTCAGGTGGTCGCCCAGCGCCCAGGACGAAGGTCCGCCACCGGCGATCACCCCGCGCAATACGACCGCCCGCCGGGCTGCAGTAGCGGCTCGGATGCGGCGCGCCGCCACCGAGGTCGGCGAGGGCATCACGAGCTTCGGCGAGTTCTCCACCGGGCCCGATGAGTCGAACAGCAGGATGTCCTGCGTCCCCGTCCCGATGTCCACCGCCAGGATGCGCATGCGCTCAGTGTAAGACGCCAGCGCTCTCCAGCCGCGAGGGGTCGCTCCAGCGAGCCTGTCAGGCCGAGGGCCTACGACGTCGGTGGCGGAACCGAGCGGAACAGCGCCACGTTGCTCCGCGACGTCTCGTGGCGGAGGTCCTTCATCGCCACGTTGTCCGGATCCGCTCAGAACGCCCGCGCAGTCGCGTCGTCTGGGAATCGCACGATTGCCGTGACGGCGCCAGCCGGCCAGGCGCCTTCGAGGACTTCATACGCCTCCACGATATCGATGACCTCACCGCCATGCCGGGCGATGATCTCAGGCGTCTTCTCCATGTACGGAGCGAAGCGCTCCGGGTCGATCACCTCGACCGTCCCCATCACGTAGACCGCCACGCCACCCTCCGCTCATCGATCGGTCCGCGCCGAACCGCGAGTGCGGTAAGAGCATACGCGGGTGCCGGTCGCGGCGGTGCGTGCGATTACGCGGCTCGCCGATGCGAGCGACCGCGCTCGATGAACGCGCCATGCGGCCGGATCGTCCGCGACGGCTCCGAGAGCGCCGCGGTCACCCACTGCTGCAACAGGAGTGCCGCTGCGCCGCCGACGAGCACTCCGAGGATGAGCGCGAAGACCATGTCCCACCTCACTCTCGACCCCCGAACATGTGTGCGGAGGCTTGCGAATCAGGCTAGAACAGGCGTACTACTTCGTCAAGCGCCTTCGGCACTACGCGGCCCGCGCGCCGTCATCGAGCGCCTCCGACATCTGCCTGATCATCGAGCGCAGTTCATGCGTCCGCAGCCGCTGCTGCTCGACCGCAACGAGGTCGGCGGCAAGCGCCGCTTCCGAGCGCGAAGCGACGAGCGGCGCGGGAAGTCCGCGCACCCACACGAGCGCTCGCCGCTGCGGCCCGCGGCCCTCCGTCACCGGCTCGATGGCCGCGACCTCGTCCGAGCGCACGTACCGCCCGTAGCCTAGCGGGATCAGCCGCCCTGGCTGGATCTGCATCCCTCTCCTCCTCAAACTGTGGTCCATTATCTCAGATCACGAGACACGTTATCGTGTGACGAAGCGCACCTCGCTGCCTTCGCTCCCGCCCGCTACCCTGTCCTCGATGCTCACGAAGCGCCTCGGGATCGACCTCGGCACCGCGAACGTCCTCGTGTACGAGCAGGGCCGAGGCGTCGTTCTCGATGAGCCCGCCGTCGTCGCCATCACCGAGCGAGATAACACCGTTGTCGCGGTGGGCAGCGAGGCTCACGCGATGCTCGGCCGCCAGCCCGCCACCATTCAAGTCATCCGTCCCATGCGCGAAGGCGTCATTGCCGACTACCTGATCACCGAGGCGCTCCTGCGCTACCTCATCAACCGCGTCATGGGACGCCTCCGGGTCGTCCGTCCCGAGGTCATGATCTCCGTGCCCGTCGGCGTCACGAGCGTCGAACAGCGGGCCGTCCGCGACGCCGCCGAGGCAGCCGGGGCCCGCCGTCCGGCGCACCTTATCCCCGAGCCGCTCGCGGCTGCCATTGGCGCCGAGATCCCTGTAGGTTCGCCGCGCGGCCACATGGTGGTCGACATCGGCGGCGGGCGCACCGAGGCCGCCGTCATCTCGATGTTCGGGATCGTCGCGGCGGAGTCCGTGCGCGTGGCCGGCGACCGCCTCAACGACTCGATCGCCCAGTACATCAAGCGCCGCCACAACCTCGTCGTGGGCGAACGCACCGCCGAAGAGGTCAAGATCGCCATCGGTTCTGCGCTGCCGCTCGAGCGTGAGGAGTCGACCGGCGTGCGGGGACGCGATCAGGTCACCGGCCTGCCGAGGACGATCACGGTCCGCTCGTCCGAGATCGTGGGCGCCATCCAGGAGCACATGGGCGCGATCGTGCACACGGTGCGCGCGGTCCTCGAGCGCACGCCCCCGGAGCTGGCGTCCGATGTCATCGACCGCGGCATCGTGCTCACCGGCGGCGGCGCGCTCCTCCGCCATCTCGACGAACTGCTGGTGCACGAGACCGGCGTCCCGGTGCACGTCGCCGACGACCCGCGGCGATGCGTGGCAAAGGGCGCCGGTGCGGCGCTTGGCTATCTCGACGTCATCGCGCGCAGCATCCCGACCGAGGAAGAGTCCCTCATTGCAGAGAGCCGCTGACCGCTGACCGAGGCTGGTCTCAGACCGGGGTGACGGGCAATCCGCGCAGCTCTCCTCCGCCGGCTTCTCGCGCTGCATCGGTGTCGGCGGCCGGTATCGAGGCGGCTGCGGGCGCGCGTCGCCAGAGCATCACGCCGAGCACCGCCACGTTCGTGAGCGAACAGGCGACCCAGAACGCCCCCGACTTCGACGCTCCCTCGAACAGCCGCGGTGCATTCGGCAGCGCATACACCAGCGCGATGTTGATGAAGTACGTGACGGAGAGCACCGCGAACAGCCGTCGGTATATCGGGTCGATCACCGCGGGCAGCGCGCACATCAGCACGACCGGCAGCATGTATCGCTCGTGAATGCGCGTCGGCAGGATGTACAACGTCAGCATGATGGCCATGGCGGCCCAGAGCATCGCGGCCGGACGCCGGTCTCGGGCATACGCCACGAGGATCGCTACGTACACGATCAGCGTGAGCACGGTCCCCCATGCCTGGTAGCTCGCGCCGAGGAAGAACGGCTCGGTGTCGATCTGCCACTGGCTGGTGGGCGGCGACACCGCCGACCACAGGTTGAACGCGTAGAGGCTCGCGAACTGGTTCATGTTCACGGCGATGCGCATTCGTTCGATGATGCTCCACTCGCCGATGCCCAGGAGCCCGACGCCGAACGGCAGACACACGAGCGCGGCGAGTGCGACCGAAATCGCGGCTCCGGCGACGACCGGGGTGAGCACGTCGCCCCAGTACCCCTCGGGGCGCGGCCGTGTGTCGCCGGGCTCACGCCGTACGTACTCGAGGTAGTACGTCAGCGCGATCAGCGGCACGAACGCGGCGAACTGCGGCTTGATGAGCGTCGCGTACGTGAGCGCCGGGAGCACCCACCCGAGCCGCCCCGCGAGGTACAGCCACAACGCCAGTAGCGCGAAGAAGGTCGAGACGGAGTCCCATTGCCCCCACACGGCGGTCAGGAAGATCGAGGCGGGATTGAAGAGCACCAGCACTGCCGCGATCAGGCCCACGTTCCGGCTCCACAGCCGACGGCCGATCAGGTACAGCATCCACGCCACGCCCAGGTCAGCGAGCGCCGGCACCAGCTTGAGCATCCAGGCAAAGCCGCGGGTCTCGACGTCCATGGCGGGCGAAAACAGCCGAAACACCTGGCCAAGGAACCACAGCAACCACAGGTCGCCTGGCAGATGGTCCTGCTCCGGCATGAACTGTTGCTTCAGGTGATAGAACTGGGACAGCGGGTCCTGCACGAGGTGATACGCCCAGAACTCGAACGTCGGAATGTCGAAGTGGTGCCCCCCGTACGGAGCGAGCGCCAGCCGCACGAGGAGCCCGAGCCCGAAGAGCCCCAGCAACGCCTGCCGGTGCGTCGGCTGCCAGCCCTCCGACTCCGCCAATCTCGCAGCCGGCTCACCCTCGCCACCATCGGGGCGAGCGCGTCGGGCATCGTCTCGGTTCGCGCGTCTCACTCGTTGCATCGCTCGGGGTGGCCATGGATCGCGGGACGTAGAACCATAGCCACAGCTCGTTTGCCAGTGTCAAGCTGAGAGCCGGGTGGGAGGCGCGTCCCTCCTCCTCCCGCGGGGAAACCGATGCCGTCGATGCCATTCCGCGTCGCCCGCTCGTCCCGCCGCTGGCGCTCCGGTGGCCGCGACCGGGTGTTGCTGCTCATCATCGCCGGGCTCGGCCTCGCGCTGGTGTCCATCTACGGGTTCCTGCTGCCCCTCGACCATTCGGATCACCCCGGCGTCGCCTTCGGCTATCAACCGCTGGCGACCGTCATGGGGACAGACCACGAAGGTCGGACGCGGTTCGTCGCGGCGGTGCTGGGCGCCTATGCCGTGTTCCTCCTGGCGGCGGTCCTCGCGAGCCGACTCGCTGGCCGCCGCGCCTGCGCCGCGGTTCTGGGAGGCACCGTCGTCCTCGCCGCCGTCCTCCTGCCGACGAACCCCGCTGGAGCGCAGGACGTCTACCACAACATCGCCGATGCGCGGACGTTCTGGGTCTACGGCGACAATCCCGCCGTCACGCCACCCATCGAGCATCGCGACGACCCGTTCTTCAAGTACATACCCGCCTGGCCGGACACGCCGTCCTCGTACGGCCCCCTCTGGTACGTGCTTTCGGGGGTCCCGCTCCCGTTCACCGGTACCAGCCTCTGGCTGAACGTCCTCGGTCAGAAGGTGCTGACCGCGGCCTTCCTTGTTCTGACGACAGCGCTTGTCATGCTCACCGCCGCACGTCTTCGGCCGGGTTCCGCGGTCCTCGCCGGCGTGCTTGTCGGCTGGAACCCGTTGCTGCAGTTCGAGACGGCGGGCGCCGCGCACAACGACATCGTGATGGTGTGTTTCGCCGTTGGCGCCTTCTACGCGCTCAGCAGGCGTGCCTGGGACTTCGTCTTCCCCCTGCTCGCGCTCGCCGTCGCCGTGAAGTACGTCCTGATCCTCCTCGCGCCGCTGTTCCTCCTCTGGATGCTGCTGCGCCGCGACGTCCCCCGAGGTCAGCTCGCGCGCTCCGTCGTCGCTGGCGTCCTCCTCGGCGCTGCCTGGTATGTGCCGTTCCTCGCGGACGGCGCGCTGTTCGACACGCTCCGCGGCGAGGGCAATCGCTACCTCTCCTCGACCGGCAGCTTCCTGGTCTCGGTCTTCATGAACCAACGCCACATGGGGATTCCCGAGGCGGAACAGACGATGAAGCGTGTGCTGTGGGCCGCGTTCGTCGCGAGTTCGCTGCTCCTTCTCACGCGCTTCCGTCGCCAGCCCTCGTACGGCCTGCTCATCGGCACGTCTGCCGGTGTGATCTTCCTGTTTCTCGTCACCGTGAAGTGGTGGTTCTGGCCGTGGTACCTGACCTGGCTCGTCCCCATTGCGGCCCTCGCCCCACGGCGCGGCTCCGCGCTCCTCGCGACGCTGTTCTCCTGCACCGCGATGCTGCATTACGCCGCGTACTACTGGGGCCTCTACGACGAGTGGCACCACCATCAACGCGAGCTGTTTGCGGTCGTCTTTGCACCGCCCCTGGCGCTCGCCGCATTGCTCGTGCTCTGGACGCTCGCCCGAGGCGTCGCGCGGTCCGTGCGGAGGCTGCGCCGCACCCTGCTCACGCCCGCCGAGGGCGTCAGCCGCTGACCGAGGGAACGGACTCGCGCGTTACGCGTCCCGCCGGCGCAGGTGGTAAGTCATGCCCTGCAACGAGAGTACCGGGTCGATCTGCCGCACCTCGACGCCTGCTGGCACCTGGGCCGCCGTCGGCGCGTAGCTGAGGATCGCACCGATGCCGGCCGCGACGAGCACATCGACGACCGCCTGTGCCTCGCCCGCGGGCACCGCGACAATGCCGATATCGACCGGGTCGTCCGCCAGGTCGCGCGCCAGATCGGCCACGTTCCGCACAACCAGTTCGCCGCCGAGCTCGGTGCCGACGGCCTCCGGATTCACGTCGTAGACGCCGACGATGTCGAACCCCTGCGGTTCGAACCCACGATACGAGGCAATCGCGGTACCGAGGCGCCCGACGCCAATGAGCACCATCCGCCAGCGTTGGTCGAGACCGAGGATCGTCCGCAGCTCATCGGTCAGCCGCTGGACGGAATACCCGCGTCCCTGCTTGCCAAATCGGCCGAAGTACGAGAGATCCTTGCGAATTTGCGCGGGCGTGACGTTCAGTGCCTCTCCGAGCTCCTGTGAGGAGACGACCGCGACTCCACGGGCCTGCAAGTTCGTCAGCAGCCGGTAATACGTCGGCAGCCGGTCGATCACGACTTCGGGGATCTCGAGCGGCACGCGCACTCCCTGGGCGTCAAAATGTCAGTCGAGGGCGGCTTGCGAAAGTGTGCACAATCATACGTCCACCGGGTATTCACGCAACTCAGACATAACGAAGGAATACACGCACATATGGCCTCCTTCGATGACCTTGACCCGCGGCTCGCTCGGTTGCTCGAAGTGGGCCCGCACGCAACTCCATTCGTTCGGCTCCCCGGGGGCCGGTTCGTCATGGGCTCCGATGGGCGCAAAGACGAGCTGCCCATCCACGAGGTGGAAGTCGGGCCTGTCGATGTGGCGCTCGCCCCCGTCACGAACGCCGAGTACGCCGCGTTCCTCGAAGCCACCGGCCACGAGCCGCCCCGGTTCTGGGACGACGAGCGCTTCAACGCGCCGCAGCAACCGGTTGTGGGCACCTCCTGGTACGACGCCGTGGCTTACTGCGAGTGGCTGTCCTCGCTCCTCGATCGGCGCTGCCGCCTCCCCAGCGAGGCGGAACGCGAGTACGCGGCGCGTGGTGGCCGGGACGGTTGGCTCTACCCCTGGGGCAATGAGGCGCTCGACAACGGCCCGTTCGCGTTCGGGTCCGCCGGCATGGACCGCCCGTTGCCGGTGGGCGCCACGCCGCCGAATGGGTTCGGCCTCTACCACATGGGCGAGAACGTCCACGAGTGGTGCACTGACTGGTACGACCCTCGAGGGTACGTGGAGCCGTCGACAGACCCGGCCGAAGAGCTGCCGGAGGGGGCGCGTCGTGCCTCCCGAGGTGGCTCCTGGCGCCACCACGTCAAGGTCTCGAGGATCGCGGCCCGCTCCTCGTTGGCCCCGGACCGTCGCTACAACGACTACGGTTTCCGCGTCTACGCCGACGTCAACTAGCGCCGCCGCTCGGCCTACAATAGGGCTTCAACACGCACGATCGGCGGGCGGGCGACAGTGCGTCACATCCCTCTGACCGCGGAACCCTGGTCGCAGTTTGGACCGCTCGAAGCAGCGGCCCGCCTGCACGGCCGCCCTTACCTGGCCTGGCTCGATTCCGCACTCGCTTCGTCCGCGCGGGGCCGCTGGTCCATCGTGGCGTCGGATCCTCGCTGGATCATGCTCGCGCACGGCTCCCGCGTCAGCGTTCGTGACAAGGCAGGCCTGCACTGCTTCACAGCCGACCCGCTGCGCGCCTTCGCCAGCCGCGTCGAGGCGGAAGTGCCGCGCGTCCTCGACCCGACTGCGCCCGCGCTCCCCTTCGTCGGCGGCGCGATCGGCTACCTCGGGTTCGAGCTGGGCCGGTTCGTCGAGCGCCTTCCCGCGACCACCATCGACGACGTGGGCGTCCCCGACCTCGCGATGGCCTGGTACGACGCCGCCCTCGTCTGGGACGGCCTCGAGGCGACGGGCTGGCTCGTGGGCACCCCCGAATCGGTCTGCGCGCTGAAAGCGCGGCTGTGCCGGCTGCGGCGGCAGACCGAGCCGAATCACCGGCCGTCGACGGCCTGCGACCTGCGCTCGAACTTCAGCCGGCCTCGGTACCTTGACGCGGTTCGCCGCGCCCGCGCGTACATCGAGGCCGGTGACATCTACCAGGTCAACCTCTCGCAACGCTTCTCGGCTCCGGTCCACGCCGGCGGGCTCGACCTGTACACCCGGCTCCGCGAGGTCAGCCCCGCGCCCTTCGCCGCCTACCTCGACTTCCGGCCCGTGCCTGGCGATCCCGACGCCCACGGTCTCGAGGTGTTGTCGTCCTCCCCCGAGCGTCTCCTGCTGCTCGACGGCGATCGGCTCGAGACGCGGCCGATCAAGGGCACTCGCCGCCGCGGCGCGACGCCCGCCGATGACGCCTATCAGGCCGAGGCGTTGCTCGCCAGCAGGAAGGACGCGGCCGAACACGTGATGATCGTCGACCTGGAGCGGAACGACCTCGGCCGCATCGCCGAGGTCGGCTCCGTCCGTGTCGAGGAACTCGCGGGCCTCGAGACGTTTGCCCAGGTCCACCACCTCACCTCGACCGTCACGGCCCGTCGCCGCCCCAACGTCGGCCTCGAGGCCACACTGCGCGCGGTCTTCCCGGGCGGTTCGATCAGTGGCGCACCCAAGATTCGAGCACTCGAGATCATTGACGAGCTCGAACCGACCGTTCGCGGCGTGTACACCGGCGCTATCGGCTACGTCTCCGCCCACGGCCGCGCGGACCTGAACATCGCCATCCGCACCATCACCCTCTCCGAAGGCGTGGCGCACCTCCACGTCGGCGGCGCGATCGTCGCCGATTCCGACCCGGCCGCCGAGTACCAGGAGACGCTCGACAAGGCGCGCGGCATGGCGCGCGCCCTCGGCGTCCGCCTCCCCGACGAACCCGACTCTGTCGCCGACACCGCGGACGCCTGACCGGTGCCCCTCGTCTGGCTCGACGGCGTGCTCGTTTCCCGCGAGGATGCCCGGGTTTCCGTGGACGACCTCGGCTTCCTCTACGGGGCCTCCTGTTTCGAGACCATGCGCTCGTTCGACGCCGTCGTCTTTCGCCTCGATCGTCATTTCGACCGCCTCGAGGCTGGCCTTGCGGCCCTGGGCGTCCTGGCCCCGCCGCGAGACGAGCTGCGAGCCGCGCTCGAGGCCACGCTGGGCGCAAACGGGCTGCGTGATGCGCGTCTCCGCCTGACGGTGAGTGCAGGCCGTGGGGCTGGGCGTCCCGACCTCCGGGCCGCGCAGGGCCCCACGGTCCTCGTCGTCGCCGAGCCTGCGCCCGATCCCGCCGCGCCCGCCCGGCTCGCCGTCGCTTCGACGCGCGTCGACGAGCGGCGGCCGCTGACCTTCGCCAAGACGGCCAACTACCTTCTCTCGCTGCTCGCGCTCGACGAAGCGCGCAGGGCCGGCTGCGACGAGGCGCTGCTCCTCAACCGGCGCGACCACATGGCCGAGGGCGCGACGTCAAACCTCTTCGCCGTGCTCGATAGCCGTCTGGTCACCCCGCCGCTCTCTGATGGCCCGCTGCCGGGCGTCGCGCGCGAAGTCGTCCTCGAATGCGCGGCCCGACTCGGGATCGCGACCGAGGAGCGCTCCCTTGGCCTCGAGGATCTCAGCGCAGCGGATGAGCTATTCCTCACGAACAGCGTCATTGGCCTGCGGGCGGTCTCCGACGTTGCCGGCCACTGGCGGCCGGCGACAGTGCCAGGCCCCCTGACGATCGTGCTCCAGGACGAGTACGGTCGGGTCGTGCGGCGCGAATGCGCCGCCGAGGAGTGACCGTGCCCGCCACCCGCGTATACCTCGAGGTCGGTGCGAAGCGAGTCTTCGCCTGCGCGCTCGACTGGCCCGGGTGGTGCCGATCGGGGCGGACCGAGGACGAGGCGCTGACGCGCCTCGCGGAGTACGCCGCGCGCTATGCCGTCGTAGCCGAGATGGCCGGCGTTTCGGCCCCGGGCACGCCGCCCGCGTTCGAGGTCGTCGACCGCATCGCGGGTTCGACCACGACGGATTTCGGCGCACCGGGCGCTATCCCGCTCGCGGATGCCGAACCGGCGTCGCCCGCCGAGGCGGAGCGCCTGGTGGACCTCGTGCGAGCGGCCTGGACGGTCCTCGATGAGGTTGCCGCCAGCGCGCCTGCGTCACTCGCGAAGGGACCGCGAGGCGGCGGCCGCGACCGCGACAAGATGCTCCAGCACGTCTTGAGCGCTGAGGCGAGCTACGCGCGCTACCTCGGCGTGCGCCATCGTGAGCCAGCCTTCGACGACCTCGCGGCCGTCGCCGACGTACGCACGGCGGTCGCCGGGGCGCTCAGCGACCGCCTGACCTCGGCGCCCGCCGAGGGACAACGCGGGCCGGCCCGCTACGCCGCGCGCCGCGTCGCCTGGCATGTCCTGGATCACGCCTGGGAGATGGAAGACCGCGGCGGCCTCGATCCCCGCCGCTCCGGTTAGCGCCGCGAGGCTACGCCCGCCCGGGGTCGAGCCCGCTCGGCGGCTGGAAGACCACGGTCTCCTCCGCCACCACGACCGGCTCCACCCGCGTCACGCCCCGCCGCTTGAGGTCCTCGATGATCGGGTCGAGCAGCTCGTCCGGCACCGACGCCCCCGCTGTCAGACCGACGACCTCGACCCCGTCGTACCAGGCCGGGTCGATCTCCTCGATCCCGTCGATGCGATACGCCGGCGTCCCCGTGCTCGCGGCCACCTGCTGGAGCCGCACCGAGTTGCTCGAATTGATCGACCCCACCACGAGCACGAGGTCGGACCGCTCCGCGATCGTCCGCACCGCCAGCTGCCGGTTGGTGGTGGCGTAGCAGATGTCGTTGCGCACCTGGGCCTCGGGGTACCGCGAGCGGATCGCGTCGATGACCCCCGCCGTGTCGTCGACCGAGAGGGTCGTCTGCGTTACCACGAACACCGGCTTCGTTCGCTCACTCAGCGCGCGCACGTCCTCGGCCGAGTCCACGATCGAGGTGCGTTCCGGCGCCTCGCCGAGCGTCCCAACGACCTCGTCGTGACCGCGGTGCCCCACGAGCAGGATCTCAAAGCCGTCCCGCGCCGCTTTCCGCGTCTCCAGGTGCACCTTCGTCACCAGCGGGCAGGTCGCGTCGATCACGCGAAGTTGGCGACGTTCAGCCTCCTCGACGACGGCCGGCGACACGCCGTGGGCGCTGAACACGATGCGCGACCCTTCCGGCACCTCCTCCAGGCTGTCGACGAAGATTGCTCCGCGCTGGCGGAACCCATCGACCACGTGCCGGTTGTGCACGATCTCGTGGAACGCGTAGACGGGCGCGGGTTCGCGGTCCAGCACCGCATCAAGCACATCGATCGCGCGCACGACGCCCGCGCAAAACCCGCGCGGCTCGGCGAGCAGCAGGGTGTGGGGCATACCACCTCCGGGCTTCCATTGTATCGAGACGGCCCGATTGAAGAACCTTCGGGCGTGCGAATCGACCTCAATACCGCTTCACGCTGCGCAGCCCGCGCGCCTCGCTCCACGACTCGATGACGAGGTGGTCGCGCGGCTCGCCGATCCGCGTCAGTGATACCTCGGACACATCGATGCGAAACAGGTGCGATTCTTCTGGGATCTCCGCCTCGAGGTTCAGCACGTCCCACGCGTGCGGGCCCGTCGCCTCGATGGCGCGCCCGGACAGCTTCGCGTCGCCCTGCAGCAACTCCACGTCGACCGTCGCGCTGTGCAGCGCCATCCGAGGGTCGCGCAGGAGGTCGTGCGCCTTGAACGAATTCGGCATCATTCCCAGCCAGAGTTCACCGGCGGCGAACGTCGCCTCGATGCCGCTCAGTCGAGGCGACCCATCCCTCCTGAGCGTCGCCAACACTTTGTGCTTGTGGCTGTCGAACACGCTCTGCACCGCGTGCGCGAACTTCGGCTCGGCCGTCGCGATCGTTCCCCAGCTCGCCATCGTCACACGCTCCTTCCAACTCCTGCTGACGAGCGTACGAGGTCGGGCGGCGCACCGCAGGATGCGCCTCCAGTCCGCGTTGACCCGCCTCGCTGGAGGCCCGTACGATGCCCACCGCTCAACCGACGAGCCTTCCCCGGGGACCGAGGCCGCACGTGCCGCTCACCTCGCTCAGCATCGAAGACTACGTCGCCACCCTCACGCTCTATCCCGCCGCGGACGGTGTGAGCCGCGACTTCGTCGATGCGCTGGCCGACTCCTGCGAAGAGGTCGCCGGCGCTCGCGGACGCGTCTACGCCGTGGTCGTCCGCTGTGTCCCCGAGTTTCCTTCGCGCTGGTCTCCCGAGGCGCTTGCGGAGCCCGTGCTGAACGGCGTCCGGCCACTCGGGGCGGCCTTCGATGCGCTCGCGAGTCTGCCGCAGCCCACCATCGCCGCGGTCCGTGGCGCGGCGCATTCCGCTGGCCTCGAGCTGGCGCTTGCCTGCGACATGCGAGTCGCCGCCAACTCCGCCACCTTCGCCGCTCCAGAGACCGGCCTCGGCATGATGCCGCTCGGCGGCGCCACCCAGCGCCTGCCGCGTGCCGTCGGCCGCTCCCAGGCGCTGCGCCTGCTGCTCTCGGGCCTCGAAATCGACGCCGTCGAGGCTCGACGAATCGGCCTGCTCGTCGAGGTCGTATCAGAAGGTGGAGAGGTCGACGCCGCCGTGCGGCTCGCTCGTACGATCGCCTCGCGCGCCCCGATCGCGACTCGCTTCGCGAAAGAGGCCATCTGGCGAGGGCTCGAGCAACCGCTGCAGCAGGGCCTGCGCACTGAGCTCGACCTCACCGTGATCCTGCAGACGACGGCCGACCGTGCCGAGGGTGTGCGCGCGTTCGTGGAGGGCCGTACGCCACGCTTCACGGGAAGCTGATTCCCGCCGGCTGCGGGCGATTCAGCTGAAAGTCCGATAGGAAACGAGAAAGGGGGAACGCTTGAACGTCATCCTCGATCTGGACGAAGTGCACGCCGTACTCGCCCGTGTCACGGGCCGTGTCATCGACGACGCCGGCCTCTCCGAGGCGGGCTGCGAGGCCATCCGGCGCTGGCGTCTCGATCACGACCACGGGACGCAGGCCCTCGACGACTTCGTCGTGGGCTTCAATGAGGCGCTGGGCAACCACATCGACGACAGCACCAGCCGCAGGCTCCGCCTGCGCGGTGGCATCGTGGTCTCGCTCAAGGACACGGTGAAGCGATGAAAGTCGAGTTCACGGCCGAAGAAGTCCAGGCCATGGTCAACTACGTCCTCGACCAGCTCGGCGCCATCGAGGAGCTCGACCGCAAGGATCGCGCTACCCTGCGCCGCTGGCGGGGCGACGATCTGCGCCTCGGTTCGCCGACTATGCAGCTGCTTACCGACAGAGTGAACGCCGAACTGCAACGCATCCACGAGGCGGCTCACGTCTCGGCCATCACCAAGCCGGACTGGCTCTAGTCAGGCATGACCGCGAGCGGGTCCGACGACGTCGCCCCCTTCGTCATCGCCGAGCGCGAGGGCGACGTCGTCTGGCTCACGCTCAACCGCCCCTCGAGGCTGAACGCCCTGCACCTCGAGATGCGGGATGAGCTCTGGTTGCAGCTCTGCCTGCTGCGAGACGACCCGTCGGTCCGAGTGGCGGTCCTGAGAGGCGCGGGCGACCGTGCCTTTTCGGCCGGTGCAGATATCACCGAGTTCGGCACTGCCCCGTCGTACGTCGACGCGCGCGAGGCACGCACGGACCGCGACCTCTGGGGTCTGATGTCGACGCTCCCTGTACCGCTCGTCGCCGCGGTGCACGGCTATGCGTACGGCGCCGGCCTGGAAATGTCCCTCTACTGCGACATCCGTATCGCGTCGGAGGACGCTCGCTTCGCCGTCCCCGAGGTAACCCTCGGCTACATCCCCTCTGCGGGCGGCAGCCAGACTCTGGCCCGCCACGTCCCCCCCACGTTCGCTCTCCGCATGGCGACGACCGGCGAGCCAATCACCGCCCGGGAAGCCTACGACCTCGGCCTGGTGCACGAGGTCGTGCCGCCCACCGATCTCGATGCGGCCGCCCGGCGCTGGGCTGATCTGCTCGCGACCCGCCCGCCGGGGGCGATCCGCGCGACGAAACGTGCCATCATCGAAGGACTCGATCTGCCACTCGATCAGGGCCTCGCGCTCGAGCGCCGCCTCGCGGCCGGGCTGCGTGCTGGGCCCCGCTAACCCGAGGAGCGCCACACCATCGCTCGCGATTCGGCCTCTCGTCCCGCCGCGCCCCCGCTGCTCGCTCGGATCGGGCAACGCTTCCGGCGCTGGGACGCGCGCGGCCGCCTCACGGTGGTCGGTCTTGCGCTGGTCGCCGTCTTCGGCATCGGCGGCGTCGTCTGGGGCGGCCTGTTTGCCGGCACGCATATCGAGGTGCAGCAGCTCGACGCCGGGCCAGTGAGTCAGTTCGCCATCGGGCAGGTCGTCGCCTACCCGGACGTCAACGTCTACCTCGTCGGCATCGACGACGGCCGCATCCGCGCGGTGGACGGTATCGTGAAGGAGTCGGGCTGCGCCGTCCGTTGGGATCCGGCCGACGAGCGGACCCGGGCGGCGAACGCCGGCCATGGCGTGGGTTCGTATACCGATCCCTGCTCCGGCGACGTCTGGACCAACGCCGGCAATGCCTTCTCCGGAGCGAAGACACCGCTGCGTACCTTCCAGGTCAATTACGAGACCAACGACGAGGGCGTCCAACACGTTTGGGTTGAAGTGATCGGGAACCGGGACTCTCGCCCTTGACGCGGCCCCCTCGCGTCTATATGTATCCAGTCAAGATGCACGTATGGCGCCCAGAATAACCGTTGTCTATGATGAGCGACGCTTCGGCGCGGGGATGCGGCGGCCATCGAGGAGGGTGACGCCGTAACCGAGACTGACGACCGGCCGGCAGGGCCGACGGGCGTACGCCCCGGCTGCCTGATTGCCATCGGTCTGGTTGCGCTCGGGGCCGCGCTCGTCGTCGTGGTGATGTGGCTATGGCCTTCGGGAGACGGCCAGATCGATATCGGGAGGATCGAGGACTACCGCCCGGGCAGCGTCGTCTACCGCAGCACGGATGGTTTCTTCGTCGCAGCCCAGCCGGATGGCTCGGTACTCGCGCTCTCCGACATCGATCCGCATAATCCGCCGGGACGGCGTAGCTGCCGGGTGACGTTCCGGCCGGACTTGGGGGTGACGGGCGAGACCGGGCGCTTCTTCGATGGTTGCACCGGCTCCCTGTACGACATCGGAGGTCGAGCGTTGTCAGGTGACGGACTGGATCTAAAGCGGCTGCCCGTCCAACGACACGAGGACGGCAGCATCGAGGTCAAGCCCGCACGGTAACGATCGGAAGAGTCAGCAGAGCAAACCGCCGGCGCTGCCGGGAGTAGGGGGGACGAAACTTGAACACCGCAGAAATCCTGATGATCGCCGGCAGCATGGTTCCCGACCGCGTCGCGCTGTCGGACCCCAAGGGCTCCGTCACCTACAGCGACCTGCAGTCGCGAGTGAACAAGCTGGCGAACGCCCTCCAGGGCCTCGGCGTCGGCAAGGGCGCCAACGTCGGCATCATGGCCGTCAACTCGAACCAGTTCGTCGAGCTCTACTACGCCACGGCCTCGGTGGGCGCGACCTACGTCCCGCTGAACTTCCGCGCCAAGACTGAGGAGCTCCAGTACATGCTGGACGCCTCCGATGTGAACGTGCTCTTCGTTTCGGAGCGCTACTTCGGCATCCTCGAGCAGATCAAGGGCAGTCTTCCCAAGATTCAGAAGGTCTACACCCTCGACTTCACCGCCGACGGGCACGAGACCTACGAGTCGCTGCTCGCGTCCGGTGAGGATTCCATGGTGTTCGCGGACGTAGACGACGATGACGCCGCCCTCGTCATCTACACCTCCGGCACGACCGCCCTGCCGAAGGGCGTCGTCCTCACCCACAAGACGCTGACCGCGTACGTCGTCAACACCCAGAACCCGGTCGACCCGAGCCTCGACCAAGAAGTCACGCTCGTCGCGGTGCCCTTCTTCCACGTCGCCGGCGCCACCACGATGCTTGGCTCGCTCTGGTCGGGCCGCAAGCTCGCCATCCTGCCGCAGTTCGACCCCACTGGCTGGCTCGACATGGTCGAGCGCGAGGGTGTCACCCACGCCTTCGTCGTGCCCACGATGCTCAAGCGCATCATGGAGGCCGACGGCTTCGAAAAGTACAACCTCTCGACCCTCAAGCTCATCACCTACGGTGCGGCCCCGATGCCCTTCGAGGTCGTCCGCCAGGCCATTGACGTCTTCCAGTGCGGCCTGATGAACGCCTACGGTCAGACCGAGTCCACCTCGACCATGACCTACCTCGGCCCGGACGACCACCGCCTGGACGGCACGCCCGAGGAGAACGCCCTCAAGATCAAGCGCCTCCGCTCCGTCGGCCGCGTCATGCCCGACATCACTGTCGGTATTCTCAACGCGGATGGCACCGTCCTCGACAAGAACAAGGAGGGCGAGATCTGCATCATGGGCGACCGCATCATGCGGGAGTACCAGAAGCGCGCTGAGGAGACCGCCTCCGCCGTCCAGGACGGCTGGTTGCACACCGGCGACGTCGGCTACATCGACGATGACGGGTACCTTTTCATCACCGGTCGCCTCAAGGACCTCATCATCCGCGGTGGCGAGAACATCTCCCCCGGCGAGATCGAGAACGTCCTCGAGGATCACCCGGCGATCGCCGAGGCCGCCGTCATCGGCGTTCCCGACATCGAGTGGGGTGAGGTCGTGAAGGCCATCCTCGTTCCCGACAACCTCGACCGCCCGAACGACGACGAGCTCACGACCTACGTGAAGTCGCGCATCGCGTCCTACAAGGCCCCGTCGTTGTACCAGTGGGTCGACGAGCTGCCTCGTAACCACCTCGGCAAGATCCTGAAGAACGACCTTCGCAAGATGTACGGTGCCCCCACCAACGCGAGCTAACGAGGCCAGCGGCCAGTAGACAGGACGTCACGAGGTGCAGCAGAACGACCCGCAGGAGTTCCGCAAGCCAAGTCGGCTCGTAGGGGCCTGGTGGGGACCGGCGGTCGGCCTGACCGGCATCGGCCTCGTGTCCGCCATCGAGGTCGAACGCACCTCGGACGCCACTCGCGAGGTCTTCTTCAACGTCGACCAGCCGTGGGCGGTGTATCTCTTCCTGTCGATCCTGACGGGCTTGCTCGTCTACGGCATCGGCCGCCACGCCACGCTGTGGGCCATCGGGCGACCGGTGCCGGGACTGCGTCAGCACGTCGCGCACCGGCTGCGAAACGCCGTCCGTCTCGGCCTCGCACAGGACAAGGTCCGGCGCGACCGCTACTCGGGCATCATGCACTGGTGCATCTTCTCGTCGATCGTCGTGCTCACCTTCGTCACCGCGCAGGTGGCGCTCGACGATGACCTGTCGCTGCACTTCCTGAAGGGCAAGTACTACCTCTTCTTCTCGTTCTATGGCGACCTCTTCGGGCTGATCGGCATCGTCGGCGTCGGCATGGCCCTCTACCGCCGCTACTTCGACTCGTACCATCGCGTCCGCTGGGACGAGCGTCTCGAGGATCACGCGATCCTCTGGGGCCTCGCGCTGATCCTCCTGACCGGCTTCGGCATCGAGGCGCTGCGCATCAACGCCACCGAGCTGCACGACCACCCGAGCTGGGCGCAGTGGTCGTTCGTATCCTGGGGCCTCGCCAAGGGCCTCGACGTATTCGATTTCCGGCCGAGCCAGATGCTCGGCGCCCACACGTGGGTGTGGTGGTCGCACATCGTCATCGCCTTCAGCTGGCTTGGTCTCATCGTCTTCAGCAAGCTCGACCACATCTTCTTCGCGCCGGTCAACGCGTTCCTGCTCCGCACCGACTCGCCCGGTCGCCTCACGAAGATCGAGAACATCGAAGAGCGTGAGGTCTTCGGTATCGGTCAGATCCAGGACTTCACCTGGAAGCAGCTCTTCGAGTTGGACGCCTGCGTCCGCTGCGGGCGCTGCTCCTCGGTCTGCCCCGCGAACCTCTCCGGGCAGCCACTCTCGCCCATGCACCTCATTCAGGACCTGAAGTCGCACCTCGCGAGCGTCGGCCCCGAGGTGCAGCGCGTCGGCCACCAGAACGGCGACGTGCGCGCGGTGTCCCCCGTCGCCATGGTCGGTGACGTCATCAAGGACGAGACCCTCTGGGCCTGCCGCACCTGTGGCGCGTGTGTCCAGGAGTGCCCGGTCATGATTGAGCACGTGCCCACGATCGTGGACATGCGCCGCTACCTCGTCATGGACGAGGCGCGCGTGCCCGCGACGGCACAGGCGGCCCTCGAGAACATGGAAGTGCGCGGCCACCCGTGGCGAGGCACCGCCCTGACTCGTGAGTCGTGGATGGAGGGCTTCGACGATGTGCCGTACTTCGACGGCACGCAGGAGTACCTCTACTGGGTCGGCTGCAGCGGCTCGCTCGTCGAGCGCAACCTCCCCATCACGAAGTCGGTCTTCCGCCTCCTCCGCGAGTCGGGTGCTTCCTTCGGAGTGATGGGCCAGGAAGAAACCTGCAACGGCGATCCGGCGCGCCGCCTCGGCAACGAGTACCTCTTCCAGATCCTTGCCCAGCAGCTCGTGGACGTCTTCAAGGAGAAGAACGTTCAGAAGGTCATCACGAACTGCCCGCACTGCTTCAACACCTTCAAGAACGAGTACCCGCAGTTCGACGGGCACTTCGAGGTGCTGCACCACACAGAGTTCCTCGCGAAGGCGCTCCAGGACGGCGACCTGCAGGCTCGCCACCAGGTGGCGACCTCTGAGATGACCTACCACGACTCCTGCTACCTCGGCCGCATCAACGGCCAGTTCGATGCGCCCCGCCAGATCCTCGAGTTCCTGCCCGGCACCTCGGTCACCGAGATGCGGCGCAGCCGCAGCCGCGGCCTCTGCTGCGGCGCCGGCGGCGGCAACATGTGGCAGGAAGAGATCGGCGAACGCCGCGTCAACCACGTGCGTTCCGAGGAGGCCGTGGGCACCGGCGCGGACAGCGTCGTCGCGAACTGCCCCTTCTGCATCCAGATGTTCGAGGACGGTCTCCCCGCCGTGCATCCCGAGGAAGAGGGCCGCATGCGCGCCTTCGACGTCGCCGAGCTGCTCGAACAGTCCGTGTTCGGCACCGGCGGGACGCGGGCCGCTTCCGAGGTTGCGGAGGCGGTCCAGTAAGCATCGAGTTACGCCCGGGGGGCGGCCACCAGCCTGTCTAGCTCGGTCGGGCAGCAACTAAAGCGGTAACGAAAGGAAGTCTCCATGCACTTGGTCGTCTGTGCGAAGCAGATCCCCGACCCGGAGACGCCGCCCGCGGCGTTCCGGATCGACAGCGCGAAGAACGAGGTGATCCCCGCCCAGGGCATCGCCCCCGTCCTCAGCCCCTTTGACGCGCAGGCCGCCGAGGCTGCCCTTCGCATCAAGGAGAAGGACGGCAGCGGCAAGGTCACCGTCATCTCCCTCGGTCAGGAGAGCGCCCAGGCCGCCATCAAGCAGGTGCTCGCCATGGGCGCCGACGAAGGCGTCCTCCTCAGCGACGACGCGTTCCAGGGCGGCGACTCCTACGCCACCGCGCATGCCCTCGCCGCTGCCATCAAGAAGCTCGGCGACGTGGACGCCGTCTTCTGTGGCCGCCAGGCCGCTGACTGGGACATGGGCCAGGTCGGCATCGGCATCGCCGAGGAGCTCGGCTGGCCGGTCGCCATCATCGCCAAGGACGCCCAGGCGGACGGTGGCGCGATGGTCGTGCAGCGCGTTCTCGCCGACGGCTTCGAGACCGTCAAGATGCCGCTCCCCGCGGTCGTGACCGTCTCCAACGAGCTCGGCGACCCGCGTTACCCGAAGCTGCAGCAGATCATGCAGGCCGCCCGCAAGACCGTGACCACCTGGGGCCCCGGTGACCTCGGCCTCGACGCCGGTGAGATTGGCGCCGCGGGTTCCCGCCTCAAGCTCGAGAAGCTCTTCCAGCCCGAGGCTGGCGGTGAGGTCGAGCTCATGGAAGGCGAGACCCCGGCCGAGCAGGCGCAGGCTCTCGCCAAGGCTCTGCGCGACGCCAAGATCATCTAACGCCGGCTAGCGAAAGGAACCTCAGACCATGGCACAGGATGTCCTCGTCGTCGGCGAGCTCGCCGACGGCAAGCTCTCGCCCGTCACCGCCGAACTGCTCGGCGCAGCCACCCGCGTCGCCGACGGCGGCAAGGTCAGCGTCACGCTCCTCGGCAGCGCCGCGGCCGGGGCCGCCGCTGACGCCTTCGCCGCGGGTGCGGACCGCGCCTGCGTCTCCAGCGACTCCGGGTACGACGACTTCCGCTCCGACCAGTGGCTCTCCGCCGTCGAGGCCGCCGTCGACCAGACGAGCGCCGGCGTCGTGCTCATCGCGCAGTCGGGCGTCGGCCGCGACCTCGGCCCTCGCCTCGCCTTCCGCCGCAACACCGCGGTCGCGATGGACTGCCTCCGTGTCGAAAACGTCGACGGCAGTCTGCGCGCGACTCGTTCCGCCTACGGTGGGAACGCCCACGCCACCTACTCCTTTGCGACCTCGCCGGCGGTCGTGACCGTCCGCGCCAAGTCGCAGGACCCGATCGAGCCGCGAGCCGGCGCCTCGGGTGAGACGGTCGAGCTGCCGGCCGCGGGTGCGTCCCGCACGGAGATCACCGGCCGCGAGGCCGCGGTCAGCGAAGGCCTCCAGATCCAGGACGCCCCGATTGTCGTCTCTGGTGGCCGTGGCCTCGGCGCGCCCGAGGGCTTCCAGGTCATCGAGGAGCTCGCCGCCGCCTTCGGCTCCGACAAGGCTGCCGTCGGCGCCTCACGCGCCGCGTGCGACCTCGGCTGGTACCCGCCGAGCCAGCAGGTCGGGCTCACCGGCAAGATCGTCAGCCCCGACCTCTACGTGGCCGTCGCCATCTCCGGCGCCAGCCAGCACATGGCGGGGTGCAGCGGCTCGAAGACCATCGTCGCCATCAACCGCGACCCGGAAGCGAACATCTTCAAGTCCGCCCGCTTCGGCATCGTGGGCGACTACAAGGCGATCCTCCCGGAGCTGATCTCCGCCATCAAGGCGCTCGACTAGCCCCGCGGAAACAGACCGCAAGCACCGAGAGGGCCGGTCGCACCGGCCCTCTCGCGTATCAGCGGTCCGAGGTCAACGAGTGACATAAACCGGAGTTGGCTCAGTCCCGCTTCACCTTGCACCCGTACTGGGGTGCCAATACAATCGGGATTGCTACAGCCGAACGCTGGTTTTCGGGTACCTACGGAGCCTTACATGACCGTTATTGGTCTGACCGGAGGGATCGCCTCCGGGAAGTCTACTGCCGCGAGTTTGCTCAAGGGCTATGGCGCCATTGTCATCGACGCCGACCGCGTCGGTCACCGCGTCTACGAGCCGGGGACCAGCGGCTTTCAGGCCGTGGTCAACGAGTTCGGGCACGACCTCGTTGCCGCGGACGGTACGATTAATCGACAGCTGCTCGGCGGCAAGGTCTTCGGCGATCCGGCCCAGATGAAGCGGCTCACCGACATCGTCTGGCCCGAGATCCGCAAGCTCGCCGCCGAGGAGATCGCGGACCTGAAGAAGCGCGACCCCGCCTCGACGATCGTCCTCGAGGCTGCGGTCATGATCGAGGCCAACTGGATGGACCTCGCCGACGAGGTGTGGGTCGTCACGGTCAGCCCCGAGGTCGCCCGCGAGCGCCTGATGGCGCGCAACGGACTGACCGAGGCGCAGGCACAGGCCCGCATCGACTCGCAGCTGTCAAACAAGGAGCGTTTGGCCTACGCCGACGTGAAGGTCGACAATTCCAGCACCCTCGAGCAGTTCGAACAGCGCGTCGAGCGCGAGTGGAAGAAGCTGCTCAAGCGGGTCGATGAAGCCAACGCCGCCAACGCCAAAGCAGGTGCGGCGGACAAGGGAACGAAGCGGGCGGCGCGCAAGTGACCACGACTCAACCGATGGCCGAACAGGCCTTCAAGCAGATGCAGATCGAGGACTTCCGGCTCACCAGTGAGCCGTACTACCTCCCCATTGCGGACGAAGTCCAGCTGTTCGAGACGGCCTACGACCAGAACGTGCCGGTGCTCCTCAAAGGCCCCACGGGCTGCGGCAAGACTCGCTTCGTCGAGTACATGTCGTGGCGCCTGCATGGCCACCTCGGCAGCCGCGACGACGAGGGCGTGCCCCTGATCACCGTCGCCTGTCACGAGGACCTCACGGCCTCCGACCTCGTCGGCCGCTACCTCCTCGAGGGCGAGGAGACGCGCTGGATCGACGGCCCCATCACCCGGGCCGTCAAGGTTGGCGCCATCTGCTACCTCGACGAGATCGTCGAGGCGCGCAAGGACACCACCGTCCTCATCCACCCCCTCACCGACTACCGGCGCCTGCTGCCGATCGACAAGCGCGGCGACCTCCTCGAGGCGGCTCCGGGCTTCCTGCTGGTGTTGTCCTACAACCCCGGCTACCAGTCGGCGCTGAAAGACCTCAAGCACTCGACCCGGCAGCGCTTCATCGCCATCGAGTTCGACTACCCGCCGCGTGACCAGGAGGCGGAGATCATCCGCACGGAGTCGGGCTGCTCCCAGGAGATGGCCAATGAGCTGGCCAAGCTCGCGGAGAAGGTCCGCAACCTGAAGGAGCACGGCCTCGCCGAGGGCGTCTCCACCCGTCTGCTGGTGTACGCCGGCAAACTGATCGCCAGTGGCATCGCGCCGCGCCGTGCGTGCCAGTCCGCAGTCGTGTGGGGCCTGACCGACGACCTCGAGGTCCAGCGCTCCCTCGAGGAGGTCGTGACCTCGATCTTCGCCGACTGACGGGCGGACACGGACGGGAGGTCCGGTGCGACTCGGAATCGTCTCTGACATCCACTGCAACATCGCTTCGCTCGACATGGCCCTCTCCCGGATGGGCCATGTCGACGAAGTGCTGTGCGCCGGCGACGCCATCTTCCAGTTCCGCTTTTCCAACGAGGTGATCGGTCGCCTCAAGGAGATCGGCGCCCACGTCGTGCTCGGCAACCACGAGGAAGTCGTCCTCAGCCGCGGCGGTCAGCGCGTCCGCGAGCAGCCCGACGTCGACCAGGACCTCCTCAAGTGGCTCTCCGAGCGGCCGAAGCGCATCGACACCGTCATCGATGGCAAGCGCATCACGATGTTCCACGGCTCGCACCGCGACTGCGGCGAATACGTCTACCCGCACAACGCCGTGATGAAGGAGTTCGGCAACCTCGGTGCCGACTTCGTCATCCACGGCCACACCCATTGCGCGATGACCCACCAGGTGAACGGCACCCTCGTCATCAACCCGGGCTCCGCGGGCCAGCCGCGCGATCCCTGGAACGGCTTCCGTTCCTCCTACGCCATCCTCGACACGCAGAGTGGCGAGGTGACGTTCGACGTGTACGATGACCCGGTGCACAAGCCGAATAGCGTGACCTCATGAGCATTGTCGAAGAACTGATGGCCCGCCACGACCCCGCCCTCCGCGGACATGGCCCCGCCGTGCCCGAGGAGTTCGCGGTCGCCCTCCGCTCCATGGAGCCGATCCTCTCCCCTGAGGATCTCGAGGCATGGGCCGCTGCCGGCGTCGACCTCGCCGGCCGCTCATTGCGCTCTTGGGAGGCCGCCGTCGAGTACTTCCGCGTCGGCCCTCGTATCGCGAACCAGCTGCCCTTCAATCTCGTCATGTACTGCGCCGAGACCGCAGGCCGCATTACGGAGGGCTCACCGCCCGTCGCCGCCGCGTTCCTCCGCGCCGCCCCCGAGGTCATCCCGCTGCTCCCGCTGGAGCGCGGCGACAGCGTCGGCATCATGGGCGAGGAGATCCCGCTCCGCCACGCCGGCCAGGGCGAGATCGGTCGCTGGGCTCGTATGGGCGAGCGCCTGCACCGCGGCAACTGGAAGTCCGTCGCGCTGGCCTCGCTGTTTTACGAGCTGACGCCGAGGTTGCTCGACCCGCTCCGCCTCCACCTCGTGGAGGAGCTCGTCGAGGTCATCGACCTGCTCTCGGACCGCTCCTACCAGCTCGCGACCATCTGCCTCGAAAGCTCGCCCGAGTTGTTCGCCGGCCTGCGTCCGGCGGATCGCGAGCCCTTCCTGCGTTTCGCCCGCGCCGTGACGCGCGCCTCCTGGGCCGACACCCGCCTCTACTTCGAGCGCGGCCCGCAGCTCATCCAGGGCGTCGAGCAGGACGACCGCGAGACGTTCCTCGATATCGCCGCCAAGGTCGTCACTGCGGGCGGCCGCCAGGGCTTCCCCCACTTCGTCGATGCGGCGACGGCCCTCGCGACCGTCCCCACCGCCGAGCACCAGGTCCTGATCGCGCTCGCCACGCATATCGCGAAGGGCAGCCCGGTCGCCGCGATGTCCCTGCTCTCCTCGGCGCCGTCCGTGCTCACCCGCCTCACGACCGACCAGCTTGGGCAGTGGGCCGAGCCCGGCAGCCGCCTCCTCTTCGAGGAAGGCAACATCGAGGGCGCCGAGGCGTACTTCCGCCTCGAGTCGGTGCGCGCCGAGCAGGCGCTCGCTGCGCTCTCCGCGCGCGTCGAACTGACCACGGTCGGCTCGCTGCTCCGCATGTATGCCAAGGCCCTCACCGGGGAGCAGGTCGCCATTCGCTCCGCCGAGGAACTCGTCGATAAGGGCATCGGCTGGGTCACGGAGTCCGTCGCGACCACCGAGGGCACCTCGATCTACCTGCCTCCGTTCGTGGGCTCCTTCCCCGACCAGGCGGCCAACTTCCAGTGCTACAAGGTCTTCACGACCCACCAGACCGGCCGCATTGAGTTCGGCTCGTTCGCCTTCCGCTTCGGCGAGCCCGGCGTGCACACGCCCGCCACCGTGCGCGACCGCGAGGCGCAGCTCCCGGCCCGCGAGCGACCCGTCATCACCTCGATGGAGCGCTTCTACGACCTCTTCGAGGACCGCGACCTGATCGCCGCCCTGTTCACCATCGTCGAGGACACGCGCATCGACGCCTACGTCGCCCGCGAGTACGGCGGCATCCGCGTCTGGCTGCAGCGCCTCCAGGCCTTCGAGGCCGAGCGCCGCCCCGACGTCCGCACGATGGCTCTGCGCGCGGCCTTCTGCGAGAACCTCCTGCGCTCCTCCCTCGGCCGCCCCGACCGTATGCTCTGGCCGCGCGAGCTGAGCGACCTCCTCCGCCAGGGCCTGAACGCCCTCAAGATCGTGGAGCAGCCGGGTGCCCTCGTGCAGGACTCCGCCGAGGTGGCTGCCGCGCTCTACGACCTCGTCACGCTCATCCCGAACCTCCTCAATGCCTTCGCCGAGTCCGACTGGGTCGAACCCGACGAAGACATGCTGACGATGTACCCCTCGATGCCCGCCGGAAAGGGCGATCAGGCTCCGATGCCGCACAGCGAGGAGGGCGTCGATTTCGAGGCGCCCGGCCAGCCTGACTTCCGCGGCGACTTCAAGCCGGAGCTCGTCCAGCTGCTCGCCAAGCTGAAGCAGCAGGGCCAGGAAGGCGACGGCGAGGCCTCCCCCCTGACCCGCGAGCAGCTCATGGAGATGCTCCAGAAATCCGCCGAGATCAACATCTCCGAGATGATCGAGGCCGAGTTCGCGGAGTCCATGGGCATGTTCCTGGACAACCTCGAGAAGGAAGCCGCCACACCCGCCTCGACGCTCAAGGCCAAGAAGGACGACGACGGCGGAGACGACGGCGGCGGTGCCGGCGAGGGCGAGGAGCAGCCGCTCGAGCTTGAGATCACCTGGTCCTACTACGACGAGTGGGACTTCCGCGCCTCCGACTACCGCCCGCGCTGGTGCCGCGTCGGCGAGCGGCTCGCCGAGGAAGGCGAGACGGACTTCTACGACGAGACGCTGCGTAAACACCACGGCCTCGTCACCGACACTCGTCGCCAGTTCGAGATGATGCGGCCGGAAAGCTTCCGTCGGATCAAGCGCCTTGAGGACGGCGAGGAGATCGACCTCGACCGTTCCATCGAGTTCATCGTCGACAAGCGCGCCGGCGTCGGTCCGCTCGCCCAGGTCTACTGGCGCCGCAACAAGGTCGAACGCGACGTCGCGGTCGCCTTCCTCATGGACATGTCCGCCTCGACCGACGAGGAGATCGACAAGCAGAAGGTCGACTACAGCGACGACGACGACTTCAATGGCGACCCGCGCAACTACTTCCAGTGGCTCTCACAGCGTCGCGCCTTGCGCGCCATCGAGCCCCCGAAGCGCATCGTGGACCTCGAGAAGGAGTCGCTCGTCATGATCGTCGAGGCCCTCGAGGCGATCGGCGACTCCTACGGCATCTACGGGTTCTCCGGCTACGGCCGCGACAACGTCGAGTACCACGTCATCAAGGACCTCGGCGAGAACTTCAGCGACCGCGTACGCCGCCGCATCGACAAGATTCAGCCCATCCGCTCCACGCGGATGGGCCCGGCTGTGCGCCACACCGTTGCCAAGCTCAACGAGTACGACGCGAAGGTAAAGATCCTCATCCTGGTCTCGGACGGCCGCCCCCAGGATCACGGCTACGGTCGCGACCGGACCGAGAAGGAATATGCGGTCCACGACACGCACCAGGCCCTCATGGAGGCCAAGCGTTCAGGTATCGTCCCCTTCCTCATCACCGTCGACAAGGAAGGCCATGACTACATGAAGCAGATGTGCTCGGACGTCGGCTACGAGGTCGTCGACGAGATCGAGCAGCTCCCGCGCCGCCTCACCACCCTCTATCGCGCCCTCGCCGCCGACTAGCGCTGCCTCGTCGACGCAACATCACGAGGGCCGGGCAACCGGCCCTCGTTGCGCATGACGTTCGCCCCCCTGATCGCAGCACGCCGCTCGGTACGCTGGATCCACCCTCCCCACCTCGAAAGGACCGGCGATGGATCAGCGCGCGTACGGACTCTTCATCCGCACCTCGAAGCCCTACGAAGAAGCTCTCGAAGCGACGAAGGCTGCCCTGAAGGACCAGGGCTTCGGCGTCCTCACTGAGATCGATGTCCAGTCCACCCTGAAGGCGAAGCTGGGCGCGGACTTCCGCCGCTACGACATCATCGGCGCGTGCAACCCGCCGCTCGCCCACCGCGCCCTCGCCGAGGAACTCGACATCGGTCTGCTGCTCCCCTGCAACGTCATCGTCTACGAAGACGAGGGCGGCTCGGTCGTGGCTGCCCTCGATCCCGCACAGATGATGGCCGTCACGTCGAGCGCTGCACTCGAGGCGGTCGCGGCCGACGCAAGGGAGCGTCTCATACGCGCCCTCACAGCCATCGAGGGCTGACCTCGTCCCTCACCTTCGCGCGCCGGCGTCGCGCGTATGGCACGATTCCGACCGTGACCGCTTCGTCCAACCCGGAATCGCAGCCCCAGGGCCGCCTCGCGGAGGTGGCCCGCCTCTTCCTTCGTCTCGGCGTCACCGCCTTCGGCGGCCCGGCGGCCCACATCGCAATGATGCAGGACGAGGTCGTCCACCGCCGCAAGTGGGTCAGCCAGCAGCACTTCCTCGACCTCCTCGGCGCGACGAACCTCATCCCCGGCCCGAACTCCACCGAGATGGCGATCCATCTCGGATTCATCCGCGCGGGCTGGAGAGGCCTGCTCGCGGCCGGCGCGTTGTTCATCCTCCCCGCGATGGTCATTGTCATCGCCTTCGCCTGGGCCTACGTCGAGTACGGCTCCACCCCGGAAGTCACCTGGCTCCTGTACGGCATCAAGCCGGTCGTCATCGCGGTCGTGGCGCAGGCGCTCTGGCGCCTCGGCCGTGCCGCGCTGAGCACGCCGTTCCTCGGCGCGGTCGGGGCGAGCGTCGTCGGCCTCTACCTCCTCGGACTCAACGAGATCGCGCTGCTGTTCGGTGCCGGCTTCTCCGTGATGGCCGTCCGCCTTGCCCGCCTTCGAGTCATCCGACCCAGGAGTCTCGGCGCGCTGCTTCCCATCGCGGGCCTCCCGCTCCCCCTCGCCGCGACCGCCGCCGTCGAGGGCTACAGTCACACCACCCTCTTCCTGACGTTCCTCAAAATTGGCTCGGTGCTGTACGGCTCCGGCTACGTCCTGCTTGCCTTCCTCCGCAACGACTTCGTCGAGCGCCTCGGCTGGCTGACGAACCAGCAGCTCCTGGATGCCGTGGCGGTCGGCCAGTTCACCCCCGGCCCCGTTTTCACGACCGCCACCTTCATCGGTTACATCCTCGGTGGCTTCCCGGGCGCGATCCTCGCGACCGTCGGCATCTTCCTGCCCGCGTTCGTTTTCGTCGCCGCCCTGAACCCCCTCGTCCCGAGGATTCGCCGCTCCCCCTGGCTCTCCGCGCTCCTCGATGGCGTGAACGTCGCCGCCGTCGGCCTCATGGCGGCCGTCCTCGTCGTCCTCACGCGCGACGCCATCGTCGACTGGTACACGGTGCTGCTCACCGCGGTCGCCGCGGCGCTGCTCCTCCGCTGGAACGTGAATTCAGCCTGGCTCGTCGCGGCGGGCGGCGTTGCGGGTATCGCCTACCAGGCGTTCGCCTAGCGAATTGACGTGCCTGCTTTGTGCATCGCGAGATGCATCCGCAATGCCGATTCGATCAAGAACACGGACACAGTCGCGGCGAGCGCACAGCCCCCGAGCAGCAGCGCCAGGTCGTCGGCCCCCGCCGCCGGCGCATCCACCCCCACGGCTCGCCAGATGGCGTCGCGAAACGCCAAGCCGATCGGCGCAGCCATCGATCCGGCCACCACCGAGTCAACGCCGCGCCTCCGCACCACGGACAGCGCACCCTCGCGCCTCACGAGCCCGAGATAGGCCCCGGCTGCCACAACAAACGCAAACAGTCCGCACGTTGCGACCGCGAAGATGATCGCGAGGATCGAGCTGGCGCCTTCTTCTCGCGCTGCGCCGCAGACGATCACCGCTGCCCCAGCGGTCGAGACAGCGGCAGCGGACAGCACCGGGTATTGGCGAAGTAGACGGAGCACTGGCGGGCCGGCGTACCTGATTGCCATCCGCAACGCAGCGGCGAGTCGACCGCGAGTGAGGACGGCACGCTCCAATGTCGTCAGCGCATCACCCACCCAGTCGGATCCCTGCCGCGCGAGAGGGTCGAGGCGATGCTCGGCCCGGCCGAGTCGCCAGCCGGCGAAACCCGCACCGGCGCTGAACGCCGCTAGCAGCGCCACGCTAGTGACGGTGTCGATACGCGTCGCTGGCGCGCTCTCCTGCACGATGCTGACCCACTGGACGGTGAGGGTGACACCAGTAACCGCGATAAGCAGGCGGCAAGCGCGCAAGAGTGTCCTGATTCGTGAGGCCGGGAGCGCTTCGGCACGGCGGCACAGGAACAGACTTGGGATACCGACGGCCAGGAGAGCCGGCATGAAGATGAGCGCGAACGACACGAACGCATCGTAGGGGTCATCCCTCCAGGGTGAGACCGCGTAGACACCCGGGATCTCCTTCGACGCGAAGCTCGCCGCGAAAAACAGTGCGGATAGCACAAAGACATCCCGCACTGCACGGCCAAGTGCGGGTCGCCGCGGATCCATGGGCTCGAGTACGAGGATCGCGGTCACATCGCGGAGCTTACCTCGCGCCTGGCTTGCCCCCCACCTACCGCTCCCGCTGCAGCTCCTCCGCTGCCATCCCGCGGTCGATGCGCCGGTAGTACGCCAGCCGCTGGCTCGCGTACCACACCGAGGCGCCCGCCCAGACCGCCGTCCCCGCGAGTAGCGCGAACACCGCGAGCGGCCAGGGCGCGCCCGGCACCGCCAGCAGCAACGACGAGAAGAGCGAAACGGCGCCGCCGAGGGCGATCAGTCCCTTACCGGACTGCCGATTGGCGTCGCGCCAGACCCGCCGGTCCGCGTACGTCGCCGGCGTGCGAACTCCGTAGAAGTGGTTCGGCCGCACGTACAGCATGCCCCACCCGAGGGCCATCGAGAGCACGCCGCCACCCAGGCACAGCACGAGGATGTAGTCGTTCTGCGACACGTTGTCGGTTATACCCGATCGTCCGTGCCGTCGTTCGCGAGCCGAAACCGAACGATCCCCCCAAACTCCTCGCGCAGCGCTTCCCCGGCCCCGTACAACAGGTCGAGGTGTCCAACCACCTCGGTCGTCGCCTGTGCGAGCTGCAGCGCACCGATCCGAGGAAACAGCCGCCTCGCGACACCGTACGCCGTGTCCGCTTGTTCCCCCAGTAGCCGGCGGATCGCCGCCGCCCGACGCTCGTGATGCGCCTCGAAGCGGTCGAGGAGCTTTCCGGGCTCGTCGACCACGTCACCGTGCCCCGGCAGGATCCGCCGGATGGGCAGCTGCCGCAGCCGCCGCACCGAATGCAGGAACGGCGGCAGCGATGGCCATCGAGGCCCGGGCGCGCCATCTGGCCCGTCCAGCCCGCCGACGGAAGGAAAATGCAACCCTGGTGTTGGGATCGTCCCCGGCAGCAACGTATCCCCCGAGTACAGCTCCCCGGTCGCCTCCACCCATCCCACGAGGTTCCCCGGCGTGTGCCCGGGCGCCGAGATCACGCGCAGCCGCGTCCCACCTTCGAGGTCGAACTCCGTGCCATCTGCGACCGCCTCGACGCTGTTCGGCGGGCAGGGCTCCCAGCGATACCCGTGGCGTCCCGCCTGCTCGCGCTGCGCCTCGATCACCTCCGGCGGGCACCCATGCCGTCGCAGCGCCTCGAGGCGCAGGGGCGTCCGCTCCTCGTACCAATCCCGCCCCGAGAGCAGCGCCGGCACATCCATCGCCCCGGCGAGCACTCGCGCTCCCGCCTCGGCCCAGCGCGCCGCCAACCCCGCGTGGTCGATGTGATAGTGCGTCACGAGGACGGCTCGCACGTCCCCCGCTGCGAACCTGTGTCCCTCAGCCTGCGCCAGCGCCAGTTCCCATGACCCCTCGAGGTCGGGCCCCGCGTCGAGGAGCAATACTCCGCCCTCGGCGAGCCACAGGGGATAGATGCTGTTGCTTCCAAGCAGGATGGCCGATGGCGAGTGGGCATTGGCCGCTGTTTGTGAACTCATCGGTGCGGCTCGCCCCTTCTGTCTGGCCCTGGAAGTGGTCAGTCGGACGTGCGCGCTGGGATCGACCCAATCCTCACGCCGCCGCCTCAGCCTCATCCAGCCGCCGTTTCGCCTCCTCGTACACATCCCTCGCCAGCGGTCCCCGTCCCAGCGCGTCGAGGTTCGCGCGCAGATGCTCCAGGTTCGCCGTCCCCACGATTGTCGTGTGCAGGTCGGGATGCGAGAGCGTGAACCGCAACATGAATCCCATCCGGCTCTCACCATCGAGCAGCTCATCGAGGCGCGCGGCGTTCCAGAGCGCCTGCGGACGCTCCTCGGGCACCTCCGGCAGTCGGCGAATCGCCCACGCCTTCTCCTCGGACGGCGCGCCGCGCGCGACCCCGCCCCGGATCACTGTCCCTGCGCCGCCTCGGGCCGCGTCACCGATCGCCCCCTCGTGCTCCCGCTGCAGTGCCGAATACGGAATCTGAAACACGTCGAAGACGCCTGAGGCGACCTGCGCGTCGAGGCGGTCCCCTGCCCCCGACATCCCGATGAACCGGATCGCGCCCGCCCGCTGGAGGTCGCGCAGCACCTCGACGGCGCCCTGCTCGTCGAGCATCGCCATCGACGGGTTCCCGTGAAACTGCACGACGTCGAGGTAGTTCGTGCGCATCCGGCGCAGACTCTGCTCGACCGCCGCCCTGATGTTCTCCGGCGTGTACGCGTGCCCCGTGCCCGCCGAGGCTGCCACCGGGCAACCGCACTTCGTCGCGAGGAAGTACTCCCCGCGCCGATCGGCGATCGCCCGCCCGATCATCTCCTCGCTCGGCCCGTAGTCTGGCGACGTGTCGATGTAGTTGATGCCGGCATCGAGCACCGCGTTCAGGATGCGGTTTGCCTCGTCCGGCGAGACGACACGCCCGAATCGATCGTCGAGCGACATCGCCCCGTAGCCCAGCTTCGTGACTTCGAGGCCGGTCCGTCCCAGCGGACATGTCGGCAGCCCCTGGCCCGTCATGGTCGCCTCACTCCGACTGCAGGAACGACCGCAGCAGGTTGAGCGACTCCGTCACCGCCCGCCGCTTCGCCGCTTCGCGGCCCTGGTAGTACGCATACTGGCGGTACAGCATCCGGTCCCCATCCGTCACCGCGATGTGCATCGTCCCGGGCGGCTGTCCCTCCATCTCGGCGCCGCCGGCAATCCCCGTGATCCCGAGGCCGACGTCGGAGCCCAGCCGCTCCCGCGCCGCGCGCGCCATCGCCTCGGCCGTGGCCTCCGAGATCACGCCATGCGTGAACACGACGCCCCCTGGCACGCCGAGGTCGATCTTCGCCTGCGTCGCGTACGTCACGAGGCTGCCGAGGAAGTACTCCGTCGATCCTTCGCCGTCTGTGATCGCATCGGCGATCGCTCCGCCCGTCGCCGACTCCATGACGCCGAGGGTCAACCCCGCGTCGCGCAGGAGCTTGCCGACCCCCGCCGCCAGGGAGTCGTCGTCAACGCCCCAGATCGCCGGCCCGAGGATGCGGCGCACTTCTTGCTCCACCGGCACGATGAGCGCCCACGCCTCCTCCCGCGTCGGCGCCTTGGCGCTGATTCGCACATGCACCCCGTCCCGCCGCGCGTAGATTCCGAGGTATGGGTTCGCGCTCTTCCAGAGGTCGCCCAGCCGTTCGTCTACCGAGCCCTCGCCCAGGCCGCTGGTCTTCAGCGTCCGCGACACCAGGACGGCCGTCGAGCGTCGTTCGAGCTCCGGGTCGACCTCGCGCTCCCACATATGCGTCATCTCGGCCGGCGGCCCTGGCATCACCACGATCACGTGGCCGTCACGCTGGACCCACCAGCCAGGGGCTGTTCCTCGTGGGTTCGGCAGCACCCGGCACGAGGGAATCGTCGTCGCCTGCTTCAGGTTGCGCTCGGGAAACTCACGTGTCCGCTGCGCGAACCACTGCCGTAAATGCGCCTCCTGCTCCGCGTCGACGGTCATCTGCTCGCCGAGCACGGCCGCGACGCATTCGCGCGTCAGATCGTCCTCGGTCGGTCCGAGCCCGCCCGTCGTGAACACCAGGTCGGAGCGCTGCCACGCCCGCGCGATCACTTCCTGCAGCCGTGCCACGTCGTCGCCCACCTGCGTCACGTACAGCAGGTCGATCCCGAACTGCGGGAGTTTCGAGGCGATGAACGCCGCGTTCGTGTCCGTGATCTCGCCCAGCATGATTTCCGTGCCGATCGAGATGATTTCCGCCCGCATTGCTCGCTCCCCCGTCCGCTGACCTCGCGATGGTAGCAGAGCGCGGTCCCGCTCCCGCCCCGGCCAACCGAGGTGCCAGACACGAAGGAGGGGAGCACATGCTCCCCTCCTTCGTGTCACTGACGTCCTGTTCGGCCGCTACCGGCTGCGGCCGTCCGAGCGTCGCACCGTCACCAGGCGCGCGCCCGCGAGGCCGACCGCCGTGACCCCGAGCCACAGCCCGAGCGGCAGCCTGGAATCACCCACAGCCATCCCACCGTTACCGGCGCTCGGCGGCCGCGGTGCGAGGACGAGGCCGGGGCCCGCTCCCTGTACGCCGCCGGTGATGCCGCCACCCGTCGCACCCCCGCCAGTCGAGGGCGTTGTCGGCACGGTCGTGGGGATGCTCGTCGCCGTGCGCGTCGGCGTCGCCGTGGCGGTCGCCGTACGCGTCGCCGTCGAGGTTGCCGTAGCGGTCCCCGTCGCGGTAGCCGTCGCCGTCGCCGTCATGGTCGCGGTGCCAGTCAGAGTCGCGGTCGCCGTCGGCGTGCCCATCGGGTAGCCGCAGTTGTTGTAGTACACGGCCTTCCCGGCATCCCAGTTCAGGCCGCCTTCGAGGCCCACGACGTTTGGCAGCGGCGGGATGATGTCACCCCACATCTGGCCGCTCGCCTTGATCGACTCCGCCTGGGCCTGGCTCGTCGCGACGACTCCAAGGTGCCCGCTATGCCCCTCGCTCACCACCGCCGAGGTCGACACGGTGATCCGGACGTACGGGTTGGTCACCGAGTCCGTCCGGTGGCAGAGCGTGACCTGATCCGTCTGCGCGCTCGCGGGGTGCAAGGCCGCCCCGCCGATGAGCGCGAACGCCATCATGCTCATACCGAGCAATGAAGGAGCCGTCGCTCGTCCGCCAATTCGATACTTCATGGCTCCTCCTGCTGCTAAGGCTCGCTGGATCGACCTCATTTCAAGGTCGGCCGCGAGCGGGGACGCAGGCACACCACCTGAGGCGCCGAAAGGCGGCGTGGACAGCGAGGCGCCGGACGCGGCCTGCTCATCGTCGCGCCCGCCCCATCGCGAACTCATGCATGACTTAGGGCGAGCGTTACGGCTCTCTGCGAGCGCCCGGGACAGGGCATGCGTGCTGCCCTCGACCGGCGTACGCTGGAGGCGCGCCTCCTCGCGTCCGATCTCGGGCAGGTCCCCCCATGCACCTCATCCTCAACGACGTCACGCCATTGCATTGGGCGGTTGGAGGCGCGGGCATTGCCGCGGTCACCCTCGCGCTGCTCTTCTTGACCGGGCGGCGGCTTGGCATCTCCACCGGTTTCGAGGACGCCTGCTCGCTCGTCCTCGACGCCCCCTATTTCCGGCGCTCCAGCTTGCTCGGTGACCGCAACTGGCGCCTGCAATTCGTCGCCGGCCTGCTCCTCGGTGGCTTCCTGTCGGCAGTGCTCAGCGGGGGCTGGAGTCCTACCTGGGATCTCGGCATGTTCGACGAGGTCATCGGCTGGGGCGCGGGCGCGAAGCTCGTTTGGATGTTCGTGGGAGGCCTGTTCATTGGCTTCGGCACGCGCCTCGCGGGCGGCTGCACGAGCGGCCACGGCATCTTCGGCATCTCCAACCTCGAGCTGCCGAGCTTCGTCACCACCGCGAGCTTCATGCTCGCCGGCATCATCACCACCCACATCATCTATCGCGTGATGTTCGAGGCCTGAGCGAGGAGCGCGAGATGGTCCTGCTGTACGTCTTCCTCGGCACGGTCTTCGGCTTCGTCCTGAGCCGCTCAGGCGCCGCCGATTACAACTACATCCAGGGGATGTTCCTGCTCGAGAAGTTCCAGCTCTACGGCATCATCGGCACCGCCGTGCTCATCGGCATCCCCGGCGTCTACCTGCTGAAGCGCCACGGCCACACCGCCTCAGGAGCCATGCTGATCGTCCGAGGCAAGCCGCGCCATCGAGGCAATATCGCGGGCGGCATCCTCTTCGGCATCGGCTGGTCGATCACGGGCATGTGCCCCGGCCCGATCGTCGTCAACATCGGCGAGGGCAAGATTTACGCGCTCGCGGCCCTGGCGGGCGCCCTCACCGGCGCCGCGCTGTTTGGCTCGCTCTACGAGCGGCTGCGCCGGCCGTTCCGTCTGCCAGCGCTCCAGTACGGGACCGGCGACGGCTAGGCGCCGTCCGGCCGCACGACCTCAAACGTCCGCCGCCGCTCCGTCATGACGAACCGCCCCAGGCCCGGCTCCGGGAGGTGGCTTGCGGCCACGAGCCCGTTCGACGCTCCGATGCGCTCGAGCAGCATGCGCCGTGTCGCGCGCACGGGTTCCGCCGCCCAGTCCCACGAAGTCACCCAGTCCGGTTCCGCCACGTCGACTGGCGTCAGAAACGCGTCGCCGAGGACATACGCCTCCTCCCCCTCGGACGAGATCACGACCGTCAGGTGTCCCGGTGTGTGGCCCGGCGTGTGCAGCGTCACCAGCGACGGCGAGATCGTGTGCTCGCCCTCGATCAGCTGCAGCGCTCCCAGGCCCTCGAGGGGCGCGACGTCCCGCGTGAACGAGTCGGGCGGTGGGTTCTGCGCCCCGTAGTGCTCCCAATCTCCGCGCGGCACCAGGTAGCGCGCGCTCGGAAATCGCGGCCCGCCGGTCTCCCGCAGTAGGTTCCATCCGGTGTGGTCGCCATGCAGGTGCGTGAACACCACGGTGTCGATGTCCCCGGGTGCCACCCCCGCCGCCCGCAGTTCCTCCATCAGCTTGCCTTCGGCTTCCGGCCCGTTCCCCGCGTCGACGAGCACCGTCCGGCCGTCGGCGCGCAGCAGGAAGCTCGAGAAGCTCAGCACCACGTTGCCCGACCCGTCGAGGAGGTCCTGATACCCGTCGAGGGCGCTTCCGGCCTCCGTGTACACGCTGTCGGCCGGATACGCCCCGACCATGTCGACCAGCGCAACCACTTCGACGTTGCCGACCATCACCCGCTGCATCGCACCCTCCTCGCGGTTCCGCGGCGAACCGTACACGATCGGCCGCCTGCCGAGGAGAGACCCTACCGCGGCGTCAGGCCCGCGAGGACGGCGTCGACCAGCCGCAGGGGCAACTCGAGGATCGCGAGGGGATGCAGCGGTTGCTGGAGCAGGCCGGAGAGCACGATGGGGCCGATGATCATCGCAAACGCCAGGTTCAGGTCGATGTCCGTGCGGATCTCGCCGCGTTCCTGGCCTCGTCGCAGTGCGGCGATCATGGCCGCCCGCCGCACCTCAAACACGTGGCGAAGGAAGAGCTGCCGCAACTCCGGAGTCGCGAGGGTGACCGCGATCATCTGTGCCAGGGCGGGCGGCGGCAGTGTGCGCGCGGTTGCCCGGCCGAACTCGCCGATGATCGTCACGAGGTCACCTCGCACGGAGCCCGTCTCGACGATGCGCACCTCCCGGTCGATGGACTGAAAGGCCGCCTCGATCATCTCGAGGCGCGACCGCCACCGTCGGTAGATCGTCGCCTTGCTCACCCCCGCCCGCGCGGCCGCCGCCTCCATCGTCACGCCCTCCAGGCCCTGCTCCGCGAGCAGTTCCAGCGTGGCATCGAGGATCGCCCGTTCGGCTTCCGCGCTGCGTGGACGTCCCGGACGTCGCGCCGGCGGCCCGGCCTGCTCCTCGTTCACGCGGTCCGCCGGCGCAGAGTCACGGCCCCGAGCGCGAGCGCGGCGAACGCCACCACGACGATCACTGCCACGTCCACGGCCATCGTCGCTCCGGCGTTCCCCTTCCCCACCTCGTCCAGCGCCTCGACGGCGTACGTCATCGGCATCAGGTCGCTGGCGAACCGCAGCGGCGCGGCCATCTGCTCGCGAGGCGCGATCAGGCCGCACAGCAGCACCTGCGGCATCACGATCGCAGGCATGAACTGCACCGCCTGAAACTCGCTGTACGCGAATGCGCTCACCAGCAGCCCGGTCGCCGTGCCCAGCACGGCATTCGCGACCGCGATCACCCCCACGAGGAATGGGCTCCCCGCCGTGTCCAGCCCGAGGAACACGAACGCGACGACCGCCGCGACCGTCGTTTCGAGGGCCGCCGCCACGGCGAACGCGATCCCATACCCCAGCAGCAGGTCCAGCTTCGCCATCGGCGTCGTCAGGAGCCGCTCCAGCGTCCCCGAGGTCCGCTCCCGCAGCATCCCGATGCTCGTGATCAGGAACATCGTTGTGAACGGCAGCACGCCGAGGAGTGTCAGCCCCACGTGGTCGAAGACCTGTGGCTTCGCGTCGTAGATGAACCGCAGCAATGTCAGCAGTATCGCCGGCACCAGCAGCATCATCCCGACGGTCCGCCGGTCGTGGCGCAGCTGCATCAGCACCCGTCGTGCCGTCCACAACGTGATTCGAGGCGACATCAGTCTTGCTCCTCCCGGTGCGCGATCACGAGCCGCAGGAACGCCTCGTCGAGGTCGTCCGTGGCCGTCCGTTGCAGCACCTCTTCCGGCGTCCCGTCGGCGATTAGCTCGCCGTCGCTGATGAACAGCAGCCGGTCGCACCGCCGCGCCTCGTCCATCACGTGGCTGGACACAATGAGCGTCGCCCCCGCCTCGGCCAGCGCCCGGAAGCGCAGCCACAGCTCATTCCGCAGCACCGGGTCCTGTCCCACGGTCGGCTCGTCGAGGACCAGCAGCTCCGGATCACCGAGCAAGGTGCAGGCGAGCGATGCCCGCGCACGCTGCCCACCCGAGAGCGTGCTCGCGAGCTGTCCCGCGGCCTCGGTGAGACCGACGGACTCGACGCTCGCAAGCGCCTCGGCGGTGCCGCACCCGTACATCGCCGCGAAGTACGTCGCGTTCTCGATCACCGTGAGGTCCGGGTAAATCGAGGGCGCCTGGGTCAGATAGCCGACGCGCCGGCGCAGTTCCGGCGAACCGGCGGGCAGGCCGAGGACCGTCACTCCGCCCGACGCGATCCGCTGCACGCCGACGATGGCCCGCATGAGCGTGGTCTTTCCGCTCCCGCTCGGGCCCAGCAGCCCCACCACGCTTCCGCGCGGAATCGCACAGCTCACCCCGTCGAGGATGAGCTTGCCTCCCCGGCGTACGACGAGTCGCTCGACCTCGACCGCCGTCCGAGTCGCAACAGCCTGTGGCACTGGTGCCTCCTTATCGATACGCGACAGTATCGAATTCACAGTAGTGCGGCGAGTTACGAAACGCAAGAGGGTCGAAACGGCCAGCGGCACAGGCAACCACCCGCCTGCTCTCCTGCTATCCTCTCGCGTATTCCCTTGCGTGAAGAGGGACGCGTTCGAGGGAGTACCGCGTGCCCGAAACGGCCCAACTCCGCGCCGAGCCCGGCTCCGTCGCCGCCATCCGCGACGTCGCCGGCCGCATCCGTACGAGCGTCGCCCGCGTCATCGTGGGCGCCGAGGAGCCCATCGACCTCATCCTCGCGGCGCTCGTCAGCGGCGGCCACATTCTGATCGAGGACGTCCCGGGCACGGGTAAGACCATGCTCGCTCGCGCCTTCGCCCGCTCGATCGGGGCGACCTTCCACCGCATCCAGTTCACGCCCGACCTCATGCCGTCCGACATCCTCGGCATCAACTACTACTCGCAGCGCACGGGCGACTTCGAGTTCCGTCCCGGGCCGATCCTCGCGAACGTGATCCTCGCCGACGAGGTGAACCGCGCCACCCCGCGCACCCAGTCCGCGCTCCTCGAGGCGATGGAGGAGCGCACGGTGACCGTCGACGGCGAGACGCGGCCGCTTCCGGACCCGTTCCTCGTCCTCGCCACCCAGAACCCGATCGAACTCGAAGGCACGTTCCCGCTCCCTGAGGCGCAGCTCGACCGGTTCCTGCTTCGCCTCAAGGTCGGCTACCCGACCGAGGCTGGCGAAATCGAGGTGCTCCGCCGCTTCGAGGGTGCTTCACCGCTCGACGCGCTGCGTCCGGCCGTGGAGGCTGAGGAGCTGCTCCGCCTGCGTCAGGTCCTCCCGGGCATCCACGTCGAGGACGCCGTTGCCGCCTACGTCGTGCGCCTCTGCCGCGCCACCCGTGACCACATCGCCTTCGACCTCGGTGCGAGTCCACGCGCCTCGCTCGCGCTCTTTCGCGCCGCTCGCGCGCTCGCTGCCATGGACGGCCGTGACTACGTCCGCCCCGACGACGTCAAGCGCCTCGCGCAGCCCGTCCTCGCGCACCGTCTCGTGCTCTCCTCGCAGACCCGCCTCCGTGGACGTAGCGCGGACGATGTCCTCGACGAGATCCTGCACGAGGTACCCGTCCCCGTCGCCGACTAGCCGGGGACCGCTGCCGATGCGCTCTGTCTTCCGCGACTCTTGGGTCAGCGTCACGATCGTCCTCGTCCTGGTCGGCCTCGCCGCGCAGTCCGTGCCACTGATCGGCCTGGGCGTGCTCGTCTTCGGCACCGGCGGCATGGCGCGCCTCTGGGCGCGCGTATCCCTCGAGGACGTCCGCTACCGGCGCGTGCTCCGCGAACGGCGCGTCTTCATGGGCGAGACGATTGACCTCCGCCTGCGGCTCGCCAACGAGAAGCGGCTGCCCGTCCCCTGGCTCGAGGTCCGCGAGTACCTGCCCGAGGCCATGCCCGCCGGCGGAGTCCACGTCACACCCTCCGGCCTCCCCGGCACCGTGCTCATGCAGCGCTCGACGTCGCTCGGGGCGCACGAGCAGCTCGAATGGCCGCTCACGCTCGATGCCACCGAACGCGGCTTCTTCCGCCTCGGCCCCACGCGTCTGCGCTCCGGCGACCTCTTCGGCATCTTCGAGCGCGAAGAGACCATCCGCGGCGGCGACAGTGTCGTCGTCTACCCGCGCACCTATTCGTTGCCCGAACTGGGCATCATCAGCGCCCGCCCCTTCGGCGAGCGCGCCGGTGGCCAGCGCATCTTCGAGGATCCTGTCCGTGTGGTCGGCGTGCGTGACTACTTCCCGGGCGACCCCCTCAAGCGAGTTGACTGGAACGCCACGGCACGTATCGGCCGCCTGCAGTCGAGGCTTTACGAGCCGTCACGCACCCGGGCCGTCGTCGTCGCGCTCAACATCAGCACCATGGACCAGTCGTGGCTCGGCTTCGACCCGCTCCTCCTCGAACGCAATGTCGTCGTTGCTGCCTCCATCGCGCGCTGGGCCTTCGAGGAGCACGCGGCCCTCGGGCTCATCGCCAATGGCTCGTTCCCCGACGCCGACCGCGCGATCCGCATCGGCGCCGGCAGCCGCTCCGACCAGCTCGTCCGCGTCCTCGAGGCGCTCGCGATGATCGCCCCCTTCACGATTTCGCGCCTCGCGCTCGAGCTGGAGCGCCCCGGCCACGCCCTGCCCGCTGGCGCCACGTTGATCGTCGTCGCGTCGCTCATGCCGCCCGACCTCGCCGCGACCCTGCGCCGCCTCCGTGGTGAAGGCCACGTCGTCCACGTCGTGAAGACCTCCCCCGCCGAATGGGACGTCGACCTCGGTCCGATTCCCCACACGAACCTCGACCCCGTCATGCGTGCCCTCGAGGCCGATCCGGATGCGGCTTTCGCATCCTCCGGAGCCGCACGATGACCGTCCGCCTCCGCGACGCGTCCGCCTACCTCTTCATCCTCACCGAGGCCGTCGCCTGGTTCGCGGTCCTGCGCGCCATCGGCACCGCCGTCGTGCGGAACGCCTTCGACCGTCTCGCCGACCAGTTGCAGCCGAGCACCACGTTCCCAGGCGACGGTCGCGCCGTGGACGCCCTGGCGGTCGCGCGCCACGGTGCGGAGCACGCGGTCGGTGGTCCATCCCTCCTGCTGATCGTCGTTGCCGCGTTTGCGGCCTTCTACCTCGTGCGCGCCCTGGGCGAGAGCGGCTTCCCGCTGCCGCTGAGTGCGGCGGTTGGCCTGGCGGCGACCCTGATCGCGCTGCACGTGCTCGTGCACCTCGCCGTGCGGAACGACTTCCGAGTCTGGGAGCCGTCGGGTCTCGCGACTGCCCTCGACTCCTCCTTCAGCGGGGATGTCGATCCCGCGCGGTTCACCGCGGATCCCGACCCCGCTACCGTGCGTGAGGCAGCCACCCTCGTGGTCTCGGTGGTCGGCCTGACTGCGCTCTGGTTTCGCTTTCTCGTGGCCGGCCGCGGCGCGGTCACCTACGAACGCGCCCTCCGCTCGTTCAGCATCGGCTTCGCCTTCGTGATCCTCGCCGCCATCCTCGGCCAGGGCATCGGCTCCGAGGCGCCGGCGTTCGTCGCTCTGCTCTACTTCGTCCTCGGCGCGCTGTCCCTGGCGCTCGCGCACATGGCGCGCACTCGCACCGCCGCCGAATCCGTTGGCCGCGACGCTCCCCTCGCCCTGGCGGCCTTCGGGACCCTGGGCGTCATCGTCCTTGTGGGCCTCCTGTTCGGCCTGCTCGCCGCGCTCGATGTACAACGCGCCTTCGACCCGATCTTCAACCTGGTCCTCACCGCCATCGGCCGCGTCCTGTACTACCTGCTGCTGCCCATCTTCTGGTTCGTGGACTGGGTCCTCTCGCACGTGCTCGGCAACAGCGGCCTCGAGTTCCCCGAGCAGTTTCGCCGGTTCGGCGAGCAGACCATCCAGCGAGATAAGGACACCGACGGCAAGCTGCTGCCGGGCTGGATTCTCCAGTCCGTCCGCGTCCTCGCGGTGGCCGCCTTCGTCTGGATCCTCTATCGCTTCAGCCGTCTGCTCTTCCATCTCACCCGCCGCCGCGACCTCGATTCCGCCGTCGATGAGACGCGCTCCACAGCCGCCCCGGGCGGCGGCATCAGCGGCTTGGTCCGTAGCCTCTTCGGTGGACGCGCCCAGACGGCCTGGTCGGGCGACTGGCTGCGACGCCAGCCCGTCTACCGCCTCTACGCGAGGCTCGTCGAGGACGCTCATCAGCGTGGGGTCGATCGAGGCCCCGGCGACACCCCGATCGAGTTCGCCCGTCGCGCCGGCGCTCACCTCGAGGCGCCGCCCTTTGAGTCGATCGGCCTCGCTTTCGACGAGGCGCGGTACGGCCGGCACGTTCCACCTCCCGAGGCCGTCCAGTCGCTCGAGCGTCGCCTCGCAGACTGGGAACAGCAGCACCCGGCCCCCCATCCCTGAGGCGGGTTACGTGGCGGTTGCTATAGTGAAGGCGAACGATCAGTAAGGGGCCGCCCGTGCACACTGCCGTTGGCGTCTTCGACTCTGGCGTGGGCGGGCTCACCGTCGTCGCCGCGCTCCGCCGCCTCAACCCAGAGCTCCCCATCCGCTACATCGCCGACGGCGCCTGGTTCCCCTATGGCGAGCGTTCTCCCGAGGAGATCGAGGAGCGGTCGCTCCTCCTCGCCGATGCGCTCATCGCCGAGGGTTGCGCGCCCATCGTCGTCGCCTGCAACACCGCCTCCTCGTCCGCGCTCGATCGTCTGCGCGAGCGCTTCGAGGTCCCGATCGTCGGCATGGAGCCTCCCCTGAAGCCCGCTGTCGAGCGCACGAGGACGGGCAAGGTCGCTGTGCTCGCGACTCCTTCGACCGCCCGCGGCGAACGCCTCGCCCGCCTGCAGGACGCCTACGGCGGCGGCGTCGAGGTCACCACCGTCCCAATGCCGGGCCTCGCTGACCTGGTGGAATCCGGCCACGTCGCGGGCGAACGCGTCGAGCAGTTGCTCCACCGCACCCTCGGACCGCTTGCCGATTCCGGCATCGACGAGGTCGCCCTCGGCTGCACGCATTACGGCTTCCTGCGCGCGACCTTCGACTCGATGCTCGACGAACTGCTCGGCACCGATGTCGACGTGATCGACCCCGCCGAGCCCGTCGCCCGCCGCGCCCTCCAGCAGGTCGAGGCTCACGGCATCGCCGTACCCCCTGTCGAACGAGGCGCTCCGGTGATCGCCGCGACGACCGGAGATCCGGCCCGCTTCGCCGAAGCCGTCGCGCGCCTTCGCGCCGATGGTGCCGACCTCCCAGTCCTCGATATCCTGCCTCTGCCGCTCGCGCTGCCCGCGCCCGCGGGGCTCCCGGGAGAACGCGGCCGGTGACCGCTGCCACCTTCCGCGCGAAGTACGAGGCGGCCGCTCGCGCGAACGAGTCGCTGCTGTGCGTGGGCCTCGACCCCGACCCGGCCCTGATGCCCCCCGGCATCACGACTCTCGAATTCCTGCGCGGCATCATCGAGGCGACCGCGGACCTCGTCTGCTGCTACAAGCCCAATGCCGCCTTCTTCGAGCGCGAGGGCCTGCCGGGCTGGGAGTCGCTCCAACAGGTCATCGAGGCGATTCCGGACGAGATTCCAGTCATCCTCGATGCCAAGCGCGGCGATGTCGGCCACACGTCCGAGGCCTATGCTCGCGCCGTCTTCGACGCCCTCGGCGCCGACGCCGTGACCGCCAACCCCTACCTCGGCGGCGATGGCCTCGAACCCTTCCTGGCTCACGAGGATCGCCACACCTTCGTGCTTTGTCGCACCTCGAACGCCGGAGCCCGCGACCTCCAGGACTTGCTGGTTACGGCTCTCCCCTCCGAGGGTGCGCGGTCAACTCCGAATCTCCCTCCGAGCCGGGGCGAATCCGCGGTTCCCGCCTCCGCCCCCTCGCAGGGGGAGGGCGGGGGTGGCGGTGATTCCGACACCCCCCGTCCGCTCTACGAACACGTTGCGATGCTCGCCAACAGCTGGAACACGCGCGGCAACGTCGGCCTCGTCGTCGGCGCCACATATCCCGCCGAGGCGGCTCGCATTCGCGCGCTCTGCCCCGAGCTGCTGTTCCTGCTTCCCGGCATTGGCGCCCAGCAGGGCGACGTCGACGCCGCAGTTCGCGCCAGCCTTGATGCTCGCGGCGGCGGCATCCTGATCAACTCCTCCCGAGGCATCCTTTACGCCGGCCGTGACGCCGGCTTCGCGGCCGCCGCTCGCACTGAAGCCACCCGCCTGCGCGACGCTATCAACGCCGCGCGGCCCTGACTCCGCGCTGCGAGTAAGATCGAGGCATGGTCCTCGATCTCCGCGTCGGCGATGTCCTGCGCCTCCGCCGGAAGCACCCCTGCGGCGGATTCGATTGGGACGTCGTGCGCGTCGGGGCCGACGTCGGCATGCGCTGCCGCGAATGTGGCCGACGAGTGCTCCTCGACCGCCCCACGCTTCATCGCCGGCTGAAGTCGGTCCTCGAGCGAGGCGTCCCCATCGACCCCGCGATCGAGCGCGCGCTCTTCGGCGATCTCGCCGCCCCCGAGCGGGTCGAGGAGGGCTCGTGAGCGCAACGCCGCCGCTCGTCGCCGTTTCGTTGACTGCCTTCGAGGCCCGCTCCTACACTCGGATCGTGCGGCACTGCAAGGCGCAAGTCTCGTGATCGAACTCACCATCGAGAGCATTCGCGTCAGCCTGCGCAACTATCAGCGGGTCGTCATCCTTCGCGAGAAGGACGCGGACCGCTACCTGCCGATCTGGATCGGGCCCGCCGAGGCGGACGCCATCGCCGTCCGGCTCCAGGATGTCGCGGTCGCCCGCCCCCTCACCCACGACCTGCTGACGAGCATGATCGAGAACCTCGGCGGCGTGGTGCGTGCTGTCGTCGTCAACGATCTCGCCAACGACACCTTCTTCGCTCGCATCCACGTCGAGCAGGCCGGCCAGATCATCGAGGTCGACTCGCGCCCCTCGGACGCGATCGCGCTGGCGGTCCGCACCGGCGTACCGATCTACGCCGACGAGTCCGTGCTCGACCGCGCTGGCGTCCTCCTCAACGCCGAGGGCGAACCCCTCGAGGCGGCCGAGGGCGCGGGCGGCATCACGCCAGAGGAGCGCGCCAAGCTCTCAGCCTTCAGCGAATTCATCGCCGAACTCGATCTCGACGACTTCGACTAACGGGAGTAGTAACCCGGCGATCGCTAATTAGTGCAGTGGGTCACAAGTGTTGATCCACCGATCCGCCCATGCTAGAGTCCCCCCGGTTCCAATCCGCAGGGAGATGGACCATCTGGAACTCACCGGCGTTCGGGCTGACCGGCATCGGCTTCTACCTGGCGACATGCATCGTCGGGCTGACGCTCGTAGGCCATCTGCTCGATAACCGGTTTGACACGCAGCCGGTACTCACGCTCGTGTTCCTGGTGCTCGGTCTGCTGGCTGGCTTCTACGGAGCCTACCAGCAACTCAAAGAGCTACTGGCGCACATCGAGCGGCAACGAGGCTCGAAAGGCCGTCGAGGATGAAGCTGGTCATCGCCATCGTCGTCATCGCCCTGATGGCCGTTGGCTTCCTCTTCGTCAAAGGTCCCTCCCCGGCGATCGTCGTCGCCCCTGAGCACATCTTTAACCTCGGCCCCATCGAGGTGACGAACACGATGTTCACCTCGTGGTGGGTGGTCGGCATCCTCTGCCTGATCGCCGTCTTCGCCGGGCCGCGTATGTCCGTCGTGCCGTCTGGCTTCAGCGGCGTGGTCGAGGGTGCGCTGAGTGCCTTTTACGGCATCGTCGTCCAGGTCGCCGGCGAACAGAACGCCCGCCGCTTCTTCTGGGTCGTCTCGACCATCTTCTTCTACGTGCTGATGTCCAACTACTTCGGCCTCCTGCCGATGAACAACGTCATCGGCAAGCCCGAGGCCGGACACGGCGAGAAGCAGGTCATCTTCCAGACCACGTCGATCGCCGGTCTCGACCTCGCCTACATCAAGGTCAACCCGGACGAGTGTGAAGTCGGCGACCCGGAGGGTTGCCCCACGGCGGCCGAGCACAGCGCCGCCCTCGGTGCGCGGTCCTCCGCCAGCGTTTCGGCTCAGCCCGGCGGCGCCCCGGCTGTCACCGCCGCCTCCGAGGAGGCGGGCGCGAAGGAAGGCGAGTTCTCGGGCCTCCTGAGCCCGTGGTTCCGCTCCGTCAACACTGACGTGAACGCCCCGCTCGCCATCGCGATCTTCTCGTTCATCTTCGTCGAGTTCTGGGGCCTCTCTGCCCTCGGCTTCGGCTACCTGAAGAAGTTCTTCAACTTCGGACGCCTGCTCCACGGCAACCCCATGGGCGTCATCGATGTCTTCGTCGGAGTGCTCGAGCTCGTCTCGGAGCTCTCGCGCATGGTTTCGTTCACCTTCCGTCTCTTCGGCAACGTCTTCGCCGGAGAGGTCCTGCTTGCGATGATGACGTTCCTCGTGCCGTTCGTGCTCGTGAACGTCTTCTATGGCCTGGAGCTCTTCGTGGGCCTCATCCAGGCATTCGTCTTCGCGATGCTCACGCTCGTGTTCGCCCAGACGGCTGTCACCTCACACGACAGCCACGAGGGCGAGCACGGTGAGGCACATCACTGATCGCCTGTTCAAAGAGGAGATAGGGGCGGCCGCGCGGCGCATTCGTGCGGGCATATCCAGGAGGAGGATCTCAAATGAAGGCTGGCACGATCGCCCGGCGGGGTTTCGTAGTCGCGCTCGCGGCTGCAGGACTCTGGCTCGCGGCAACAGGGGTTGCGGGCGCCCAGCAGGCGGCCGCCGCTGACAACGACTTCACGGCGAGCAGCATGAAGTACCTCGCCGCTGCCATCTCGATGGCCGTCGGCGCCATCGGCCCCGGCATCGGCATCGGCCTGCTCGGCGGCAAGGCGATGGAGGCCCTCGGCCGTAACCCGGAGGCCGCCGGCGCCATCCAGACGAACATGATCCTCGCCATCGCGTTCGCCGAGGCCATCGGTATTTACGCCCTGGTCGTGGCCATCCTGATCGGCTTCGTCTTCTAAACCGACTCCGCTCCCGCGGGCGCACCCTCGAGGCACGCCCGCGGGAGTCTGGGATACGCGAACATCGGGGAGCGTACGCAATGGCCCTCAAGAGCCTTGTACGACGGACCGGGAAGCGGCGCTTCGGCGCGCTGCTCGCCGGCGCCAGCCTGGCGCTGACGCCAGCGTTCGCCGCGGCCGCTGAATCGAGTGGTGGCATCGCCGCCCTCGGCATCAGCCTGCCCGGTCTCATCCAGAACCTCGTGAACTTCACGATCCTGCTCGTCGTCCTGAGGCTCTTCCTCTACAAGCCGCTCTTCCGCGTGCTGGACGAGCGCAAGCGCAAGATCCAGGAAGGCATCGACCGCGCCTCCGCGGCGGCGAACACCGCCGCCGAAAGTGAGGCCGAGGCTCGGCGCATCCTGGACCAGGCACGTGCGGAGGGTCAGGAGTCCGTGCGGCGGGCGCAGGAGTCCGCGGCTCGCCTCCGCGAGGAGCTCGAGGCACGCGCGCGGCAGGACGCCGATCAGATCGTCGCCCGCGCCCGCGAAGAGGTCGCCCTCGAACGCGACCAGGCCATCGAGCAGCTGCGCCGTGAGTTCGCTGACCTCACGATCGTCGCCGCCGAGCGCGTCATCAACCAGTCCCTCGACCGCCAGGCTCACCAGCGACTCATCGACGAGGTGCTGGTCAACAGCCAGGCCGGAAGGAACTAGCTCGACATGGCAGGCCTCGCCCGCGATATCGCCGGACGGCGCTACGCGCTCGCGCTCAGCGCGATCGCTGCGGAGCAGAATTCCTTCGCCCGCTGGGCAGAGGTCGTCGACGCGCTCGACGCGCTCACGTCCGAGCCGCGGTTCGTCAACGCGCTGCAGTCGGACGGGATGACCGACGAGAAGCTGCAGGCCATTGTCCGGCAGGTCCTGCCCGACATCGCGCCCGTCGAGATGAACCTGTTCCGCCTGCTGCGGCGCAAGAACCGCCTGGCGCTCGGCCCGTCCATCGCGTCGTACTTCCACGAGATGTGGGACGAGGAACGCGGGGTGGAGCGGGCCGTGGTGCGGACCGCCGTCGAGCTCGACGGTGAGACTCGTGACCGGATGCGCCAGCAGCTCTCGCAGCAGACCGGCAAGACCATCGAATTGGAAACCGAAGTCGACCCTTCGCTCATCGGCGGTGCTGTCATTCGCATCGGCGACCGCCTCATCGACGGGTCGACGCGCACACGACTGCGCCAGCTGCGCGGACGCCTGCAACAGGGCGCGCTGTAGCAAGGCCAGGCAGACAGAGCGTCCGCTGCGGGCAGCGGCGGACGCAGGGAGGGGTGCCAGATGCCCGTACGCGTCGAAGAGATCGCGTCGATCCTCAAGCAGCAGATCGAGCAGTTCGACTCCGGCGTCGAGGCTGCGAACGTCGGCACGGTCATCGAGGCCAGTGACGGCATCGCCCGCATCCACGGTCTCGGCCAGTGCCTGACCTCCGAGCTCATCGAGTTCGCCAACGGCACTCGCGGCCTCGCGCTCAACCTCGAGGAAGAGACCGTCGGCGCCATCATCCTGGGCAACTACACGGCCATCCGCGAAGGTGACGAGGTCAAGACGACCGGCCTGGTCGCCTCCGTCCCCGTCGGCGAGGCCCTGATCGGCCGCGTCGTCAACGCGCTGGGTGACCCCATCGACGAGCGCGGCCCGGTCAACACCACGGAGCGCCGCCCCGTCGAACGCATCGCCCCCGACGTCGTCTCCCGTGTCTCCGTGAACCAGCCCGTCCAGACGGGCATCAAGGCCGTCGACTCGATGGTCCCGATCGGCCGAGGTCAGCGCGAGCTCATCATCGGCGACCGCTCCACCGGCAAGACCGCCATTGCCCTCGACGCCATCATCAACCAGCGGGGCGGCGACCTCGTCTGCGTCTACGTCGCAATCGGCCAGAAGGAAGCGAAGGTCGCCCAGATCGTCGCCACCCTCGAGCAGCAGGGTGCGATGGGCCACACCATCGTCGTCTCCGCCGGCGCCTCCGAGTCGTCCGCCCTTCAGTACCTCGCCCCCTACTCCGGCTGCGCCATGGCCGAGTACTTCATGGAGCGTGGTCGCGACGTCCTCATCATCTACGACGACCTGACGAAGCACGCCTGGGCGTACCGCCAGATTTCGCTCCTCCTCCGCCGCCCCCCCGGCCGCGAGGCGTATCCCGGCGACGTTTTCTACCTCCACTCCCGCCTCCTCGAGCGCTCCGCTCGCGTGGACGCGGCCCACGGCGGCGGTTCCATCACCGCGCTCCCGATCATCGAGACGCAGGCTGGCGACGTGTCGGCGTACATCCCGACGAACGTCATCTCGATCACGGACGGTCAGATCTTCCTGGAGACCGACCTCTTCAACGCCGGTCAGCGGCCCGCCATCAACCCCGGCATCTCGGTCTCGCGCGTGGGCGGTTCCGCCCAGACCCGCGCCATGCGGTCGGTCGCCGGTACCCTCCGCCTCGACCTCTCCCAGTACCGCGAGCTGCAGGCCTTCGCCCAGTTCGGTACGGAAGACCTCGACGCGGCGACCCGCCAGCAGCTCCTCCGAGGTGAGCGCCTGACCCGCCTCCTCGTGCAGCCGCAGTACCAGCCGCTCAGCCTGGCGCAGCAGGTCACCATCCTCTACGCCGGCGTCCGCGGCTTCCTGGACGACGTCCCCGTCGAGAAGGTCGCCGACTTCGAGCGCGCCTTCCACGAGTACATGCGCGCCAACGCCGCTCCCGTCATCGACGCCATCACGTCGACCGGCCTCCTCGAGCAGGCCACCGAGGAGCAGCTGCGCACCGCCATCACCGACTTCAAGGCCTCGGTCGCCTACTAGCCGCCGAGGGACGAGGACGCAGAAAGCGTAGAGCGAGGACAACATGGCGGGTGCCGGTGCAGTCCGTGCGATCCGTAGCCGCATCCGCTCTTTCGAGAGCGCGGCGAAGGTCACCACCGCGATGCAGCTCGTCGCTGCATCGAAGATGCGCCGCGCGCAGGACCGCGCGCTCGCCTCGCGTCCGTACTCCGACCGCATGCGCAGCGTCCTCGCTCAGCTCTCCGGCTACGCCGCCAGCGCCGACCCCTCCGAGTTGCCCCCGCTGCTCCAGCAGCGTCCGGTGAAGCACTTCGCCTACGTGCACATCACCGCCGACCGAGGGCTCGCCGGCGGCCTCAACGCCAACATGAACCGCGCGGGCGCCTCGCTCGTCCTCGAGCACCAGCCGCTCGTCGAGCGCGTCTCCATCGCAGCCGTCGGCCGCAAGGGCCGCGACTTCTTCCGCCGCGCCAGCTTCCCGATGCTCGCCGAGTTCACGCAGCTCGGCGACTACCCGGGTATGGCTCAGATCCTGCCGATCGCCCGCGTCATCATGGACGACTACGTGAACGGCGAGATCGACCAGGTCTTCATCGGCTACCAGCGTTTCGTGAACACCGCCGTCCAGCGGCCCACCGTGCGCCAGATCCTGCCCGTCACCGCCCCCGAGGGCGACACGGGTCCGAGCGTCGACTTCCTCTTCGAGCCGTCGCCGCAGCAGCTCCTCGAGACGCTGCTGCCCCGCTACGTCGAAATGCAGATCTACGAGGCCGTCCTCGACGCTGCCGCGTCCGAACAGTCCGCCCGTATGGTCGCCATGCGCGCCGCCACGGACGCGGCGAACGAGATGGTGGCCGACCTCACACTCACCTACAACAAGGCCCGCCAGGAACTCATCACTGGCGAGCTGCTCGACATCGTGGGCGGTTCCGCCGCCCTCGAGGCGTAACGAACGAGAGTCGTGCCTCCGGGCGTTGAACCGCCCGCGGGCCGCGAAAGGACCCCCGGCCCGGAGGGCCGCGAAAGGACCGCAACGATGGCAACCGGAGTCGTCAGGCAAGTCATCAGCACCGTCGTGGACGTCGAGTTCCCCGGCGGCGACCTCCCCGAGATCTACAACGCCGTCGCCATCGACATGAGCGGCAAGACCCTCATGACCGAGGTCCAGCAGCACCTCGGCAACAACTGGGTCCGCTGCCTCGCCCTCGACTCCACCGACGGCCTGCAGCGCGGTGCGTCCGCTACTGACACCGGCGCCCCGATCTCCGTCCCCGTCGGCCCCCGCACCCTCGGCCGCATTTTCAACGTCCTCGGCGAGCCCCTCGACCCCGGTGAGGCCGTCGGCCCCGAGGTCACCCGCTGGCCCATCCACCGCGAGGCCCCGGCCTACGCCGAGCAGGAGACCAGCGCCCAGATGCTCGAGACCGGCGTGAAGGTCGTCGACCTCATCGCCCCCCTCGCCCGAGGTGGAAAGGTCGGCCTCTTCGGCGGCGCCGGCACCGGCAAGACCGTCATCAACACGGAGCTCATCCGGAATCTTGCCACCGAGCACGGCGGTCTCTCCGTCTTCGCCGGCGTCGGCGAGCGCTCCCGCGAGGGCAACGACCTCTGGCACGAAATGCGCGAGTCCGGCGTGCTCGACAAGACCGCCCTCGTCTTCGGCCAGATGAACGAGCCCCCCGGCGTCCGTCTCCGCATCGCCCTCACCGGCCTCACCATGGCCGAGTACTTCCGTGACGAGGAAGGCCGCGACGTCCTCCTCTTCGTCGACAACATCTACCGCTACACCCTCGCCGGCATGGAGGTCTCCGCCCTCCTCGGCCGCATGCCCTCCGCCGTGGGTTACCAGCCCACCCTGAGCACCGAGATCGGTGAGCTCGAGGAGCGCATCACCTCCACCCAGAAGGGCTCCATCACCTCCTTCCAGGCCATCTACGTCCCGGCGGACGACTACACCGACCCCGGCGTCGCGACCACCTTCGGTCACCTCGACGCCACCGTCGCCCTCGACCGCGCGCTCGTCGAGCAGGGCCTCTACCCGGCGGTGAACCCGCTCACCTCCAACAGCCGCATCCTCGACCCGCTGGTCGTCGGCCAGGAGCACTACGATGTCGCCTCCGGCGTCGTCCGCACGCTCCAGCGCTACAAGGACCTGCAGGACATCATCGCCATCCTCGGCATCGAGGAGCTGTCCGACGAGGACAAGGCCACGGTCGCCCGGGCCCGCCGCATCCAGCGGTTCCTCACCCAGCCCTTCTTCGTCGCCGAGCAGTTCACCGGTACCCCGGGCCGCTACGTCCCGATCGCCGAGGCCGTTCGCGGCTTCAAGGAAATCCTCGAGGGCCGTCACGACGCCCTCCCGGAGAACGCCTTCTACATGGTCGGCACCATCGACGAAGCCATCGAAAAGGCCGCCCAGATGGCCGCGGTCGGCTCCTAGCCGCCATCGAGGAGAAATAGCCCCTCCCCCGGAGACGGGGGAGGACGGCAGCAGTAACGAATCCCCTCCCCCGGTTCGGGGAGGGTGAGGGAGGGGGCCTGCAGTGCCACTGTCGCTCAGCGTCGTCACCGCAGAACGCACCGTCCTCCAGCGCGACGACGTACAGCGTCTCGTCGTCCCCACCTCCGAGGGCCAGATCACGGTCCTCCCGCACCACGCCGCCCTCATGTCCTCGCTCGGCTACGGCGAGATGCTCGCCTACGTCCCCGGGGAAATCGTCGCCATGGCCGTCTTCGGCGGCTTCCTCCAGGTCGCCAACGACCAGGTCATCGTCCTCGCCGACGCCGCCGAGCGCGCCGACGAAATCAACGAGGAACGCGCCGACGCCGCCCGCCAGCGCGCCCAGCAGCGCCTCGCCGGCCAGCACACCGGCCCCGAGGCCCTGAACGTCCTCCGCGCCCGCCTCAGCCTCGAACGCTCGCTCGTCCGCATCAAAGTCGCCCGCCGCCGCCGCGGCTCGGGCGTCCCCTCCATGGCCGAACGCTAGTCAAGCGCCTAACGGCGGGTCGCCGGCAAATCAGCAGCCCCGGCCTGCCCTATGCGCTGCTCTCTAGAGGAATGCTCGCACGGCCTCCGCAAACTCATCTGGCCGCTCGTGGTGCACAACGTGGCCGGCGCCGGTAATGCGGACGAACTGACACCCGGGTACGGTTTCTACAATCCGCGAGGCAAGCTCGGGAGTAAGTACATCGCTGTCGGCTCCACGGATGAGCAACGTGGGGACCGTGATTCGCGCGAGGGATTCCCATCCGTGCTCCTGAGGCACCGCGACGACCGCCGGATCCTCGTGGAATGCCCGGTCGTACCGGTACGCGGAACGCCCGTCCGCGAGTCGCACCAGGTTGTTCTCGATCCGGTGCCGTACTTCGTCGGGAAGCTGGTTCGGCGCCAGCGACTGGGCCAACGAAATGGCATCTTCAGACGACGGAAATTCATATGCGCCGGTTACGGTCGAAATCACGCGTGCCGAGCCAGCCGGAGCGGTGAGTGGTGCAATGTCGACGATCACTAGCCGCGAAAGTTCAGGCGGCCGGCGCGAGGCATAGGTGTAGGCCGCTCTGCCACCCAGTGACAACCCGAGCACGGCGAACTGTCTCAGCCCAAGGGCTTTGACGAACGCCTCGATGTCGTCGGCGAGGTAGAGGGGTGAATACTGGTCTCGTGGCGCCCACTGCGACTCGCCATGTCCTCGCATGTCGAGCGCGAGTACTCGAAAACGATCTCGCATCGCCAGGGCGAACGAATCCCACGTGCGCGAGTGGTGAGTGAATCCATGAATCAGCAGGAGGATCGGCGCATCGGGGGTGGTGCTCAACCAGTCACGGTAATGCAGGCGAAGACCATTCAGTTGCACGAACTCATCTCGTACGATCTCTTGGGCTTCGTTCACGGGACCCCTCGGTTCCTCACGGGTGGCACCGCCCGGATAGTACAGCAGTGATAGGCCTCGACGTGCCTGCGGCCTACTGAGCCTGCTAGGGTTCGTCGCGCAATCGCCTACGAGCCCCCGGCTCCCCTCCGCGCCTCGCCACCCGCGCTACCCTGACCCCAAGCCCTCCGCCCCCAACCAACGAGGAGACCCCATCGCCCACCTCATCTACGCCATCAACGCCTCCCTCGACGGCTACATCGAGGACAGCGAAGGCAACTTCGACTGGACCGAGCCCGATGAGGAACTGCACCTGTTCTTCAACGACCTCCTCCGCCCCATCGGCACCGAGCTCTACGGCCGCCGTATGTACGAGACCATGGCCGTTTGGGAGACCGACCCGAGCTTCACCGAGGACTCCAAGGTCCTGCGCGACTTCGCGGCCGTCTGGCAGGCCACCGACAAGATCGTCTACTCCACCACCCTCGAGGCGCCCCTCACCGCCCGCACCCGCACCGAACGCACTTTCGACGCCGAGGCCGTCCGCCGCCTCAAAGCCGAGTCATCCGCCGACCTCGCCATCGGCGGCCCCGAGCTGGCCGCCCACGCCTTCCGGGCCGGCCTCATCGATGAATGCCACCTCGTGCTGCACCCCGTCGCCGTCGGTGCTGGTAAACCCGCCCTTCCGAGGGACTTCCGCCTCGACCTCGAACTCCTCCACGAGCGCCGGTTCAACTGCGGCGTCGTGGACCTCCACTACCGCGTCTGCCGGCCTGCGTGAACCGCCGAGGGCCCAACTACGCCCGGGGCGGAAACACTTTCGCCGCCTCGAGGTCCGCGTCGAGTGAGTCCGTGAACCGCGCTACGAGTGACTGCGCATCAGCCAGTCCCCTGTTGTAAAAGTGCGGCGCGATCTCCTCCGCGAGGAACTCGAACAGCAACGTCGCGCCGAGCTCACCCAGCTCCTCGCCTCGCTCCCGCTCGAAGTACGCGCGCAGCCGGCGCACTGCGTCCTCGCGGTCTTCTTTGCCGAGCACCACCTTGGACATCGTCACCTCCTCCCCGGATACGCGAGGCGGCATTCGAGCATCCACCCGCCCCCATATCTCGCCTCGTCCGTTATCCTCGCCTCGTGACGACCAAGACCGCCACACGCCTCGTCATCCGCGGCGGACGCCCCCTTCGAGGGCGCGTCACCGTCTCCGGCTCCAAGAACGCCTCCCTCTACGCCCTCGCCGCCGGCCTCCTCACCGCTGAGCCCGTCACCCTGCGCCGCGTCCCCGCCATCGCGGACATCGGCGAGATGGCCGAGGTCCTGCGCTCGCTCGGCGCGGACGTCACCATCGAGGACGAGACGGTCCACATCGAGGCCCGTGAGGTCAACGGCCGCGTCCCGCCCGCTGACCAGGTGGCCGCCCTGCGCGCCTCCTTCCTCGTCATGGGCCCACTGCTCGCCCGCTTCGGCGAGGCCGCCTGCCCGCCCCCCGGCGGCGACGTCATCGGCGTCCGCCCCCTCGATGTCCACCTCGCCGGCTTCAACGCCCTTGGCGCCGATGTCCGCCGCGAAGGCCAGGAGTTCGTCGCTCGCGCTACCCGCCTCCGGGGCACCCGCATCTTCCTCGACTACCCCAGCGTCCTCGGCACCGTGAACGTCCTCTTCGCCGCCACCCTCGCCGAGGGCACCACCACCATCATCAATGCCGCCGCTGAGCCCGAGGTCGCCATGGCCGTCGAGATGCTCAACCTGATGGGCGCGAAGATCGCTGGCGGCGGCACGAACGTCATCACCGTCGACGGCGTCGAAGTGCTCCACGGCGTCGACTTCACCGTCATCCCCGACCGCATCGAGGCGGGCACCTACTTGCTCGCGGGCGTCGCCACCGGCGGTGACGTCGAGGTCATCGGCGCGACGCCGGACCACCTCGACAGCCTCATCACCAAGCTCCGAGAGGCGCAGGTGCTCGTCGAACCCTGCGAAGGCGGCCTGCGCGCCGCGCGTGGCGACCGCTTCCAGGCCGTGCAGCTCCAGGCCGTCCCCTACCCTGGCTTCGCCACGGACCTCCACGCGCCGATGGCCGCCGCCCTCACGCAGGCCAGCGGCGTCTCGATCATTCATGAGCGTGTCTTCGAGAACCGCCTGCTCTACGTCGGCGAGCTGCGCTCCATGGGCGCGCGCATCACCACCGGTGGCCAGGCCGTCATGATCGAAGGCCCAACGCCGCTGTTCGGCACCTCGGTCCGGGCCCTCGATGTCCGCGCCGGCGCCGCCGTCGTCCTCGCCGGCCTCTGCGCCGAGGGCGAGACGACCATCCGCGACATCACCCACATTGACCGCGGCTACGCCCACCTCGTCGAGCGCCTCACCGCCCTCGGCGCCGACGTCTCGAGGGAATAGGTCGGTCGGTCTAGAACGCGGGCTGCGCCTCGATCAGCTCGAGCCCGCCGAGGTACGGCCGCAACGCCGCAGGCACCTCGATGCCCTCCGGCCGTTCGTACTGCTCGAGCACCGTCGCCAGGACGCGCGGCAACGCCAGCCCGGAGCCGTTCAGCGTGTTGAGGTGCCGTACCCGCCCCTCGGCGTCCCGGTAGCGCAGGTTCGCCCGCCGCGCCTGGAAGTCGAGGAAGTTCGACACCGACGACACTTCGAGCCACTCCCGCGACCCGGGCGCCCACACCTCGATGTCATAGGTCATCGCCGAGGCGAACGTGATGTCGGCCGAGGCCAGCCGGATCACCCGGTACCGAAACCCCAGCGCCCGCACGATCGCGAGCGCGTCCTGCACCAGCTGCTCGAGGGCGTCCCACGACGCGCCTTCGTCGGTAAACTGCACCATCTCGACCTTGTCGAACTGGTGGCCGCGCTTGATGCCGCGCACGTCGCGGCCCGCGCTCATCCGCTCGCGCCGGAACGAGGGCGTGTACGCCACGTGCCGGATCGGCAGCGCCGAGGCTGCCACGATCTCGTCGCGGTACATGTTCGTCACCGGGACCTCGGCCGTCGGCACGAGCCACAGGTCGTCCTCGACGTCGTGGTACATCGTCTCGGCGAACTTCGGCAGCTGCCCGGTGCCGACGAGCATCTCCTCCTTCACCACGAAGGGGACGTACACCTCGCGGTACCCCTGCTCGCGATGCACGTCGATCATCCAGGCAATCAACGCGCGCTGGAGCCGCGCGGCGTCGCCCTTGAGGATGTAGAAGCGCGAGCCCGCGACTTTCGCCCCGCGCTCGAAGTCGATGAGCCCCAGGGCCTCGCCGATCTCCCAGTGCGGACGTCGCGAGGCGTCCTCGGGGGGCGCCGGGTCGTCCGCCGCGCGCCGAGTCGGCTCGACGGCCTGTTCTGTGCCCGCGCGCCCGTCCCCCTCGATCACAACGACCGCGTCCGACTCGCCGCCGAGCGGCACTCGCTCGTCGAAGAGGTTGGGCACCTGCAGCAGCAGCGAGGTGAGCGTCGCGTCCGCCTCCCGCAGCCGCCCCTCGAGGATGTCGAGCTCGCTCCCGGCCGCCCGTTGCGCCTCGATCATTTGCTGGCGCTCTGCCGCGTCCTTCGCTGCTCCGATCGCTTTGCTCGCGCGGTTGCGCTCGGCCCGCAGCGCCTCCACTTCGCCCAGGAGTGTCCGGTGCTCGCTGTCCGCGCGCAGGATCTCGTCGATCGGCACGTCCATCTGCCGGTCCGTGCACGCCTGTCGCACCGCGTCGGTCTGCTCGCGGATCGTCTGTATCGAGAGCACTAGGCAGCGTCCGCTTCCAGCGCCCGCACCGCCGCGATCGCGTCGAGGCCAAGCTGACGCACGTCCTCCGGGATGACCGCGGACCCAGCGCCGTCCGGCCGTTCGAGTTCGGACTCCGTCCGCAGCTCGTCCTCGGACACCCACAGCCATCCGTTGCCGTCCGAGGGGAGTTCGAGCGACTCCCCGGCTCGTGGACGCGTGAAGTAGATCAGGTCGATATGCTGATGGGGCCTCCCGGGCTCCTCGATGTCATACACGCCGATGGTCACCGGCGGCGGCAGTTGCCGGGGTTGCGCATACCCATAGCGCCCCGAGGTTGGCACGATCTCCGCGCGCATCCCCGTCTCCTCGTGCACCTCGCGCAGCACCGCCTGGATCGGGTCTTCGTTCTCCTCGATGTGGCCTCCCGGGGGCAGCCACAGCCCGAGGCGGTGCCAGTGCAGCGCCGTGCACCCACCCTGGCTCACGAACCCGCTGACCGTGAAGTGCCGCTCCACCACGCCCATCGGCCGAGCGTAGCAGCGCCCCATCGAGGCGGCAACGAAACGCTAAGATCACTCATCCGAGGGGAGCCTGCCATGCTCGACGAACCCGCGCTGCGCACCCTGGGCCTCCGCTTCGCCGAGCGGGACGCCAAGGACCTCGACGCTTATCCGGTCGCCAACGTCGACGACCTGAAAGCCGCCGCCCTCCTCGGCGCACCCTTCGCGCCTTCCCTCGGCGGACACGGCTGGACGGCGGCGGAGGCGGCGCGCGCCATCGAGCTGCTCGCCTCCTATTCCCCCTCGACCGCCCTCATCTGGGCCATGCCCCTCGGCTTCGCCGGTATCTACTCCATGGACGTCGAAGTCGTGCCTCCCGAGGCGCGCACCGCCTGGTCGGCTCAGGTCGACGAGGTCACCGCGCGATACCGCGCCGGCCAGCTCTACGCCGCCTGTAACTCCGAGCGGGGCGCGGGCGGTTCGGTCGCCGCCACCCAGACCACGGCCCGCCGAGGCGCGGACGGCGTCTTCCGCCTCACCGGCGACAAGATCCTCGCCACCTCCGGCTCCTATGCCGATGTTTTCTTCTCCACGGCAAAAGTCACGCCGCAGGACCTTCCCGGCGCGGGCGTAGTCGAGTTCTTCCTCGTCCCGACGCGCACTCCAGGCGTCGAGGTGCTCACCGACTGGGACGGCTTCGGCATGCGGTCGACCGAGAGCCACACGGTCCGCTACCAGGACGCTCCCGCCGAGGGCATCCTCGGCTTTCCCGACTTCCTCGCGCGCATCCAACCCCTCGAGTACTGGTTCAATCTCTTCGCGGCCATCCCCCTCGGCTGCGCCCGAGGCATGCTGCGCGCCCTTTCGACGTCTACGCCCGCTGCCCCCGCGCTCCGCGTCCGGCTGAACGACGCCCGCATGCGTTACGAGGCCTTGCGCGCCTACCTCCTTGAGACCGCCGCCGCCTGGCGTCCGGCCGGCGGCCCCGAGTATGCCGCCCGCGTCCTCCGCACCAAGACCTACGTGGGCCAGGAAGCGACCGCGCTCTGTGCCACCCTCTTCGCCCTCGGCGGCGGCCGTCACTACCGCCGCAACGACCCCCTCGCCCGCCTGCTCGCCGACTCCTTCGCGGGCACCGCCCTTCGTCCCCCGCTCCCCCTCGCCCTCGACGCCATGCTTGACCAGTTCGGCTCCTCCGAGGAATACGCCTGAGGCCGACGGCGTCAGCCTCGCCGCAGCAGCAACCGCGACAGCGTCTCCGCTAACCAGGTTTCGTATTCGTCTGGCGACCACCCGAGTGTGTCCGTGCCGAGGAAATACTGCTCCGCGCTCGTCAGCAGCCACATTCCCTCGGCCGCCCGTCCGGCGTCGACATCCGTCGCAAGCGCGCCCAGTTCCCCCCAGCGCGCGATGAGGAGGCGGCACCCCTCGAGCCGGCGTCCGTTCCCTACCGCCGCCATGCGTTGCACGTCCTCGTCGTCCCGCACCTGCATCGCCGCCCGCAGGACGGGCGCGCCGCGCTCGAACAGCGTGCGTACGAAGTGCACGAATGTGCGTAGCTGGCGTTCCGGATCCTCTTCGGCCAGCACACGCTCGCCGGCATCCTCGCCCCCGGCCAGCTCCTCCAGCTCGTCCATCATCTCCCGGACGATCCCGCTTTTTGACTCGAAGGCCGCGTACACGGTGGGGACCGCGACGCCCGCACGCGCCGCGATCTGAGCGACCGTCGTCGCCGTAAACCCCTGTTCCTCGAACAGCTCTCGGGCGCTGCGCCGAATGGCGAGACGAGTCTCTCGGGCACGTTCTGCCCGGAGCCGTGACTGGTAGGAGCGACGCGTTGACACGTCGTCAGCTTAACAAGTATATGAAACTATAATGAATAAATGAAGGAGCTATCAAATGGTGAGAATCCTCGGCTTCATCGCGGCCGTCGGTCCGGTCGTGTTTGTACTCGGCATCGTGGCCGCGGGTGCCGTGTATCCCGGCTACGATCATGTCGACCAGATGATCAGCGAACTGGGCGGGGCCGACGCCACGCATCCTTGGCTGCAAAACATGAACTTCGTGCTGTTCGGGCTCTCGGTCGTTGGCCTCGCGCTCGCCCTCGTCCTCGACGCGCATCGCCTCCTCGCCGGAGCCGTCCTTCTTGCCGCGCTCGGCATCTTCGGCACGACCCTCGAGGGTATCGTCCACTGCGACTCCGGCTGCCTCGGGAACACCGCCGCGGGCCAGGCGCACCTCGTGAGCGGCCTCTTCGGGTTCGTCTGCGGCATCACGGCCCTCTTCCTCCTCGCCCGGCACTGGCGCAACGATCCGCGCTGGTCTGCACACGCGAGGCTCACCCGCCGGCTGGCGTGGCTCGCGTTGATCGGCCTCATCGTCTTCGTGGCCAGCGACGCCACTCCGCGATTCGACGGCCTCGCGCAGCGCGTCTTCGTGGCCCCGCTGCTCGTGTTCTGCGCCTCGACCGGCTGGCGCCTGTTCCGGCTCGCGAGCGCTCCGGCCGGCGCGCACGATCGCGAGGCCGCCGCCTCCGCCGCCTGAGCCGCGGCGGCGCCTGCATTGAGGGGGCTCGAGGTCATCCCTCCGGCCGATGCCTCAGGCCGTGAGATCGCGCGATGATCGCCTCCTCGAGGAGGCGATCATCGCGGCGCGTCGTCAGTCGCACCGGTCATCCTTCATCCTGGCCGCTCTCGGGATCGGTCTCGTCGCCGCCGCGTTGCCCGTGTTCGTCACGCACGGTCGCCCGTGCGCCGCGCCCGCACCGCCGAGGCCGGGCGCCCTAACCTACCTGGTCCTCACCTCGGACCGGCGCGTCGAGGAACTCCGCTGCGAAGCCCACGGCCGCCTCGTCTTCGTCCGCGTCCACGGCTCGAGTGAGGTGTCCGCTCGACTCCTCGACGGCTCGGTCGCGGGCGTCATCCTCGACCGCGCCGCGCTCGCCCGTCTTCGACCCGGACAGCTCCACCAGTGGCTCACGACCTCGTCCGGCAGGGCCCTCGTCGGTTTCGAGGTGACGGCCTCCCGGCTACGCTCGGACGCCGAGGGCTCGGTGCCTCCGCTCCATGACGACGGTTGGGGGCCCGACCTCGACGATTCGTTCTACGGCCATCTGGCCTTCCGCTCGTCGCCCGAGGCCGGCGTCTGCGGCAGCAGCGGCACCACCCCGTATCGAGGCCCGTCGCCCGCCACGGCGCTCGTCAGGCGTCTCCTTGCCTGGGCGTCGCCCGCCGGCGGCTGTGGCTTCGGTTGACCTACCCCAGCCAGTCGAGCTGAAACGCTCGCAGCGACTCCACGAGCTCGTCCGCGCCCGGCTGCCGCTCCACCGCCGAGCTGGCCTGCCGTGTCTGCACCACGAACATGCGCGCCGCCCGCGCCGACGCGACCCCGGGCACCGAGTCCTCAACGACCAGGCATGCCTCGGCGCATGCGCCCAGCCGCTCAGCCGTGTGCAGGTACACATCCGGCGCGGGCTTCGCCCGTTTCACCTCGTCCGCCGTCACCACGAGGTCGAAGTGCCTCCGCAGGCCAGAGCCATCGAGTGTCGCCCGCACCCACCTCGGCCGTGACTGCGAAGCGAGCGCGACCGCGCGGTGGCGCTGCCGGATCGCTTCGAGCAGCTCCACCGCCCCGTCAAGCGGCTCCGGCGGCTCCTGCAGGAGTTGCTCGGTGACGAGGTTGTCGTACCGCCCGGCGAGTTCCTCCACCGGCTCTGGGAACCCAAACCGCCGCTTCAACCAATCGATCGTCCATTCGAGGGACGCGCCAACGAAGAGCGCGTACTCCGCCTGGGTGACCGTATGCGGCGCGATGAGCCTCTGCATCGCCCGGTGGTGGATCGGTTCCGAGTCCACCAGCACCCCGTCGAGGTCGAAGATCACTGCCTCGATCCACCGAGGGCTCACCGGCGCCCCTCGACCACGAGCTTCAGCCGCCAGAGCGCGTCCCGCAGCGCCTGCCGTCGCATCGGCCGGTGCATCGTCTCCTCCAGCACCCACCCGAACGCGCCCCCTGCTGGTTCGTAGGCTATCTCCGCCGTGACGTGCACCTCGCGAGGCCCCTCCGCGTTCAACCCCCACGCGAGGCCCCAGCCACCGCCGTCCCGGTCCGCCAGTTCCAGGGCCTGCGGCGCCTCCGCCAGGATCACTTCGAGATGGACGCGCTCCCTGCGCACGGGCAGTGCCAGCGCGAACGCAATCGTCTCGCCGTCGGCCGCGAACTCCTCGAACGCGGGCGGCAGCCACTCCGCATGGCTCTCGAACTGCTGCAGCCGGCCGTACACCTCATCGGCGGGCGCGTGGATATGCACGTCCTCGCGCAGCCGCCTCACGCGCCGCCGTCCGAGGCCTCGTCGTCCCCCGCCTCGTCATCGCCCGTGTCGCGGCCGGCGCGTTCTCGCATCGCCGGGAACAGGATGACCTCGCGGATCGAGGCCTCACCCGTCATCAGCATCACGAGCCGCTCGACCCCGATCCCGAGGCCGCCCGCCGGCGGCATCCCGTACTCGAGCGCGAGCAGGAAGTCTTCGTCGGCGACTTCGGCCTCGTCGTCTCCGCCCGCCTGCTTCGAGGCCTGCTCACGCATCCGCTCTCGCTGCTCCACCGGGTCGTTCTGCTCGGAATACGCGTTCGCCAGTTCGTACCCGATGGCAAACAGCTCGAACCGCTCCGCAATCGAGGGGTCGTCGGCCTTCCGCTTGGCCAGCGGTGAGAATTCCGCCGGGTAATCGAACACGAAGGTGGGCTGAATCAGCTTCGGTTCGACGAGTGTCGACATCACCTCGTCGAGCACCTTCCCCCACGACGCACTCTCCTCGACGCGCACGCCGCGTGCCGCCGCTGCCGCCCGCAGGCTCGCGACATCCGGGTATTCGACATAATCGAGGCCGGTTTCGTCCCGCAGTAGCTCGCGGTACGTCGTACGCCGGAACGGCGCCGCGAGGTCTACCGTGTGCTCCCCGAACTGGACCTGCAGCGACCCGCCCACCTCGCCCGCCACCCGCCGCAGCAACGCTTCCACCATGTTCGCCACGTCGAGGTAGTCGGCGTACGCCTCGTACGACTCGAGCAGGGTGAACTCCGGGTTGTGGCGTCGGTCGATGCCCTCGTTGCGGAACACCCGCCCCAACTCGAACACGCGGTCGAACCCGCCGATGAGCAGTCGCTTCAGGTGCAGTTCGAGCGAGATGCGCAGGAACAGGTCACGGTCCAGCGCGTTGTGGTGCGTCACGAACGGTCGCGCCGCGGCTCCGCCCGCGTGCTCCTGCAGCACCGGCGTGTCGACCTCCATGAATCCGCGCTCGTAGAAGAACCGCCGGATCGAGGCGACGACGTCCGCGCGGATGCGCGCGATCTCCCTCGACCGCTCGTTCGCGATCAGGTCGAGGTACCGCTGCCGGTAGCGCACCTCGGTGTCCGTGATGCCGTGCCACTTCTCCGGCAGCGGTCGCAGCGCCTTGGTCAGCACGCGCCACTCTGAGGCGCTCACCGTGACCTCGCCGGTGCGTGTCCGGAACAGCTCGCCGCGAGCCTCGAGGAAGTCGCCCAGATCCAGCAGCGACAGCAGCTCAAACGCCTCGCCGAGGACGTCCGCACGACCTTGCACCTGGACCCGCCCGCTGCCGTCGCGCACGTCGAGGAATGCCGTCTTCCCCATCCGCCGCAGCGCTGTGATACGCCCCGCCACCGTCACGACCGGAGCCCCCTGGCCAGATCCCTCGGCCGCCTCGAACGCCGCGACGGCTTCCGATGCCGTGTGCGTACGGGCGGTCACAGCCGGGTAGGGGTTACCGGCTCGCGCCAGCTCCTCGCGTTTCGCGAGCCGCTGCGCGAACAGCTCCTCCTCGGTTGGCATGGCGGCTCCATCCGGTCCCCGACTCGGCCAAAACGAGGGCGGGCGGGGTAACACCCCGCCCGCCCGTGCAGCCTCAGGGTGGAGTGACTACGAGACCGAGACGATCGTCATCTCGACGACGCCGCTCGGCGCGTTCACCTGCACTTTGTCACCACGCTTCTTGCCGAGCAATGCCCGCCCGACCGGCGATTCGTGGCTGATCCGGCCCTCCAGCGGCGCGGCCTCCGCGGGCCCCACCACCTGGTACGTGTGCTTTCGCGTGTCGTCCATCTTCACGGTCACCGTCGAGCCCACGCGCACTTCCTTCGAGTGGTGCGCCGCCTCCTCGTCGATCACCTGCGCCAGCTCGAGCATTTTCTCGATCTCGCGGATGCGACCCTCGAGGAACGCCTGCTGGTTCTTCGCCTCTTCGTACTGGCCGTCGATCTGCGCGGTCCCCAGCTCCTGCGCCTCACGGATCGCCGCCGCCACTTCGGCACGACGTACCGTGCGCAGCTCGTTCAGCTCCGTCTCGAGGCGCTCCAGCCCCGCTTTGGTCAGCAGCACCGGCTCTTCAGACATCGCACATCCTTCGCGGCGGTCTCCCCCACCGCTTCTCCTGTCGCACGTGATTGCGAACGCGCCGCGGAGCTACTTGGAGCCGCGGCGGCAAACACGAAACGGACTCGCCCGCGAGGCCAGTCCGTCGGATGCACCCGAACGGGCGTACGTATCGTACGTGACGATAACTACCCCTGACAATATCGTGAGCGTATCGACGCGGACCGCCCTCGCGGCGCGCGGCCCCGGTGGTAGAATCCCTCAGCCGGCGGCATCTCGGCTCCCACGTTCGAAGGAGTCCCTCATCCGCCAGGGAACCCTGCTCCCGCTGATCCTCGCGCTGGCCGTCGGGCTCGTGGCCGGCCTCGCTGGCGGCGTCATCGGCGGCCGTCTCACTGACTCCGATTCCGAGGGCGATGCCGCTGAGGCGACACCCGCCCCGGACACCGCGGCGCGCGTCCGCGCGGCCGTCGACCGCGTCCTGCCCAACGTCGTCCTGATCCTCGCCGACCTCCCGAACACCCAGGACGCCCAGGGACGCACCGTCGAACGGCAGAATATCGGCTCAGGCGTCGTCGTCAGTCAGGACGGCCACATCCTCACGAACTCGCACGTAGTCAGCGGCGCCGTCTCGATCAGCGTCTTTCTCTCGACCGGCGAGCAGCGTCCAGCCCGCCTACTCGCCGACGATGCCCCCTTCACCGACCTCGCGATGCTCCAGGTCGACCCAAAGGGGCTCCGGCAGATCGCCTTCGGCGCGTCGGCCTCGCTCAAGCCAGGTGACGCCGTCGTCGCCGTTACGGGAGGCGGCGGCATCTTCGGCCCCGGCAACGCCGTCACCACGGGCGTCGTCTCCGCCATCGACCGCACCCTCCCGCGCAGCGGCGTCACGTTCGAGGACCTCATCCAGACCGATACGGTAGTGAACAGCGGTGATTCCGGAGGCGCGCTGGTCAATCTCAGCGGCGAGTTTGTCGGTCTCCTCACGACCGTGGTCCGGGACACCGGTAGCGGCGTTCCCGCCGAAGGCATCGCCTTCGCGCAATCGTCCGACTCCCTCCGCGCCATCGTGGCCGACATCGTCCGCACCGGTAAGCATGCCCGCCCGCGCATCGGCATCGAATTCCCTGATCGCCAGCACCTCGAAATCACGGCGGAACTCGCCGCCGAACGCAGCCTCCCCGTCGCCGAAGGCGCGCTCGTCGTCACCGTGCCCGCTGGCTCTCCAGCCGCCGCCGCGGGCGTGCAACCCGGCGATATCGTCGTCGCCGTGAACGGCGCGGCCGTCACGGGGCAGCAGCCAATGGTGAATTTGCTTAAACTCCTGCCACGAGGTGCGCGTGTTGACCTCGTGCTCCTGCGCGGCGGCCGCCAGGTCACCGTGTCCATCACACCTTCGGAGGGCTAACTGACGATGCGAGACCCACGCCGGCCACGCCTCCCACGGATGCCGCAGTCCCGCTTCGAGGACGAGGACACCGCCGCCGCGGACTCTGAGTACGACGACGAGTGGCCCCCGGCGCCGCCCGCCCGCCGAGGCGACGGCGGCAGCTTCGAGGCCGATCGCAACCTGCTCCGTGTGGCCGGCCTCATCGGCATCCTCGCGGCCGTCATCCTGATCCTCGTCTTGCCGCCCATCTCCATCCTCGACCGTGGCAACGGCGGTACCACGGCCGCGCCTGGCGAGGTCGTCACCAAGGCCCGCAAGTCGCTCCCCGCCCTCCCCGAGGGCATCGAGGCGGCCAGCGCCTTCTACGACATCGCGGCGTCCGCCTCCAACCAGGGGCCGGCCACCCTCACTGTCCGTCTGTCGCAGCAGACGAATGACGGCCGCAACCTCGCCTTCTACACCTACGCCGACGGCCAGTGGGAACGCCTCGCCGCCGTCGAGCCGGCCGATGGCGGTCGAGCCGCGCGTGGCGAGGTCCCCTTCGTCCCCTCGAACATCGCCGTCCTCCGCCGCACGAGTTTCGCCCGCACGCCCGGCCTCATCATCGCTCCCGGCCAGACGCCCGACCTGGCGGCTCCAACGGGTGGTGTGATCAGCGTCCTTGCCGGCGCGCCTGCCGCTGGCGGCGAGGACATCGAGATCTCGAGCCAGTTGCAGGGCGGCCTCGCCGACCGTTACCTCGGCGTGAGCAGCGCGACGCTCGCACAGGCCGCCGCCGTGAACCGCATCCTCGCCGACCCCAACGCCATCAAGCGCCACGTCGATGCCATCGTCGGCGCCGCCCAGCGCACGAACGCGGCCGGCGTGCACCTTGACTACACCGCCGTCGATCCCGCCCGCCGCGCCGCCTTCTCCTCCCTCGTGGAGCAGCTATCGATCCAGCTTCGCGCCACCCGCCGAGGGCTGGTCGTCACCGTTGCCACCCCGATCTCGGCCAACGACACGGGCGGCTACGACTGGGGCGCGCTCGCGGCCGCCGCCGACGCGCTCTGGTTGCGCCCCCCCGCGGACCCCGCGCTCTTCTACGAGCAGCTCGAGCCCGCCCTCGTCACGAGGCGTGATAGCGGGTTCGACCTCCGCAAGGTCTCCCTCGTCGTCGACCGTCACTCGCACGACCACGCCACCGAGGGCACCAGCGCCCTCTCGCTCCAGGATGCGCTGGCCACGGCCGCCGTCCTCCAAGCGCGGGTCGACCAGACCATCACGCCTGGCCGCGAGGTGACCATCGTCGGTGCGAATATCTCGCAGGACGAAGGTGACAGCGGGCTCCGCTGGGACGACCGCGCGAAGAGCGTTGTCTTCAGCTACGCGGAGCGGACGAACCAGCACATGGTCTGGCTCGAAAACCGCTTCTCGATGGCCTTCCGCCTCGATCTCGCCCGCCGCTACGGCCTGGGCGGCGTCACGGTCGACGGCGCCGGCCAGGACGATGCGTTGCCGGACGTCTGGAACGTCGTCGCCCGCTACCTCGAAGAGGGCAAGGTCCACCTCGAGTACCCCTATGGCCCCTACCTGCAGCCGCAGTGGGTCGCCACGGACGGCAGGATCGACCGTGGCGCGAGCGGCGGGCTCGCCGTCTGGAGCGCCCCGAACCGCACCGGGGTTTACGACATCACCCTCGTCGTCTCGGACGGCGTGATCTTCGTCGGGCGTCAGCTCTCGCTGCGCGTCGCCGAGCCGCAGCGCGAGCCCACGCCGACCGCCAGCGCCGCCGCGTCTGCCACGCGCACTGCTATCGCCACCGCAACGGCGACCGGGACGCCGCGCTGAGCGACGGAGCCTCGAGGCCGAGCCGCGCATGCGCGTGATCGCCGGCTCGGCGCGCGGCATCGTGCTGCGCCAGCCTAGAGGCTCCGGCACACGTCCGACCTCCGGCCGGCTGCGCGAGTCCCTCTTCGCGATGCTTGAGGCGGCTGGCGCTGATTTCAGCGCCGCCCTCGATCTCTACGCCGGCACCGGCGCGCTCGGCATCGAGGCCCTCTCACGCGGCAACGGGCGCTGCACGTTCATCGACACGGATGCGAGAGCGATCGAGGCCATCCGAGAGAACCTGCGCCATGTGGGGTTCGAAGACCGCGCCACCGTCGTCCCCGCTCGCGTCGGCCGCTGGCGCCCGCCGGAGGATGCCCGGTACACGCTCGTAACCGCCGATCCGCCGTATGATGACGGCCAGGCTTGGGCAGCGATCGCGGCCACGGTGGAGCGCGTCCTCGCGCCGCACGCCATCGTCGCCGTCGAGCATTCCGCTCGGTTGCCGTCGCCCGAAGTCCTGGCCGGCCTCAGCCGCTGGCGTGAACGCCGGCAGGGCGATGGGGCCGTCGCGTTGTACCGAGCAGCAGAATCGGGCTGAGGCGCCAGCCAGTAGCAGTCAGTAGGGGGGACACTGCATGACCGTCGCGATGTACCCAGGACGCTTTGACCCCGTCACCAACGGGCACCTCGATATCGTCCGCCGCGCGGTCAGCATCTACGAGGGCGTCGTCGTCGCCGTAGCCGACAGCAGATCCACCCTCTTCACCACCGAAGAACGAGTCGCCCTCTTCTCCGCCGCCGTCGCTGACATGCCGACGGTCCGCGTGATCGCGAACAAGGGCCTCACTGTCGACGCAGCCCGCGACGAGGGCGCCAAGGTGCTCGTAAAGGGTCTGCGCGCCATCACGGACTTCAACTCCGAGTTCGACATGGCGCTCATGAACCGCAAGATGGCCCCCGAGGTCGAATCGACCTTCCTCATGACCTCGGTCGAGTACCTTTTCGTCAGTGCCTCTCGCATCCGCGAGCTGGCCAGCTTCGGCTACCCGATCGAGGACATGGTGCCCCCGGTGGTCGCGGAAGCCCTCCGCGAGAAGTTCAAGAACCGCTAGCGGAGGACGACATGGACCTGCTGCACTTGGTCGACCGCCTCGAGGAGCTCGTCGGCAGCGCCCAGAAGATGCCCATCGGCAGTCGCGCCATCGTCGACCGCCGCCGCATCCTCGACATCGTCGACCAGATGCGCGTCGCCGTGCCCCAGGAGGTCCGCGAGGCCCAGGAGATCGTCAACAACCGCGACGAGATCTTCCGTGGGGCCGAGGAAGAAGCTCGCCTCATCGTCGCCCGCGCCGAGGAACGCGCCTCCCGCCTGGTTGAGCAGCACGAGCTGACCATCGCCGCCCGTACCCGCGCCGAGGAGATCGCGCGCGAGACCGAGGCCCGCATCGAGGAGCGCGTCGCCGAGGCCAACGACGAGATCCAGGGGCGCGTGCAGGACTCACGCCGCGTCGCCGACCAGCAGATGGAAGCCGCCGACGAGTACGCCCGCGAGCTCCTTACCCGCCTCGAGGGCCAGCTACAGGCCTTCGTACGCTCCGTCCAGTCCGGCATCTCACAGCTGCAGCAGCCGTCGGCGACTGCGCCGGCCGCGCAGCCGGCCTCCGATCCCGCGGCCTTCGACTACTCCGAGGAGGAGTCCGCCATCGCCATCGATGAGCCGGTCGACGTCGACCCGGACGACACCGAGGACGGCCTCGAAGACCTCCTCCAGCGTCCGGCCCTCGACGAGCTGCCGGACCCGCCCCCGGCCGAGCCCGGCGTCATCGATGACTTCGCGATGCCCCAGCTCGACGACGAGCCCGCGGCTGGCTCCACCTGGGCCCGCCCCGCCACCGCCGGGCATGACGACCCCGACGAGGAGCCCGAGCACCCTCGAGGCGCGTAGCCGGGCCGCGACCCGTCTACTTCAGCACGATGTTCAGCAGCCGCCCCGGCACGTAGACGACGCGCGCCACCTCGCGCCCCTCGAGGTGTTCCGCGACCCGCTCGCTCGCCAGCGCCGCCGCTCGCACCGCCTCTTCCGAGGCGTCGGCGGCCACCAGCACGCGGTCGCGCACTCGCCCGTTCACCTGTACGGGGATCTCGATGCGCTCCTCGCGCAGCAGCGCCGGGTCGGGCATCGGCCACGCCTGTTCGTGCACGGAGTACGCGCCGCCGTTGCGGCTCCACAGCTCCTCCGCAAGGTGCGGGCACGCCGGCCCCAGCATTAGCGCGAGCAGGCGCACCGTTTCCTCCCAGGCGCGGCGGTCGGTCGCTCCCGACTCGCGCTGCCGCTGCATCGCGTTCGTCAGCTCCATCAACGCCGACACCATCGTGTTCATCCGGTACCGCTCGAGGTCATCCGTGACACGCTCTAACGTGCGGTGCGCCGCCCGCAGTAACGCCTGCGACCCTTCGTCCTCGGGGGCGTCGACCAACTCCGGTGGCGCTGTCACCAGCGACCACACGCGGTGCAGCCACCTAGACACGCCCACAATGCCGTCGACGTCGTACGGCCCGCCCTGCTCCCACGGCCCGAGGAACATCAGGTACGCCCGGAATGTGTCCGCGCCCCAGCGCTCCACCTGGCCGTCGGGCGCCACGACGTTGCCGCGCGACTTCGACATCCGCCGCCCGTCCGGCCCGAGGATCTGCCCCTGCGCGAAATAGCGCGTAAATGGCTCGTCGCCCGGCACGATCCCCGCGTCGCGAGCGGCCTTGTAGAAGAAGCGCGCGTACAGCAGGTGCATCGTCGCGTGCTCCGCGCCGCCCGTGTACTGGTCCACGGGCAGCCAGGCGGTCGCGGCCTCCGAGGACACCGGCATCGCCTCATTGCGCGCGTCGGGGTAGCGCATGAAGTACCACGACGAACACATGAACGTGTCCATCGTGTCCGTCTCGCGCCGCGCTGGTCCGCTGCACGAAGGGCATGCCACGTTTACGAACTCGTCTGAGCGCGCGAGCGGCGACTCCCCCGTGGGCTTGAACTCCACGTCGTACGGCAGCGCGACCGGCAGCTCGCTCTCCGGCACCGGCACGATGCCGCACTCGTCGCAGTACACCATCGGGATCGGCGCGCCCCAGTACCGCTGCCGCGACACGAGCCAGTCGCGCAGCCGGTACACGACGCGGGCGCGTCCCCACCCCTGGCCCTCGAGGTAGTCCGTGATCGCCTTCTTCGCCTGCTCGCTCGGCAGGCCGTCGAACTGCCCCGAGTGCACCATCGTCCCCGGCTCGGTGTACGCAGCCTCGAGGTCAGCGCCGTCCCACCCCGCCGGCGCAATGACGACCTTCACCGGAATGTCGTACTCCCGGGCGAGGTCGAAGTCGCGCTGGTCATGCGCAGGCACGCCCATGACGGCGCCTGTCCCGTATGTGTACAGGACATAATCTGCCGTCCAGATCTGCACTCGGTCGCCCGTCAGCCGGTTCACGCAATAGGCGCCCGTGAAGACTCCCGTTTTCGGCCGCTCGGTCGACTGCCGCTCGATCTCCGTCGCGCGCGCAGCGGCGTCGAGATACGCCTCGACCGCCTCGCGGCGGTCCGGCGTCGTCAGCTGGCGCACGAGCGGGTGCTCCGGCGCCAGCACCATGAACGTCACACCGCACAGCGTGTCGGGCCGGGTGGTGAACACCCGGATCTCGTCCGTCCCGTCCTCCGTCGGCGCCTCGAGGGCGAACGACACCTCGGCGCCCTCCGAGCGTCCGATCCAGTTCCGCTGCATGAGCTTCACGTGCTCGGGCCAATCCAGCCCCTCGTTGTCCAGCAGCTCCTCGGCATAGTGGGTCGTGCGGAGGAACCACTGCTCCATCAGCCGCTGCACGACGGGCGTGTCGCACCGCTCGCACTTCCCGTCGACCACCTGCTCGTTCGCCAGCACCGTCTGGTCGAACGGGCACCAGTTCGCCGCCGCCTCCGCGCGGTACGCCAGCCCCATCTTGTACAGCTGCAGGAACCACCACTGCGTCCAGCGGTAGTACTCGGGCGCCGAGGTGTTCACCTCGCGCTCCCAGTCGAACATCGCGCCCATGCGCTTCAACTGCCCGCGCATGCGGTCGATGTTTGCCATCGTCCAGTCCATCGGGTGCTTCGAACCGCCTTTGATGGCGGCGTTCTCCGCCGGCAGCCCGAACGCATCGAACCCGATTGGGAACAGCACGTTGTGTCCGCGCATCCGCCGATAGCGCGCCAGCGCGTCCGAGGGCGCCATCGCGAACCAGTGCCCGATGTGCAGGTCCCCCGAGGTGTACGGGAACATCGTCAGCGCGTACCAGTTCTCACGGCCCGGCACGTGGTCGGGGATGCGGTACAACCCGCTCTCCGCCCACCGCTCCTGCCAACGCCGCTCGACGTCCTGCGGCTGGTAGCGCTCGGCCTCGGTTCGTTCCTGTGTCGTCATGTCACGAATCTCGCTTCGCCATCCGACCTCCCGAGGCCGCGTGTGTGTCCTGAAAGCAGTGAGGAAGGGGACGGCGACGCTGCCGGGGCAGGCCGCCTAGGTAAGGACGAGGGTCCAGCGACCCCGCGCCGTCCGGGGAGCAGAGGGTCCAACGCGATGCATGACGACAGGATACCGGAACGCGCCTTCGCCGAGTACCGGGCGCGGGCCGCCGCTACAGCGCCACCAGGATGAGGATCGCGAGCAATGGCACCCCCGCCGACACCAGCAGTAGCAGCCGGCGCGCTTCGCGCAGCCGGGCCGCCGGGTCCGAGGTGCCGACCGCCCGTCGCATCTGCCAGGTCACGAGGAAGAAGTACGCGACGAACGCCGCGATGATCACCCACATGCGCCGCATCCTAGCGCCGCGTGACCGCAGGCGCGACGAGACCTACGGCCCCGCTCGCAGCCGCAATACGGCTCCGCCGTGCACCAGCAGGTACACCTCGCCAGCCTCGTCCTCTGCGAACGAGGCGATCCGCCGCTCCGAGTCGTCACGGAACAACTCGCGCTGCTCGCCGCCCGCGGCCGGGACCGCCCACACCCGCCCGCTGCAGAAGTCCGCGTACAGGAACCACCCCACGAGCGCCGGCAGCTCGCGTCCGCGATACACGACCCCGCCCGTGATCGAGCACCCCTCGTCGTGGGTGTACGTCGCCACTGGCATCGTAATCCCGCTGCGGTCACACCCAGTTCGAGGCGAGTAGCAGCGATCGCCCTCCATCCGGTTCCACCCGTAGTTCGATCCGCGCTGGACGACGTCGACCTCCTCGACGCTGCTCGCACCAACATCCCCGACCCAGAGCCGCCCGTCCGTGCGGTCGAACGCCATCCGCCACGGGTTCCGCAGGCCGTACGCCCACACCTCCGGACGCGCACCCGCTTGCCCCGCGAACGGGTTGTCCCGAGGCACTTCATATGGCCGAGCCGCGCTCGCGTTTCGCACATCGATGCGGACGATCTTCGCCAGCAGTACCCCGAGGTTCTGCCCGTTCCCGCTCGGATCGCCTTCGGAACCCCCGTCGCCGATCCCGAGGTACAACATGTTGTCCGGCCCAAACCGGACCGCGCCGCCGTTGTGGTTCGAGAACGGCTGCTGCTGCTCCAGGATCACGAGCTTGCTGCCGGCGTCGGCCCGGTCGTTCGCCACCTCAAACCGCGACAGCACCGTCCGGCGCGGGTTCGCCGCTGAGTAGTACGCGTACAGGTACGGCCTGGCGGGGAACGCCGGGTCGAGCGCCACGCTCAGCAGCCCCTCCTCGTTCCCCCCGCGCAACACATCGCGGCGGAGGTCGAGCAGCACCCCCGCGTCCGACCCATCGCTCCGCAACAACGACACGAGCCCCGCCTGGTCCGCGAGGAAGAACCGCCCACCGGGATACACCCCGAGCTCGGTCGGCCGATCGAACTGTCGCCCGCCAAACGCCGACTCGAGCCGCAACGACGCCCGTCCGCCGCCGGCGCTCGCCGTCGCCGCCCCCGTCGAGGTCGCGGCCGTCCGCTGCTCTGAGCCCGTGCACGCCGCGCAGACCGCGAGCGCCAGAAACGCCAGCCATACGAGGCGCGACATCGAGGTTTCCATCCGCCCGCTGGGGGAGCAGTCGCTGCCTCCCAGCATCACCCACCGCGCAACTGCCGCACCACCCTGCTCGCTGGACGCGCCGATCCCCGTCCCGTAGATTCGATCCGGGCCCGTAGCTCAGCGGTAGAGCAGTGGACTTTTAATCCATCGGTCCAGGGTTCGAATCCCTGCGGGCCTACCACCACCGTCGAGGTCGTCGCGCCGCCGAGGTGCGACCCGGCCCGGCTGACCCGCCAGGCCTCAACGGCGGAACCGTCGCCCCACGCGCCCAGAACGAGTCGAGCCACGCACGTGATCGCGTGCAGTCTCGGCGTGCCGTCACTACTTAACCCGGGCTGGGGCGAACGCCGTGAGCGTCAAGGTCGAGATCGAGCAGCGGGTGTGTTGTGGCCGCTGCAAGGAACCGCGCGCGCGCTGGCCCATTCAGGCTCACCGCAAGCTCCTCCGCAACCTCCCGCAGCTGGCCGTCCCCGTCCCCCGTCCGCATGCGCAGCGCGGCGAGCGCCATTCGGTCCAGCCGCAACCCAAGCCGCCGTGCCATCGACTCGGCCGTCTCGAAGGAATCGGGCGCAGCGCCTTGGCCGTCTGCAGCAAGCCCGACCGCCGCCCGCGCGACGGCGGCAGCGAACACGTACCGACGGTTGCTCCCGTTCGCGCCAAGCACGCGCACGAAGTCCGCCTCTGCGCCCCTTCCCGCGCACCGAAGGGCAAGCGTGTACAACCACGCATCGTGCGTTGGCTGAAACACCCACTGCCGCTGCACCCCGAATGCTCGCGTGGCGAGATCACCGGCCCGTCCGAATGCACCTTGGAGAAGCTCGTCCACGGCTTCTTCCCGTAACGTCATCGCGAGGAAAGGGGTCCAGCGTACCGACTCCGCCAACTTCCGCGCATGGCGATGTGTGTCGGTCGCCCCTTCGATGTCGAACAGCGCCCGTTGCAGGCACCCGTAGGTAACCAGTGTCGGCACACGCATCATGAGTGGGAGCCCCGCGTCAGCCACCCGCCGGCCTTCGTCTGCGACCTCAAGCGCCTCGCCGAGCTCCCCGCGTTGCGCCAGCGCGAACGCGAGGTGCGTCGCCACGTTCGCGATCCCCCAGGCGTTGCCGCTCGCCCGAGCCGCGCGCCGGGCCGCCACCCCGGCCGCGACCGCGGCGTCGATCCGGCCGGCGTTTCCCAGTGCCCAGCATTCCATTGCCCCCGAATCGACTTCCATGATTCGGTCGCCGACGGACTCGAAGCCCGCGTGCGCCTGACCGGCGGCTCGCGCCGCATCGCTCCAGCGGCCGGCGCCCCCGAAGCCGTACACCAGGAGATTCCATGCCCGCGACTCCAGATGCGCGAGCGACTGCTGGCGCGCGATTCGCAGGGACCGCCGACCGTGGCGGATCGATTCCTCAAAGCGCATCTGATATGCCGCCGACTGGCCGACCGCCCACTCGGTTTCCGCACGCAACGCCGCCGAGCCGCTCCGCCTCGCGTCCGTGAGCGCTCTGTGCAGTAGACGTTCCGCATGCGCGAAATCGAAGTCGGACTGACTCACGATGGTCGCCAGAGATACCGCTGCTCGTGCCGCCACCGCGGGGGCCCACGACGAAACGATCGCTTCCTCGTAGATCGTGCGGGCTCCGGCCTGATCCCCGGCGACCTCGAGGGCTCGGCCGAGCCCGAGAGCGACCTCAGCTCGTTCCTCGGGTCCCCCACGCTCGAGTTCCAGTGCTTGCCGGTAGTGCGCGACCGCGTCGGACCCGGCGCCGCTGGCGAGCGCCCGGTCTCCGGCTGCGCGGAGCTGCCTGAACGCCTCCCTGTCCATCCCGGCGCCGAGTGCGTGCACGGCGAGTACCGCTGCTGGGGCGCCGTCCACCTTGAGTTGGGCGTAGGCCCGTGCGTGTAATGCCGCTCGCCTTGCCCCGCCGGTGAAGTCGTACACGATCTCCCTCGCGCTGTCGTGGGTGAACGCATACTGGCCACGTTCGATAGTCAGGAGGACCGCGTCCACGCACTCGTCGCCCGCCGCGGTCCCCGCGTCCGCGTCAAGGCCGGACACCGCCACCGCCTGCGCAAACCGGCCCGCGGATCCGAGCACCCCCGCGGCCTCGATGACTGCTACCGCCGGAGGCGAGAGTCGCCCCACTCGCCGCCGGATCAGCTGCTGGACGCGGGTCGGGATCCCCTGGTAGTCCGCGAGGCCAAGCTCGAGCGATTCGAGACTGAGCTGCCACGGCGTCGTCGCCTTCGAAGACCCCAGGATCGACCGAAGCAGTTCTGCGACGAACAGCGGCTGACCGCCCGTTCGTCCGAGCAGCCGCTCTGCGACTCGGTCGAGCATTTCAGCATGGACCGGTTCGTGATCGCTACTGATCGCCTGGAGCAGCGCCCGTGCGTCGGGCTGCCGGAGCGCGTCGAGCCGGATCGTTCGCGCCCCCATCGCTCCGCCAGCCGTGCTCTCGATCCATCGGCTGGTCGGGCCGTGCTCGCGGACCTCATCCACTCGATAAGCGGTGACCGTCAGCACGGGCGTGCGTGTTCGCTCGATCCAGGCCAGGACGTACCCAAGCACGTCGAGCGATGCCTGGTCGCTCCACTGAAGGTCGTCGATGACGAGGACGACCGGGCCCCGCCGTGCCTCTTCAGCCAGCAGTCGGCAACACGCCTCCGAAAGGCGGCCGGGGTCCGTATCGAACCGGCCGTCCCCGAACTCCGAGTTGAGCTCAGGCAGGATTGTCGCCAGTTTGCCCGCCCACGGAGCGCCCAGCGCCCGTACGTGCTGAACGTCGATGCCGGAGCGCAACAGGTCGGCCAGCGCTTGGTAAGGCAGGCCCGATGAGACGTCGAGTGCCCGGCCGGCCCAGACGCGGCCGCCCTGGCTCCTCGTCCATTCGGCAAACTCCCTCGCGAGGCGGGTCTTTCCCATTCCTGACGCGCCAGCCAGGTGCACCACCTGCGGCGCGTGCTCCCGCGTCGTCTGGAACGCCTCGACGAGCTGACCGTATTCCATCGCCCGACCCGCGAATGGCAACTCACCGGGCCGCGGGCGCTCTGGCGACGGCGGCGCCGGCAGGCTCCGCGCCCGCATGCCGAGGGCCACGGTCGCCGCCTCCGGCTCGACGTCTAGCTCGCGGAGCAGGAGGGCGCGGCACGAATCGAACGCCTGCATCGCCCCCGAGCGGTCGCCGAGCATGATCAGCGCTTCGATGAGAGCGCGGTGCGCCCGCTCATCCAGCCGGTCGATCTCGATCCACCGCGCCGCGACTGACCGCGCTTCCGCGGCTCGTCCGCTCCGTGCTCGGTCGGCCGCCAGCGACTGGCACGTGTCGGTGATCGCCCGCTGCGCCCGCATCCGACGGTCAAACAACCAGTCCTCGAATGCGTCCGCGCCCGGCAGTGACAGGCCCGCGAGGAGTTCACCTCGATACCGCTCGAGCGCGGCGACCCGAGGGTCCCTGGCGCCCGCGAGCTGCGTCTCGTCCTCGTTGCCCGCCGGCCCCGGTGACACGAGGTCGATCCGCAGGTCCGCCCGCTCGAGGCCGATCGCGTTGCGGGTCGCTTGAATGTGGTCTTCGGCAGTCCCCTCGCCCCGGCCGAGTGAGCGCCGGAGGTCGGCCACGACCCGACGGAGTGCGCCGCGCGCTCGCTCCTCATCCGCTTCAGGCCAGAACAGGGCGGCGAGTGCTTCTCGGCTGTGCATCCCCGGCTCGATCGCCAGGTACATGAGGAGCGCAAGCGTCTTTCGCGTCGGCAATGAGATCGACGCGCCGCCGTGGCGCACTTCGGGGAGCCCCAGGCACGAGATCTCGAGGAGAGCCATCGTTGACGTTCGATCTCACGGTGAAATCACGATCGGTGCCTAGCATACGGCCGAAATGACACCTACCAGTGAAAGGACGCGGCGTGTCACTCACCGTGAGCTTCAACCCAGTCTCCATGACCGTGGAGCAGTACGACGAGGTCATTCGTCGCCTGGAGCAGGCCGGCGCAGGTAAGCCTGCGGGCCGCCTGCACTATGTCTGCTTCGGCTTCGGCGGTCACATGCGTGTCGTCGACATCTGGCAGTCCGAGGAGACCTTCGCCGCCTTCGGCGGGCTGCTGCTCCCGATCCTCGAAGCCGTCGGCGTCGACATCGGCCAGCCCGAGGTCGCCCCCGTCCACAGCGTGATCGTCGGCTAGGAGGAATCGACTCGTGGACAGCATCGCCCTTCTCCGATCCCAGCTTGAGCAGGCAAACCAGTGGCTCGAAGCGACGCTCGGCGATCCCGCCCGTCCCGAGCTGCACGTCACCCCGCCGGGTGACGCGAACTCCGCCGCCGTCTCCTACGCGCACGCCGTGATTTCCCAGGATTTGATCGTCGCCGGCATGCTCCGGGGCGCGGCCCCGTTATGCGCAACGTCCTGGTCGAACTCGACCGGCGTCAGCGAGCCAATGCCCATACCCGGCCCTGAGTGGGTCCGCTACCGAGATTGGACCCGATCGGTAAACGTTGACCTGCCGGCCGTGCAGAGGTACGCCGAAGCCGTGTACGCCGAGGCAGATGCCTACCTGGCGTCGCTCACTGCTGCCGACCTCGACCGTGAAATCGACCTCACTGCAGTGGGATTTGGCATGCAGACGGTCGCGTGGGTGATTGGTCTCCTCGTCATCGGTCACACCCATAACCTCGCGGGAGAGATCTCCGCCGCGAAGGGGGTGCGGGGCCTCCGCGGATACGCCGAAGGCTAGCCTGACGCGACCTACCCTCGGTTCACAGTACTAACGACGACGCGAGCGCGACGCCCGCCCGGGAACGCTGAAGGGCGGGCGCGGCCGTCATCTTCGGCAGCGCTCCCCTCCAGCTCTCATGCGACCCGCCCAACAACGCCAGCCGCACCCGATCGCGGCGGTTTGGCCTTACCGCGTGCTGCTCGACTCGCCGAGGTGTGAACGCAGGAAATATGCCTGCAGATCCACCTCGCGCTGTGCCTCGATCAGCAGGTCCTGGGTTGTCAGGTCCTCCGCCTCGTCC